>NZ_JBBATX010000032.1:0-24583 GCF_040398505.1 Sphingomonas sp. | reverse complement strand
GCAGCACGGCTTCGCGCGCCGCAGCGCCTTCACGCTGGTCGAACAAAGCGCCAGCAAGGCGGTATTCCTGCTCGAGGACAGCGCCGAAACCCGCGCGGTCTATCCCCGCGCCTTCGCGCTGCGCGCCCGCTACGACATCGACGATGCCACGCTGTCGATCACGATCGAGATCGAAAATCGCGAAACCGACCGGACGCTCCCGGCGAGCTTCGGTTTCCACCCCGCCTTCGCCTGGCCGCTGCCCTATGGCCACCCGCGCGAAGACCATTGCATCGTGTTCGCGGCGGAGGAAACCGACTCGATCCGCCAGTTAACGGACGGCCTGATCGATCCCGTACTCCGCCCGTCTCCGCTCATTGGCCGGACGCTCGCGCTGACAGACAACCTGTTCAGCGCCGACGCCCTCGTCTGGGACCAGATCCGCTCGCAGTCGGTCCGCTACGGCGCGCCCAGCGGCCCGCAGCTCCGCATCGATTTCCCTGATACCCCGATGCTCGGCATCTGGAGCAAGCCCGGCGCGGCGTTCGTCTGTGTCGAACCGTGGCACGGCATTGCCGATCCGCAAGGCTTCACCGGCGAAATGGCCGACAAGCCCGGCATCTTCACGCTTTCCCCTGGCATGGCGAAGACGATCACGATGGCGATCACGCTCGAATCCTGATCGCACGGCCCAAGGGCTGTCCTACCCGCTGGACTTCTGCCAAGAGCAAGCGGTGACGCATGTGTCCGCTTTTTTTAGACCGCTTACGCCGGATCGCGCAAAACAAGCGCTGATGGTGTGACTCGTGTGACTTTAGCCGACCTTCCGATCCGCACACCGACCCGTTTGAGCAGACCCAGTTCATGAATCACACCTCCGACCGCCGCACCTTCGCGATCATCTCGCATCCTGACGCCGGCAAGACCACGCTGACCGAAAAGCTGCTCTATTTCGGCGGCGCGATCCATCTTGCGGGCGAAGTGAAGGCGCGCGGGCAGAACCGCCGCGCGCGCTCCGACTGGATGAAGATCGAACAGCAGCGCGGCATTTCGGTCACCTCCTCGGTGATGACCTTCGAACGGGGCGGCCTGACCTTCAACTTGCTCGACACCCCGGGCCATGAGGACTTCTCCGAGGATACGTACCGCACGCTCACCGCCGTCGATTCGGCGGTCATGGTGATCGATGCCGCGCGCGGGATCGAGGCGCAGACCCGGAAACTGTTCGAAGTGTGCCGCTTGCGCAGCGTGCCGATCATCACCTTCATCAACAAGGTCGATCGCGAAGGGCGTCCGCCGTTCGATCTGCTCGACGAAGTGGCGGAAATGCTCCAGCTCGACGTGACGCCGATGAGCTGGCCGGTCGGCATGGGAAGCGATTTCGAGGGGATTTATGATCTCCACGCCAATTCCCTCAGCCAGCCCGAAGGGCCGAGTCGCGAATTTCACGGCAAGGCCACGCATTTCACCGGGATGGACGATCCGGCGCTCGCTGCGACGCTTTCCCCCGCTGGTCTGAAGACGCTGCGCGACGAATCCGAACTCGCGCTCGGCGGCTATGGCGCATTCGATGTCCAGGCGTATCGCGGCGGCGATCAGACGCCAGTCTATTTCGGCTCGGCGCTCAAGGATTTCGGCGTGGCCGAACTGATCGATGCGCTTGGCCGCCATGCGCCCGGCCCGCGCCCGCAACCCGCCGAGCCGGCGGCGGTCTATCCTGACCGCGCCGACGTCACGGGCTTCGTGTTCAAGGTCCAGGCCAATATGGACCCCAACCATCGCGATCGCATCGCCTTCATGCGGTTATGCTCGGGCACGTTCAAACGCGGCATGAAGCTGACTCCGACGGGCCACGGCAAGCCGATCGCGATCCACTCGCCGATCCTGTTCTTCGCGCGCGAACGCGAATTGGCGGATGAGGCATTTCCGGGCGACATTATCGGCATCCCCAATCACGGCACGCTGCGGGTGGGCGATACGCTGTCCGAGCGTGCCGATGTGCGCTTTACCGGCCTCCCCAATTTCGCACCCGAAATCCTGCGGCGTGTCGCGCTGAAGGACCCGACCAAGACCAAGCAGTTGCGCAAGGCGCTCGACGACATGGCCGAGGAGGGCGTGACGCAGGTTTTCTATCCCGAGATCGGCTCGAACTGGATCGTCGGCGTCGTCGGGCAATTGCAGCTCGAAGTGCTGCTCAGCCGGCTCGAGGCCGAATATAAGGTCGATGCCGCGCTGGAAATGGCGCCGTACGATACCGCGCGCTGGGTCTCGGCGGTCGATCCGGCCGATTTGAAGGCGTTCATGGATTTGAACCGTACGTCGATGGCCAAGGACCGCGATGCAAATCCGGTCTATCTGGCGAAGACCGCGTGGGACGTCGGCTATGTCACCGAGCGCTACCCCAAGGTCACCTTTGCCGCGACGCGCGAACGTTAGGCGCGGGCATCCTCGCTCAGCGCCGCAGCGAGCGACGCGCGCACCCGGCGAATCGCGCTATGCGTATCGGTATCGGTATCGGTATCGAGTGTCGTGGGCGCGGCGACCGGCTTGCCGGCGAGCGCTTGCTGCACGCCGCGAATGGTATAGCCGTCCTGATCAAGCAGCGCGGCGATGCGGCGCACCAGCGCCACGTCCTCGGGCCGGTAATAGCGTCGGTTTCCGGCGCGTTGCAGCGGGCGCAATTGCGGGAACCGCGTCTCCCAATAGCGCAGGATGTGCTGCGCGAGGCCTGTTTCGCGCGAAAGCTCGCCAATCGTGCGGTACGCGCGCTCCGCTTTGTCGGTCACGTCTGGCGCCACCGCCACCGGGTCGTTCAATCGGCCTCGACAATGCGGTCGCGCATCATCTGGCTGGCGCGGAAGGTCAGCACGCGACGCGGCGCGATCGGGACTTCGACGCCGGTTTTGGGGTTACGCCCGACCCGCTCGCCCTTGTCGCGCAGCACAAAGGTGCCGAAGCCCGAAATCTTCACATTGTCGCCCTTGGCGAGCGCACCGCACATATGACTCAAAATCTGTTCGACCAGGTTCGACGAATCAGCGCGCGATAACCCAATCTGATGATGCAATGCCTCAGCCAGATCGGCGCGTGTTAGAGTGCCCGCAGGTGCCATCCGTTACCCTTCCCCAAACCAGGGGAACTGCGTAACACACAGAAGCCGCCCCCTGAAAGTGCTTAGTTACAATAGCGAAATGGAGCGTTTCACAAGCGCACCACCGCCGCACCCCACGTAAAGCCGCCGCCCATCGCCTCCAGCACGATCAGATCGCCCTGCTTGATCCGTCCGTCTTTGACCGCCGTATCGAGCGCCAGCGGCACCGATGCCGCTGATGTATTGGCGTGCTGGTCGACGGTCACCACCACCTTCTCCGGCGCGAGGTGGAGCTTGCGCGCGGTCGCGTCGAGGATCCGGGCATTGGCCTGGTGCGGGACGACCCAGTCGACGTCGTCGGCACCGAGCCCCGCCACGGCGAGCGTTTCGGTCATTACCGCGGCAAGATTGACGACGGCGTGGCGGAACACTTCGCGCCCCTTCATCCGCACCTTGCCAACGGTGCCGGTGGTCGAGGGCCCGCCATCGACATAGAGTAAGTCGTTGTGGCGACCATCGGCATGCAGCCGCATCGCGAGGATCCCGCGTCCGGCAGAACCGGCGTCCTCCTGCGCCTCAAGCACGACCGCGCCCGCGCCGTCTCCGAACAGCACGCAGGTCGTACGGTCCTCCCAATCGAGGATCCGGCTGAAGGTCTCTGCCCCGATCACCAGCGCACGCCGTGCCGCGCCGCTGCGCAGCATGCTGTCGGCGACCTGCAGCGCGTAAAGAAATCCGGAACACACGGCGGCCACGTCGAACGCGACACAATCGTTGATCCCGAGCATCGCCTGGACCTTGGTGGCGCTGGCCGGAAAGGTCTGGTCGGGCGTGGCCGTGGCGAGCACGATCAAGTCAATGGCGTCTGCCGACAGGCCCGCCGAGCCGAGGGCCGCGCGGCACGCATCGGCGGCGAGCGTTGCGGTTGTCTCGTCGGGGCCGGCGATGTGGCGGAAGCGGATGCCGGTGCGCTCGACAATCCATTCGTCGGAGGTGTCAACGGTTTCGGCCAGCTCTGCATTCGATACGCGTCGTGCGGGGAGCGCCGAACCGGTTCCAATGATGACTGAACGAATCATGCCGCCTTCTTCTCGAAATCGCCAAGGTCTTGCGCGATTCGCCGCGTCAGATCGTCGCGTACCATTTTTGCTGCCGCCGCGATCGCGGTTGCGACACCCACTTCATTCGCGCCGCCATGACTTTTCACGACCAGACCGTTGAGGCCGAGAAACACCGCGCCATTATGGTTATTCGGGTCGAGATGATGCCGCAGCAATTCGGTCGCGGGCTTGGAGATCAGAAATCCGATCTTCGAGCGTACCGAGGAACGGAACGCGCGCTTGAGCAAATCGGCGACGAAGCGCGCCGTACCCTCGGCGGTCTTGAGCGCGATATTGCCCGAAAAGCCGTCGCACACGATCACATCGACATCGCCGCGCGAGAGCTTGTCGCCCTCGATAAACCCGGTGAAATCAAGCGGCAGATGCGATGCGGCGCGCAAGGCGGTCGCGGCATCGCGAATCGTCTCGGTCCCCTTTTGGTCTTCGCTGCCGATGTTGAGCAAGGCGACCCGGGGCCGGGCAAGATCGAGCGTGGTGCGCGCATAGGCCGCCCCCATCACCGCGAACTGGATCAGGTTGCGCGCGTCACATTCGGTATTGGCGCCGAGATCGAGCACGACCGTATCATTCTCGCCCAGCGTCGGCATCAGCCCGGCGAGCGCGGGCCGGTCGATTCCGGGGATCATCCGCAACGACAGCTTGGCCATCGCCATCAGCGCACCGGTATTGCCACCGGAAACGCACGCGGCGGCACGGCCCTGTTTGACCATGTCGATCGCGATGCCCATCGACGTCGTCTTGGCGCGGCGAATCGCCTGGCTCGGCTTGTCGTTCGAACCGACCACCTCAGGCGCATGGACGATCTCGGAATGCGCGCTCAGATGGGGATGCGCCCTTAAGCCGTCCGCAATCGCCGTCTCGTCGCCGACCAGGATGAAGCGCATGTCCTCGAACCGGCGGCGAGCACGGGCGACCCCTGCCAGCATTACGCCAAGCCCTTCGTCGCCACCCATCGCATCGACCGCGATCCGGGAGCTGTTCGTCACGCTGGCCGCTCCCCTGTTCACGGTACCGCTCGCTAGGTCCGGCTCAGCCTTCGACCGAAATGATTTCGCGACCGTTATAGTGGCCGCACGCCGCGCACAGATTGTGCGGACGCTTCAGCTCGCCACAATTCGGGCATTCCTGAAACGAGGCGACGGTCAGCGAATCGTGGCTGCGACGCATGCCGCGCTTCGATGGCGTGGTTTTTCTTTTGGGGACGGCCATTTCGGCGAAACCTTATGCTTGTCTGACAGATGCGATAGGCCCGAACCAGACTGCCACGCAACCGACGCCGTCGGCCGCGCAAGCGGCACGTTGGCCAGACATATCGCGAAGATGGGGGCCTATAGCGATTCTACCCGCCGTTGCAAGCGCGCGCACACGGTGCCAAGGCAGGCATCATCGCACAAAGGGGAGAAATGCTGTGGGTTCGATCATACTGCCGATCACATTAATGACGGCCGGGGCCGCGGCGATCCTCAATTTGTGGCTGGCGCTGCGCACCGGGGCGGTCCGTACCAAGGCCAAGGTCAGCATCGGCGACGGTGGTAACGAAATGCTGATTCGCCGGATGCGCGCGCACGCCAATTTCGTCGAATATGCGCCGTTCATCATCATTTTGATCGGGTTGCTCGAATTCAGCACGGGCACGTCGCTATGGCTTTGGGTGGCAAGCGCGCTCTTTCTGGTCGCCCGTATCGCGCATCCGCTCGGCATGGACGGGCTGCCGGCCGGGCGCATGGTCGGCACGCTGCTGACCTTAGTGCTGCTGCTCGGCCTCGGCGGCTATGCGGTGACGCTGCCGTTCCTGCCGCACAGCACCGCAGGCACTCCGGCAATCAGCGCGATGCCCGCCGGCTAGGCTGCGAGCGCCGCGTCGCTGACGAACATGTTCGTCCGGCGCTCGTGCGCAAAAGTGCTCGCCGGGCCGTGTCCGGGGATGAAGGTCGTGTCGTCGCCGAGCGGCCAGAGCTTGGCGACGATCGACGCAAGCAATTGCGGGTGATTCCCGCGCGGAAAATCGGTGCGGCCGACCGATCCGGCGAACAGCACGTCGCCGACCAGCGCCAGTTTTGACGGCGCATGGTGGAAAATCACATGCCCCGGCGTGTGGCCGGGAGTTTCATAGACGTGGAGCACCAGATCCCCGACGGTCACCGTGTCGCCCTCGACCAGCCAGCGGTCGGGTTCGAAATTCACGCCGGCAATGCCGTATTGCGCGCCGCTTTCGGACAGGGTCGTGGTGAGGAAGCGGTCTTCCTCGTGCGGGCCTTCGATCGGCACGCCGAGCTGCTCGGCCAGCGGCTTCGCCTCGCCGCAATGGTCGATATGCCCGTGGGTGAGGATGATCTTCTCGATCGTGACCTTGTGCTGCGTGGCGGCGGCGATCAGTTTGGGCAAATCGCCGCCGGGATCGACGAACGCCCCGCGCATGGTGGCGGTGCACCACAACAAGGTGCAATTCTGTTGCAGCGGCGTGACCGGGATCATCGCGGCGCGCAAAGGGGGCAAAGGCAGGGGCTGAGCGTTCATCTTTCTGCAAATACGGTGGGTCTACGCGAAAACCAAGGGTTGCCGGACGGGGCCTTCGCGGGGCATCTGGCGGGCTGACACGATGCCGATGCTTTCCCTTCCCCTTTTGCGCGCGCCCTTCGTGTTGCTCGACGACGCGCGCGACGGTGGCGCGGCGGCCCGGCTGTACGTTGATCCGGTTAGGGTCGTCATGGCCAAGACCGTTGATGCAGTCCGTCCGGCGCTGGATGCGATCCGCGCGGCGCAGCGCGGCGGGCTGCATGCTGCGGGTTTCCTCTCGTACGAAGCGGGTGCGGCCTTCGAGCGCGCCTTGGCCGATCCCGCCCCGTCCAGCCTCCCGCTGCTGTGGTTCGGCCTGTTCGAACGCTATACCGAGATCGCTGCCGACCGCGTGGCGGCGCTGTTGCCCGATCCGGCGGGTGCCTGGAGCGGCCGCCCCGAACCGGCGATCGACCGCGCCACCTATGATTCGCACTTCGCCGCCGTACAGGCCAAGATCGTGGCGGGCGATCTGTATCAGGCAAACCTCACCTATCGCGCGCAGCTCGCGGTGCGCGGTGATCCGCTGTCGCTCTATGCCCGCTTGCGCGGCACCGCGCGCGCGGGGTTCGGGGCGCTGATCGATATCGGGCCGGGCTCGGGCGGGGCGACGATCCTGTCGCTGTCGCCCGAATTGTTCTTTGCACTCGATGGAACGACGCTGACCTGTCGCCCGATGAAGGGCACTGCACGGCGCGGCGCGGATGCTCGGGAGGATGCGGCGATCGTCGCCACGCTGGCAAGCGATCCCAAGCAGCGCGCGGAAAATCTGATGATCGTCGATCTGATGCGCAACGATCTGTCGCGTGTCGCGCGCGCCGGATCGGTCGCGGTGCCAGCGCTGTTCGAGGTCGAGACTTACCCAACCGTGCATCAAATGGTCTCGACCGTGACGGCCGAGATCGCGCCCGAAACCGATGCGATCGATGTGCTGGCGGCGTTGTTTCCGTGCGGTTCGATCGCCGGCGCGCCGAAGATCGCGGCGATGCAGGCGATTGCGGAGATTGAGGGCGGTGCGCGCGGTCTCTACACCGGGGCGATCGGCCGGTTCGATGCCTCGGGCGACGCGATGTTCAACGTCGCGATTCGCACGCTGACCCTGCCGCATGGGGCCGAGCATGCGGCGCTCGGTGCCGGTGGCGGGATCGTCGCCGATTCGCGCGCCAGCGAGGAATGGGATGAGGCGCGGGCCAAGACGGATTTCCTGACGCGCGACGCACGCGCGTTCGATTTGATCGAGACGATGGCGTTCGATCCCGAACACGGCATCGCTTTGCTCGACCGTCATCTCCACCGCCTCGCGGCGAGCGCCCGCGCGTTCGGTTTTCCCTTCGATCGCCATGCCGCGCGCAACGAATTGCAAGCCGCGACCTTCCGCTTGCGCGACGCACGCAAGGTGCGGCTGGTGCTGGCCCCAAGCGGCGCGGTCGCGGTCGAAGTGGCCCCGATGCCGCCAGCGCGTTCGGCAATGTCGGTCGCGGTCGTGCCGTTGCCGGTGGCATCCGCCGATATCCGGCTGTGCCACAAGACCAGTGATCGCCGCTTTTACGACGCCGCGCGGATTTGTGCGGGGGTGGATGAAGTCGTGTTCGAACGCCCCGATGGACGGCTGACCGAGGGCAGCTTCACCTCGCTGTTCGTCCCCAGAAAGGATGGCGCGGGTCGCGCTGTCCTGGTGACGCCGCCGTGCAGCGCTGGATTGCTGCCGGGGGTGCTGCGTGCGGACTTGCTCGAAAGCGGCCGTGCGATTGAGGGCGATCTCACTACAGCGGACCTGACGACCGATTTTTTCGTCGGCAACGCCTTGCGCGGACTGATCGTTGCGCGCCTTGCGGTTGCAGCGATGCCGCGCGCGGGATAGACGCTCGCGCGACGCTTCGTCATTTAGGCTTTTACCCATGCACCCATCCGCCGCGCTCGCCCGTATCAAGCCCTCGCCGACGCTGGCGATCACGTCGCGCGTGCTCGAGCTGAAACGCGCCGGAGTCGATGTGATCGGGCTGGGCGCGGGCGAACCCGATTTCGACACGCCCGACTTCGTCAAGGAGGCCGCGATCAAGGCGATTCGCGACGGACAGACAAAATACACCAATGTCGACGGTACCCCCGAATTGAAGGCCGCGATTGTCGCGAAATTCGCACGCGACAACGCGCTTGCCTACACCCCTGACCAGATCACGGTGAATGTCGGCGGCAAGCATACCTTGTTCAACGCGATCGTCGCGACGGTCGATGTCGGCGACGAAGTGATCGTGCCCGCACCCTATTGGGTGAGCTATCCCGATGTGGTGCTTTTTGCCGGCGGAACGCCGGTGTTCGTCGCGGCCGGCCCCGATCAGGGTTATAAATTGCGCCCCGAGCAGCTTGAGGCGGCGATTACGCCGCGCACCAAATGGGTGATCCTCAATTCGCCATCGAACCCGACCGGGGCTGCCTATAGCAAGGCGGAATTGGTGGCGCTGGGCGACGTGCTCGAACGCCATCCGCATGTGTGGATCTTCGCCGACGATATGTACGAACATATCCTGTACGACGATTTCGAATTCGCCACGATCGCACAGGTTTGCCCGTCGCTGTACGAGCGGACGCTGACCGTGAACGGCTGTTCCAAGGCCTATGCAATGACCGGCTGGCGAATCGGCTATGCCGGGGGCGCCTCCTGGCTGGTCAAGGCGATCGCCAAATTGCAGTCGCAATCGACCAGCAACCCGTGCTCGATCGCACAGGCCGCGGCAGTCGCCGCGCTCAATGGCGATCAGTCGTTCCTGAAGGATCGCGCAGCGGCGTTCCAGTCGCGGCGCGATCTGGTCGTGTCGATGCTTAACCAGACCAACGGCATCACCTGCCCACGGCCCGAGGGAGCGTTCTACGTCTATCCCGAACTTTCCGGGCTGATCGGCAAATCGACGCCGTCGGGCAAATTGATCGACAGTGATGAGGCGTTTGTCGCTTATCTGCTCGACGATGCCAAAGTGGCGGCAGTCCAGGGCGCAGCGTTCGGCCTGTCGCCGGCGATGCGCATTTCCTACGCAACGTCGGAAGCGCTGCTGCGCGAGGCGTGCGAACGCATCCAAACCGCTTGCGCCAACGTACGATAGCCTGACCGATGCATTTTGGTAACGCACGGTTGCCGGAATGCAGCTTGCGAAACGATCGTCGGAACCCGATTTGCTGCGTTGCAGCGATCGGTTTGGTGCCGACGCGAAAGGGCAGCGTGATGCGTAGCGTATTGAAGTCGGGTTTCCTGTGGCAGTTCTTTGGTGGATTCGCGTTGGGCGCGATTGCGCTCGTCACGCTCCATCCGGCGAACGCTACGTCCGTGCCGGCTACCAGTTCGGTCGCTGCAAACCGCTGAGCCTCACCCCTCCAGGCTGCGTGAGGCCTGTTCGAACATATCCTTCGACAATCCCGGGACCTTGACGATCCGCTCCAGCTCGGCGCGCATCAGCGCGCCGCGTGCGGCGTCGAAGCGCCCCCAACGGCCAAGTGGCGGGATCAGTTTCGCCGCCGTCTGGGGATTGAGCGTATCAAGCGCGATCAGCTGATCGGCGAGGAAACGGTAGCCCGACCCGTCGGCGGCGTTGAACGCACGCTGGTTGACCCCGAATGCCCCGATCAGCGCGCGCGCACGATTCGGGTTGGTCAGCGTGAAATCCTGATGTCGCAGCAGCTCGCGCACCACGTCTCCGGTATCGTCGCGCGGTGCCATCGCCTGGACCGAGAACCATTTGTCGAGCACCAGCGCATTGTCGCTGTAGCGGTTGTAGAAAATGTCGAGCGCGGCGGTGCGCTGTGCCGCGTCGCCTGCGACCAACGTCGTCAGCGCGCTCAGCCGGTCGGTCATATTGTCGGCCGCCTCGAACTGCGCGAAGGCGAGGTCGCCCGCATCCGCCGCGCCCGATGCGGCGATATAGCCGAGCGCGACCGCGCGCATCCGTCGCAACCCCTTGGCCTCGGGCGAATAGACATAGCTGCCTGTCGCTTGCGCGGCATCGAAAGCGGCGCGCCACGCGATCGCCAACGCGCGCCCGACGTCGCGTCGCAGCGCTTCGCGCGCGCGGAAGATTGCGTCGGGATCGACCACCGGCAACTGATCACCGATGAAGGATTCGGACGGCAGCAACACCGCTTCGGCGGCAAAGGCGCGGTCGAGCTGGGCATCGCCGATCGTACCGGCGACCGCAGCGATCACCGCGGCATGGTCGGCCTGATTGCCGCCAGCCGCCGCTACCAGCGTGTCGAGCATCAATTGCTGCAACGCCTCATACCGCGCAAACGGGTCGTCGTCATGCGCGCCGAGAAAGGCGAGGTCGGCTGCGCTGCGGTCGGTCTCGATGATCGCCGGTGCCGAAAAACCACGATTGATCGACAGGATCGGCCGTTCGCTGACGTCCTCGAACACGATCCGCTGTTCGGCTTCGGTCAGCAGGATGACGTGCTCGGGCGCGACGGTGCCGGCGGTTTGCGCGCCGAACAGCTTCACGCGCAGCGGCAGCACGACGGGCGTCTTGCTGTCCTGTCCCGGCGTCGGCGGAGTGCGTTGCGCCAGCACCAGTTCGGCACGGCTCGATCCTTCGTGGTGCAGCAGCGATGCCGTCACGCGCGGCGTTCCGGCTTGCCCATACCAGCGGCGGAATTGCGCCAGATCGGTGCCGCTTGCCTCCTCCAGCGCTGCGACGAAATCCTCGCACGTCGCCGCTGTGCCGTCGAACCGGTCGAAGTACAAATCGGTCCCGGCGCGGAACGCCGTTGCGCCCAGAATCGTCGCGAGCATCCGGATGACCTCGGCGCCCTTATTGTAGATCGTGGCGGTGTAGAAGTTCGAGATTTCCTGATAGGCGTCGGGCCGGATCGGGTGCGCGAGCGGGCCGGCATCCTCGGGGAACTGCGCCGCGCGAAGCCCGCGCACATCCTCGATCCGCTTGACCGCGGCCGAGCCCTGGTCGGCGGAGAAACACTGGTCGCGATAGACCGTAAAGCCTTCCTTCAGGCTCAGCTGAAACCAGTCGCGGCACGTGACGCGGTTGCCCGACCAATTGTGGAAATATTCATGCGCGACGACCGCGGCGATCGCGTCATAATCGTAATCGGTCGCGGTGTCGGGATCGGCGAGGATGTAGCGCGAATTGAAGACGTTGAGGCCCTTATTCTCCATCGCGCCGAAGTTGAAATCGTCGACCGCGACGATGTTGAACACATCCAGATCATATTCGCGGCCATAGACGCGCTCGTCCCACGCCATCGCGGTCTTGAGCGCGTCGAGCGCATGATGCGTGCGCTCCAGATCGGTGGCACGGACCCAGATGCCGAGCGCGACCTCGCGTCCGGACATGGTGACGAAACTCCCGCGATTGACCGCCAGGTCGCCCGCGACGAGCGCGAAGAGATAGCAGGGCTTGGGAAAGGGATCGCGCCACTCGGCCCAATGCCGGCCGTCTGCCAGATCCCCCGAGGCGATCGGATCGCCATTGGCAAGCAACACGGGATAGCGCTTTTTGTCCGCGCTCATCCGCACCTGGTAACGGCTCAGCACGTCGGGGCGATCGGGGAAGAAGGTGATGCGACGGAAGCCCTCTGCTTCGCATTGCGTGCACAAATTGCCGCCTGAGGCGTACAGGCCCATCAATTGCGTATTGCGCTCGGGCACGATCTCGACCGTGGTTTCGATCACATGCGCCGAGCCGCTAATCGGCAGGATCAGCGCGCCGTCCGCGATCACCCAATCGTTGACCGGCATTCCGTCGACCGACACCGACAGCACGGTCTGGCCCGCGCCGTCGAGCCGCAACGGGCGATCGTGCCCGCCGCTGCGCTGGACGTGCAGCGTCGCGGTGATGCGAGTCGCGGCCGGATCGAGCTCGAAATCTAGCGCGATGTCGGGCACTTGCCAGTCGGGCGGGATATAGTCCGCGCGACGGGTGACGTGCGGCTGGGCGAGGCTGGTCTGGATATCGAGCATTGACGGCGATGTAGGATGCGCAGGCGGCGCTCGCCACCGAAATCGCCGTACTTGCGTGGCGACCACGCTGTGATACCCCACCACCACACGAAAGTGAGGACGATGATGAAGCGCTGGATTGCAGGACTTGCGGCGATTGCCCTGGCGGGCGCGGCGATGGCGGAGGATGTCGCGCTTCCCGACGATCAGGCGGCAATGAAGGCGCATGTCCTGTTCCTCGCCTCCGATGCCCTGCGCGGGCGCGAGGCGGGTAGTGCTGAATATCGCATCGCCGCCGAATATGTCGCCGCGCAATTCTTCGCCGCCGGGCTGAAGCCGGCGGGCGATGCGGGCAGCTATCTCCAAAAGGTGCCGCTCGTCACCTATCGCGCCGGCGACAAGGGCGATGTCGTGCTGACGCGCAAGGGGGAGGCCCCCATGCCGCTGATCTTCGGCGAGGATTATGTGCCGGGCACGGTCGCCGGCGCGGCACGGACCGTGATCGACGCGCCGGTGGTGTTCGTCGGTTATGGCCTGGTCGCCCCGCGTTACGGCCGCGACGATTATGCTGGGGTCGATGTACGCGGCAAGATCGTCGCGTTTTTCGGCGGCGCGCCGCTCGATTTCCAAAGCGAGGAACGCGCGCATTACCAGAGCGCGGCAACCAAAGCGACGATCGCGGCGGCGCAGGGCGCGGTCGGCGCGATCGTGCTGACGCGTGCGCCCCTGCCGGGCGGCGGCGTCAATTATGACCGACCCCGCACGAGTTGGGCGCGACCCGACGGGACGGGTGACGCCTCCGGCGTTCCGATCCTCGCAACGCTGAGCGCGACCGGTGCCACCAAGCTCTTCGCGGGTGCAAAGACGCCGTGGAGCGCGATCGCCCCGCGCGTGGCCGACAGCAAGACGGTGTTTGCGGCGGAGGCGCTGCCGGTCAATGCTGCGGTCGCGCTGAAGACCAGCTTCGAACCCGCCAGCAGCGCCAACGTCGCCGGGATGATCCCCGGCAGCGACCCCAAGCTGTCGAAAGAGGTTGTCGTGCTCTCGGCGCATCTCGATCATCTCGGTGTCGGGCGCGCCGATGCGAAGGGGGACACGATCTATAATGGCGCAGAGGACAATGCCGTCGGGATCGCGTCGCTGATCGAGGAAGCCAAGCGTTTCCGCGCCAGCGGCAAGGCCCCGCGCCGCACGATCCTGTTCCTCGCGGTGACGGCGGAGGAAAAGGGGCTGGTCGGCTCCGACTATTTCGCCAAGCATCCGACCGTCCCGATCGAGCGGATCGTGGCCGACGTCAATCTCGACATGCCGATCCTGACCTATCCGTTCGAGGATATGACGGTGTTCGGCGCCGACCGCTCGACGCTCGGGCCGATCGTGGCAAAGGCAGTCGGGACAGTGGGCGTGACGATGTCGCCCGATCCCGATCCGGGCCAGGGTATTTTCGTGCGCTCGGACCATTATCGCTTCGTCCAGCAGGGCGTGCCCTCGGTGTTCCTGTGGCCGGGGCAGAAGGGGCCGGGCAAGGCCGCAACCGCCGAATTCTTCAAGACGCGCTATCACCAGCCCGCCGACGATCTGGCGCAACCGATCGATTGGGCACAGGGCATCCGCTTCATCGACGCCAATTATGCGATTGCGCGCGAAATCGCCGATGGCGATGCGCGCCCGCGCTGGAACAAGGGCGATTTCTTCGGGCTGCTCTATCACGGCTATGGCGCGAAATAACGCGGTGGGACGGCTGCTGATCTTCGGGCTTGGCTATACCGCGCAAGCGCTTGCGCGTCGGTTGCGGGGGGAGGGCTGGCATGTCGTCGGTACGTCGCGCGGCGGGCGGGACGGGACGATCAGGTTCGACGATCCCGCCGCAGTGGCATCGGAGATTGCGGCGGCGACGCATATCCTGTCGTCAGTGCCGCCAGCCGAGGACAGCGACCCGGTGCTCGCCGTTTATGGCGCGCTCCTCGCGAACACCCCTGCGTGGCGCGGCTATCTCTCCTCGACCGGTGTTTATGGCGATGCCGGCGGGGCGTGGGTCGATGAGAGCGCGCCGACCGGCACTGGCCGCCGCAGCGCGCGCGCCGAAGCCGATTCCGCGTGGCTCGCCGCCGGCGCACACGTGTTCCGCTTGCCGGGCATTTACGGCCCCGGGCGTTCCCCGCTCGATCGCGTCGTCAGCGGCAGTGCGCACCGCGTCGAGTCGCCGGGACAAGTGTTCAGCCGGGTCCATGTCGCGGATATCGTCGCGGGGATGATCGCCGGGTTCTCCGCGCCGCCCGGGGCCTACAACCTCTCGGACGATTGCCCTGCGAGCCAGAATGACGTGATCGAGTTCGCTGCGCGCCTGTTGAAAATGCCACCGCCGCCGTTCGTCCTGATCGAGTCGCTGTCGCCAATGGCGCGGGGCTTCTATGCCGAGAATCGCCGCGTCGCGAATGGCAAGGCCAAGCGCGTGCTCGGCTGGACCCCGACCTACCCCGATTACCGCGCCGGCCTGCGGGCTCTCAGCGCGATGACCAAGCCGCCCAGCACCAGCGCTGCGCCGCCTGCGGCCAGCCACGACCAGACATAGCCTTCGAACAGCGTCGACAGCAGCATCGCGATGACCGGCACCAGCACGCTCGAATAGGCCGCCTTGGCCGGGCCGATCACGCGCAGCACGCCGTAGTAAAGCGGGAAGGCCAGCGCCGAGGCGAATATGCCGAGATACAGCACGCCCGCGACATAGCCGGGCGACGTGTCGAACACCGGCGGTCCGCTGATTGTCCAGGCGATCGTCGCGTCGAGCGCCGCGCCGATCAGCATCGCCACGCCGAGCATGGCGGCCATCGGATAGGCGCGCGCGGTCGGCGTCGCTTGCATGACATTGGCGATCGACGCCGACAGGATCGCGAGCAACGTGAAGCCGATCCCGAGCAACACTTGCGCCGGCCCGTGCGGATCGACTCGCGCCTCGCGCACGAACAACAGGATGACGCCCGCCATCGCCACCCCCATGCCGATGATCAGTTGTCGACCGAGCTTCTGCCCAAGGAAAATCCGCGCGAACACCGCATTGGGGAGCAGCAAAAGTGCGAACACCACCGCGACCAGCCCCGAGGTGACATAGCCCTCGGCACGGTAAACGAAGTTGAAGTTGAGGCAGAATTGGCACAGCCCCGTCACCGCAGCAAAGGCCCAGCCGCGCGCATCAAGCATGATTTTTTCGCGCCGGATCAGCGCATAACCGAGCATCGCGGTACCGGCGACGATGAAGCGGTAGGTCACTGACCAGGTTGGCGGCACGACGCCCAATTGATGCCGGATGACGAGCCACGTCGATCCCCAGATCAGCGTGACGATCCCGAACGGGATGAGGATGGCGAGCCTGCTCGAATTGGGGGGAGGGGGAGGAGTCATTGCCGGTCTTCCCGCTCGCCCTGAGCGTGTCGAAGGGCTGGTGCCAACAGCAGGCGTGTCGGTCGTGGCCGTTCGTGCTTCGACAGGCTCAGCACGAACGGGATGGGAGATTGGCGATCGCGTCGGCGAGCGGCCGAATATCGTCGGGCGACTGGTTCCACGAAATGACCAGCCGCGCTTCACCCGGACCCCAATCGTAAAAATCGAAGCCGAGCGCGCGCAGCTTTTCGGCCTCGGCGGCGGTCACGCGCAGGAACACTTCATTGGCTTCAACCGGGTTGACCAGCCGCGTCCCCGCCGCCTTGGCCAGCAACGCTGCCCCGGCATTGGCATTCCGCCCGAGATCAAGCCACAAATCGCCTTCGAGCAACGCCAGCAATTGTGCCGCGAGGTAGCGCCCCTTGGACAGCAGCAGTCCGGCGCGCTTGCGGCGATACAGCGTCGCGGCGGCCAATTCGGGTTTGAAGAAGATCAGCGCCTCGGCGCTCATCCCGCCATTTTTGACGAAGCCGAAGCTGAGCGCATCGACCCCCGCGCGCCACGTCACATCGGCAGGAGCGCAGCCGAGATGCGCCACGGCATTGGCGAACCGCGCGCCGTCCATGTGCAGCGCGAGACCGCGCTCCTTCGCCAGATGCCCGATCGCGGCGACGTCATTGGTCGTATAGACCAGCCCATATTCGGTCGCATTGGTGATCGAAATGGCGTGCGGCTGGACCTGGTGGACGTCGTTGCGCGTGGCATCGAGCACCGCCGCAATCGTCTCCGGCGTCAGCTTCGCGCCCGTTCCTTCGGCCAGCAGTAATTTGGCACCATGCGTGTAGAATTCGGGCGCGCCGCCTTCGTCATTCTGGATATGCGCGTCGCGGTGGCACACGATCGCACCATGTGGCGGACACATTGCGGCGAGTGCCAGGCAATTCGCCGCCGTGCCCGAGGGAACCCACAAAGCGCGCACCGGCGCTTCGAACAGGTCGGAGAAACGCGCGTCGAGCTGCTGGCTCCAGCCATCGCCGTCATAGGCGGTGTCGAGCACATTGGCATCGCCCAGCGCGGCCAGCACGGCCGGGTGGACGGGGGCGGCATTGTCGGAGAAAAAGCGCATGGCATGGCCTTGCGGCGCTACGCGGGCGGCGTCAACTCGGCAGCGTCACTGTTCGCCAAATGGATCGCGTGGCGGCGGTGCCCGCTCATCGCGGCGGCGCGACGGTCCGCGTTCGGGGTCGCCGGGTCGGTTGGGCTGGAAATCCAGTTCGCCACCCCGCAGCCGGATCCGGCCGACGCCGGGAATTTCCCCCTCGACATCCGGAATGTTGGTGGGGTCGAGGAAATTTTCGAGCGTTTCGTCAAGGCCATTGCCCGCATCCGGATCGACCATTTCGGGCTCGGGTTCGGGCGCGACCGCCGCCCCTACGCCGAGTGCGCTTTGCATGAAATCGCGCCACACCCGCGCCGGGATACCGCCGCCCGATAACCCGGCATTCGGCGTGTTGTCGTCATTGCCGACCCACACGCCGCAGACGAGGCCGTTCGCGAAGCCGATGAACAGCGCATCGCGATTGTCCTGCGTCGTGCCGGTCTTGCCATAGGTCGGCACCGACAGAGCCGCCGCGCGACCCGTGCCAGTCTCGGCCGAGGCGGAGAGCAGATCGAGCATGTGATCGTGCAGGTCGCCCGACAGCGCACGACTGCGGTCGCTGAGCGTCGCGAGCACGCCCCGCTCCGGCTCGCCTTCGAGCCCGCGCGGACGCACCGGATAGCGTTCCGCCGCGATCGAAGCATAAGCTGCGGTCAGTTCGAGCAGCGACATGCTCGACGTGCCCAGCGCGATCGTCGCTTCGTTGGGGATCGGGGTCGAAACGCCGAGATCGCGCGCCGCCTGGATCACGCTGGCGACACCGACTTGCTGCGTAATGCGCGCCGCCGCGACGTTGGACGAGCGCGCGAACGCTTGCCGCAAGCTGATTGGCCCCAAATAGCGCCCGTCGCTATTTTTGGGCGACCATTTGGCGATCGTGATGGGTTCGTCGTCGATCACCGAATCGGGCGTCATGCCGTGGCGCATCGCGGCGAGATAGACGAACAGCTTGAACGCCGAGCCGGGCTGCCGCTGCGCTTGCGTCGCGCGGTTGAACGGGCTGTCGGCATAGGATTTTCCGCCGACCATCGCCACCACCCGCCCGTCGGGTCGCATCGCGACTAGCGCGATTTGCGCGTCGCGCAGACCCGCCCGTTTGACCGCGCGTTCGGCGGCCTTTTGCAAGCGGCGGTCGAGTGTCGTCTGGACCGTCGTCTCGGTTACGATCTCGCCGGCCTGATCGCGCGCTTCGGGCAGAACCCAATCGGCGAAATAGGTGCCATTGGGCAGAATTTGTGTCCGGTCGCGCACGATCCGCGCCGGGCGGACGGCGGCGGCGTCGGCCTTGTCGAGGAATTTCGCGTCGACCATCGCGGCAACGACCAGCTTTGCCCGGTCGCGTGCGCCTTGCAAATTGACCGTCGGGGCAAGCTTTGACGGCGCCTTTACCAGACCTGCCAGCATCGCCGCTTGCGCGATCGACAGGTTTTCCGGCGTGCGTCCGAAATAATGTCGCGCGGCGGCGCGCAGGCCATACACATTATCGCCGAAATAGACGTTCGACAGATAGCGCGACAGGATCTGATCCTTGCTCAGCCACGCCTCGAGCCAAAACGCGATCATCACTTCGCGGATCTTGCGCGCAGCGGTGCGGTCCGAATCGAGGAAGGCATTCTTGGCCAGCTGCTGGGTGATCGTGCTGCCGCCCTGATCGCGCCCCTTCGACGTCATGTTGTGGAAAAAGGCGCGCGCGATGCCGCGCGGATCGATTCCCCAATGCGAGCGGAAGCGGCGATCCTCGATCGCCAGGAAGGCGTTGGTGACGTTCTTGGGCAATTTCGCGGCATCGACCGGCGGATCGAGGATCGCACCGCGTCGCGCGATCGGCGTCCCGTCATCGGCGAGCAGCGTGATGCTCGGCGGGGTCGGCGGCTGGAGCGATTTCGACAGCGGCGCGGTGACCGCGAGCCAGCCGACCGCGAACACGAACAGCACGATCGCCGCCGCAATCCCGCGCGGCACCCACCGCCAGCGGCTGGGGCGCTGCACCACCGGCAGATTGGTCGTATACGTGCCGTAATCATCATCGCCCGCGGATTCATCGTCCTGCCGCGGCGGCGGGGGCATGCCGCCGGTCAACTCCAGCGCATCATCGTCATGTCCGGAGGAAGCGCCACCGGTCGGACCGAAGGGGAATGACCGCATTAGGAGGATCCGTTGCCGCGAGCGGGTGTATTATCCGGATAGGACAGATTGTGCAAGGGAAGCCAGCGCATCGCACCGTCTGTAGCAGTCGGATCGGCGCGACGCGAGTGGACAGACGGTGCAGACCGAGGGCGGGCGCGACTTGGCGATTGAGCCGCGCGGCTGCCCCGGCTATCGCTCGCGCATCCGGCCGCCGTGCCATCCTTGATCCGAAAGCCCGCGCAATGGCCGATTCCCCTGCTTCTCTCCCGCTCGTCGTCGGTATCGGCGGGACGATCGGCGGCGTGTCCTCGACCGAACGCGCACTGGCGATCGCGCTCGATGCGGCGGGCCGCGAGGGGTTTCGCACGCGGATGTTCGGCGGCGCGGACATGGCGCGCCTCCCGCTTTATGATCCCAAGGCGACGACGCGCACCGCCGACGAGCGCGATTTCGTCGATACCGTGCGGCAGGCTTCGGCGCTGATCATCGCCTCGCCCGGCTATCACGGCAGCATTTCGGGCGTGGTCAAGAATGCGCTCGACTTGCTCGAGGAAACCGCACGCGATGAAAACCGCCCGTATCTGGCGGATATGCCCGTGGGGTTGATCGCGACGGCCTATGGCTGGCAAGCGACCGGTAGCACGATTGCGGCGCTGCGCTCGATCGTTCACGCGCTGCGCGGGTGGCCGACGCCGTTTGCGGCGGCGGTCAATTCGCAAGTGACCAAGTTCGATGACGCGGGCGGGGCGAATGATCCCGCGGTTGTTGCGCAATTGCAGATGGTCGGACAGCAAGTCGCGCGCTTTGCCCCGCTGGCGATCCCGCATGATTGAGCGCTTCGACCGCCGCACCGCGCTGGCGATCGGCGCAGGCGCGCTCGCGAGCACGCCGCTATGGGCACAGCTTGCCAAAACGGTCGGCCCCGCGCTGACCGACGCCTTCCCCGGCAAGCGCGGCATGATCCTGCAGCGCACGCGCGCGCCGTTGCTGGAAACCCCGATCGACGCGTTCGACGGTGCGCTGACCGATTCGCCCTTCACGCCCAATGACCGCTTCTTCGTGCGCTGGCATTATGACGACATTCCGCTGTCGGTCGATGTTGCGGCGTTCCGCTTGCAGGTCGGCGGCGCGGTGAAGCGGACGCTGTCGCTCTCTCTCACGGAGTTGCAAGCGCTGCCGCAGGTCGAGATCGCGGCGGTCAACCAATGTTCGGGCAATTCGCGTGGGCTGTTCGGCCCACGCGTGCCGGGCGCGCAATGGGGCAATGGCGGGATGGGCAACGCGCTGTGGACCGGCGTGCGGTTGCGCGACCTGCTGGATCGCGCCGGCGTCGCGCCGGGGGCGGTGCAAGTGCGCTTTTCGGGACTCGACAACCCGCCGGGCGCGGCGCCCGATTTCGCCAAGGCGCTCAACCTCGACCGCGCGATGGCCGAGGACACGATCGTCGCCTATGGGATGAACGGGGTGCAATTGCCGTTGCTCAATGGCTTTCCGCTGCGGCTGATCGTGCCGGGCTGGTTCTCGACCTATTGGGTCAAGGCGCTCGACACGATCGAAGTCCTGCGCGCGCCCGACACCGGATACTGGATGGAAAAGGCCTACCGCATCCCCGCTGCGCCGCGCGCGAGCGTGGTGCCGGGAGCAAAGGATTTCCCGACCGTGCCGATCGGGCGGATGATTCCGCGTGCCTTCTTTACGCGCACCGATGCGAAAGCCGTCCGCGGCGTCGCGCTGGGCGGCGATGCGGCCGTCGCCAAGGTCGATTGGTCGATCGATGCGGGCAAGAGCTGGCACACCGCGCAGCTCGGCCCCGATCACGGCGCGTATGGCTTCCGCCGCTGGGCCGCGACCTTGCCGAGCGGATCGCATACCGTTGCCGTGCGGGCGACCAATGCGAAGGGCGAAACGCAGACCGTCGATCCGATCTGGAACCCCGGCGGCTATATGCGCAATAGCATCGAAACGGCGAAGGTCACGGTCGCATGAAGACGCTATCGCTCGCCGCTTTTGTCCTGCTCGCCGCGTGCCATCCGGCGGCGGAGGCCCCCAAGCAAATCACGCTCACATCGCAAAGCATCACGCTCCCGGTTGAGACCGCGACGCTCCCGGCCGAGATATTGAGCGTCAATTGCGCCGCGTGCCATTCGCCCGAGATGATTCTCTCGCAGCCCAAGCTCAAGCCCGAGCAATGGCAGGCCGAAGTGACCAAGATGCGCGGTGCCTATAAAGCGAGCATCGACGAGAAGGACGATGCCAAAATCGTCGAGGCGCTGCTCGCATTGCCCAATCAGCAATAGGCACGCCAGAAGAACACGCCCGTCGTCACCGCAGTCACCAGCAAGGTCCAGCCGCGCACCAGCCCGGGCGACAGCCGCTTGCCGATATGCGCGCCGGCCCAGCCGCCAAGGATCGCCCCCGCCAGCATCGGCAGGCACGCCGCCCAGCGTACCAGCCCGACCGCGATGAACACGATCGCGGCGGCGAGATTGGCGATCGCCAGCATCAAGGTGCGCGGCGCGAACAGCGCGCGCGGGGAAACCCCGGCGAGCAGGCCGTACACTGCGGTCGTCATCAACCCGACCCCGCCGCCGAAATAGCCGCCATAGATGCCGAGGCACCCTTGCGCGACGATCAGCGTGCGCGTGCCGATCGCGACGCGCTGCTTGAGCGCATCCGCAGCGCGCTTGCCGAAGGCGATGACGACGAAGGCGAACAGCAGCAGCCACGGGATGACGAGATCGAACACGTGCGTCGGCGTCGCGGCAAGGAGCAAGCTCCCGGCCAGCCCGCCGACGAAGGTGATGGCGCTGAGCAAGCGCAAGCCGACCCCGCCGACCGGCCCCAATTCCTCGCGAAACGCCCAGGCGCTGGTCGCCGCACCCGGAAGCAGCGCCACGTTGGAGGTGGCGTTAGCGGTATTGGCGGGCAGCCCGAGCGCGATCAGCGCGGGTAGAGTCGCAAAAGTTCCGCCACCGGCGAGCGCGTTCATCGCCCCGCCGAGAATGCCGGCGGCGAGGGAAAGGGCGAGGGTGGCAAGCGTCATCCCGCCCCCCATCGCGCCCGGCCCAGCGCTTGTCGATGGCCAAGTTCCAATTGCCGCTTGCCTCTTTCTCCTGTCTTCGCGTGGGAGACTTAGTGGCGCTATCGCGTTTCAACGGCTTCCCAAGGAGAATTCTTATGCGTGCCATGGTGCTACAATCGCCGAACGGCCTCGATCAGCTTCGGCTCGAGGATCGCCCCGACCCCGGCCAGCCCGGTGCGGGCGAGCTTCGCGTCGCGCTGCACGGCAGCACGCTCAATTTCCACGATCTCGGCGTCGTTACCGGGCGGATGCCGACGACCTATCCGCGCGTTCCGCTGGCCGATGGTGCGGGCCTGGTCGAAGCTGTGGGTGCCGGTGTCACCGAATTCGCGGTCGGCGATCTGGTCGTGTCGTGCTTTTTCCCCGATTGGCAGGACGGCCCGCCGCGCGTCGGCGACTTCAAGCGCACCCCCGGCGACGGCATTGACGGCTTCGCGCAGGAGCATGTCGTGCTGCCGGAGCGCGCCTTCACGCACGCCCCGCGCGGCTATGACGCGGTGCAGGCCGCGGCGATCACCACGGCCGGGTTGACCGCGTGGCGTGCGCTGGTGGTCGATGGCAAGCTTAAGGCCGGCGACACTGTGTTGCTGCTCGGCACGGGCGGCGTGTCGATCTGGGCGCTGCAAATCGCTAAGGCGATGGGCGCGACCGTTGCGATCACTTCGTCGTCGGACGAAAAGCTCGCGCGGGCTCGCGCGCTCGGGGCCGATTTCCTCCTCAACTATCGCGCGGAGGCAAATTGGGGCGGCAAGATCGCCGACTGGACCGGCGGGCGCGGGGTCGATCATGTCGTTGAGGTTGGCGGGCCGGGCACGCTCGCCCAGTCGATCGCCGCGGTGCGCGTCGGCGGGCATATCTCGCTGATCGGTGTGCTGACCGGCGGCGCGGGCAACGTCCCGACTGCGGCGCTGATGGCCAAACAGGCGCGGTTGCAGGGCTTGATCGTCGGCAGTCGCGCCGAACAGCAGGACTTCGTCCGCGCGCTCGATGCGACCGGGATCGTGCCGGTAATCGACCGGCGCTTTGGGCTCGAACAGTTGGGCGATGCCTTCGCGTTCGAGGCGAGCGCCGGGCATTTCGGCAAGATTGGCGTCGAATGGTGAGGTGCTGAGCTAGCGCGTCCCCGGCGAAGGCCGGGGGCCAGGCGCCAAGGTTCTGAGACCGAAGCGCAATGCTCACCGATCAGTGATCCGCAGCCGGGCCCCGGTCTTTGCCGGGGAAGCGCCGCTGCGGTTGTTGCTGTTACCGCTTAGCCCAGCGCAGCGATCTTCGCTTCGGCCTCGCGATCCAGCTCGGCGCGCGAAACCTTCTCGCTCGCGGTCTTCAACTGGCCGCACGCGGCATCGATGTCGCGCCCGCGCGGGGTGCGGACCGGGGCCGAGATGCCGGCGTCGAACACGATGTTCGAAAAGGCCTTGATCCGTTCCGGCGTCGAGCATTCATAAGGCGCACCGGGCCAGGGGTTGAACGGGATGAGGTTCACCTTGGCGGGCAAATCATATTTGCGCAGCAAGCGCACCAGCTCGCGCGCGTCGGCGTCGCTGTCATTCTTGTCGCGCAGCATCACATATTCGAAGGTGATGCGCCGGGCATTGTTGGCACCGGGATACTCAGCGCACGCCTGCAGCAGTTCGTCGATCCCGTACTTCTTGTTGATCGGCACGAGTTCGTCGCGGATTTCCTTGGTGACCGCATGGAGCGAGACGGCGAGATTGACCGCAATCTCCGCGCCCGCGCGCGCGATCAAGGGCACGATGCCGCTGGTCGACAGCGTGATGCGGCGGCGCGACAGGCCGATGCCGTCGCCGTCCATCACGATCTTCATCGCATCGCGGACATTGTCGAAATTGTAGAGCGGCTCGCCCATCCCCATCAGCACGATGTTGGTGAGCATCCGGCCCTCGGGCTGGCTCGGCCATTCGCCCAGCGCATCGCGCGCGAGCATCACTTGCCCGACGATTTCCGACGGCACGAGATTGCGCACCAGCCGCATCGTCCCGGTGTGGCAAAACGTGCAGTTGAGCGTGCAGCCGACCTGGCTGGAGATGCACAAAGTGCCGCGATCGGCATCGGGGATGAACACCATCTCATAATCATTGCCGTCATCGGTGCGCAGCAACCATTTGCGCGTGCCGTCGGTCGAGACTTGCGC
>NZ_JBBATX010000031.1:23377-25268 GCF_040398505.1 Sphingomonas sp. | reverse complement strand
GGGTCGGGCTTTTTGGGCTTTTGCCACCCCGGCGGGGGCGTGATGCGCTGCTGGCTGCTGCCCAGCCCCATCGCGCCGGGCTGCTGACGGATCATGTCAGCAGTGTCGGCAGCTTCGGCCTCGGCCAGGCTCGCCCCGCCGCGCAGCAAGGAGAGTTGGTCGCGCAACTGCTTGGCCAGCTCGAAATCGAGCGCGGCGGCGGCGTCTTCCATCGCGAGGCGCAGGCGTTTGATCTCCTCCATAAACGCACCAACGAACGACACGCGGTTCGGCCTCAACCGCGATTGCCGCTCGCCCCCCACCACCCTTTCAGCATGCGTCCGACCATTGCCGGCAAGCCCGGTCGCACCAGCAGCCAATCGCGCAGCACCGGCCCCTGCACCGCGCCGATCGTCTGCTTGTAGCCGCTATCGCCCGCACCCCAATCGACGGCGGCGACCCCCGCTTCGCGCGCGCGCATGAGATTGCGATAGTAAAGCAGCTTGCCCGGCGAATGTTTGGCAAAGGCCGGGTCATAGCTGTTGGCGATGGCATATTTGGTCGCCCCGCAATCGAGATCGAACGAGAAGGCCGCGGCGCGCCCTTCCACACGCAAAACCGCCGCCGACAGCATCTTCGCCAGCACCGGATCGCGCGCGACCTCGCGCCAGAAGGCACCGTGACCAGCCTCGGTAAACTTCGCATCGCGGCCATCGGTGCGTGCTGCGATCCAGCTCTTCTGCTCGATCGTCGCCATCGCATCGAACGTGGCTGGCCAGTCGCCCGTCTGCGGAAACGACCAGTCGAGCGCGCCATGCTCGGACAAATGCTTTTCGTGGAAGCGGTTTTTGCGCAAGGTTGATCCCCGCGGCCACTCGGGTTGCTGCAGATCGAACACGAAGCTGTCGGCGACGAAGCGGTCGAGCACCGCCCAACCCTTCGCGCGCGCGCGCGCCAGAACCGGTGTCAGCGCCAGGTCGTGATCATAGACCGGCCCGATCCGCAGCGCCGTTACCGCCCCTGCCAGCGCCCCGAGCAGCGCATCGATCGCGCGCGGCCCGGCACTCTGGTGCATCGGGAAGCTGCGGAACGGCCAATAGCTGCCCGGCACCGTCGCCATCGCTGCCGCCGCCGGACCGACGCTGACCAACGGTAACGCGATGACCGCCGTGTCATCCTCCTCGATCACGATCGTCCGCGCCGCGCCGCCATAAGCCGCAAGCGCCGCCGCGAACCACGCATAGCGCAGGAACGCATGCGTCGGCGCGGCACGCTCGGCCACGGTGTCGATCGCTCCCGCCAGTCCGTCGAGCACGACCGCGCGCGTCGGCGACGGCAGGCGCGCGAAGTCGGCAAGGAGCATCGGCTTGGTCATGCCGCGCAGCTTTATCGCGCCGGGGTTACCATTCCGTGCAGGCTCGGCTTGCGTCGTGCCGCGCCACACCGCAAAGGGCGGCGATGTTCTCGATTCCCGGCGTCACCACGATCGCGCAGACGATCCAGCTCTCTCTCTCGCCTGTCTTCATGCTGGCGGGGATCGGGGCGTTGCTCAACGTGCTGGTCGGTCGCCTCGCGCGCGTGGTCGATCGCGCGCGGTCGCTTGAGGATCTGCATCCGTTGTCGAGCGGGCCCGAGCATAAGCGCCACGTCTGGGAATTGCGTCTGCTCGACCGGCGTATGTCGGTGATCAACCGCGCGCTGGTGCTCGCCGTGTCGAGCGCGGTGATGACGTGCATCGTCGTCGCGCTGCTGTTCGTCGCCGAACTGGTCAAGCTCCACATCGGCACGATCGTCGCATTATCGTTCATCCTCGCAATGGGCCTGCTGATCGCCTCGCTCATCAGCTTCCTGATCGAGGTGCGCATTTCGCTGTCGGCGATTCATGTCCGGCAGGAATTGCTCGAGCGGTAGC
>NZ_JBBATX010000031.1:7279-23277 GCF_040398505.1 Sphingomonas sp. | reverse complement strand
GTGCGCATTTCGCTGTCGGCGATTCATGTCCGGCAGGAATTGCTCGAGCGGTAGCAGCCTTGCTTCCCCCCACCCTGGCAGGGAGGGGAGGCGATCAGCGCACCCCGTCCAACCCCGGCCCGGCATCGTTGCTCGCCGCATAGGTCGGCGCGGCCCGCGCCTTCGCCGCTTGCTCATAGACGTAGCCCGCATTGAGCACCGCGCGATCGGCCCAGGCGGTCGCGATGAACGACAGGCCGACCGGCACGCCGCGCACCAGCCCCATCGGCACGGTCAAATGCGGATAGCCCGACACCGCCGGCAATTCGCTCGCCGACGGACCGTTGAAAGTGTCGCCGTACACCGTGTCGGACAGCCACGGCATACCATAGGTCGGCTCGACCAGGATCGTCGCATTCGCCTTGGCCAGCATCGCATCGATCCCCTCCTTCCCCGCCAGCCGCAGCGATTTCGCGCGGCTCCCAAGATATTCGGGATTGGCGAGGCCATCGGTCTTCGCCGCTTCGATAAAGGTCTCCTGTTCGAAGAACGGCATTTCGGTCTCCTTGTTCGCTTCGTTGAAGGCGATTGCCTGATCGAGCGTGCGTACCTTGACCGCCTTGGGCGTGGTGGCGAGATAGGCGTCGAGATCGGCCTTCAATTCGACATGCAGCACATGCCCCTCGGCCGCGCCGAGCCCGTCGAGCTTGGGCTGCTCGACATCGACCAGCACCGCGCCCTGCGCCTTCAAAACGGCCAGCGCAGCCTCATACTGCGCCTTCAGGATTGCGGGCATGTCAGGATGCAGCACCGCCACGCGCACGCCCTTGAGCGACGCGCTTTTTAGCCCTTCGACAAACCCCGCCGGGGCAACGCGATATTGCGGCTGACGCGTCGTCGCGGAATCGGCCGGATCAACCCCGACCATCCCGGCAAACAGGATCGCTACGTCCTTGACGCTGCGCGCCATCGGCCCCGGCGTGTCCTGGCTATGGCTGATCGGCACGACGTGGGTGCGGCTGACCATGCCGAGCGTCGGTTTCAGTCCGACCAGCCCGTTCATCGACGACGGGCAGACGACCGATCCGTCGGTCTCGGTCCCGACCGCCGCCGCCGCGAAGCTCGCCGCGACCGCCGCGCCCGATCCGCTCGACGATCCACACGACGTCCGGTCGAGCGCATAGGGGTTACGCACCAACCCGCCGACCGCGCTCCACCCGCTGATCGAATTGGAGGAGCGGATATTCGCCCATTCGCTGAGGTTGGTCTTGCCCAAAATCACCGCACCCTGCGCGCGCAAATTGGCGACCAACGGCGCATCGCGCAGCGTGATATTGTCCTTGAGCGCCAGGCTCCCCGCGGTGGTCGCGATCGGATTTTTGGTCTCGATATTGTCCTTGATCAGCACCGGCACGCCGTCGAGCGCACCGAGCGACTTGCCGCTTTTACGCCGCGCATCGCTGGCGCGTGCCTCGGCGATCGCATCGGGGTTGGTGGCGATGATCGCGCGCAGCGTCGGGCCGGTGCGGTCCATCGCCGCGATCCGCGCGAGATAGGCCTGGGTGATCGCCTCGGACGAGGTGCCGCCCGCCATCATCGCCTGCAATTGATCAATCGATTTCTCCTCAACCGCAGGCCCGGTCTGCGCCGCAAGCGGGGTGGCGACGGAAGCAAGCAGCAGCGACAGGACGACGGTACGCATGATCGGAACCCTTTGAGGATCGACGCACCTTTGCGCCGCTTGGGTAGGCATCCTCGTGGAGAATGCGGTCGAGGGCAAGGCGGGGATTGGGTGGAGGCGGACATCGGATTCCTTCCGATCCTCCCCCGCCAGGGGGAGGTGGCGCCAAAGGCGACGGAGGGGGAGGAATTCGGGGGCGGCGAATGGCAACACCGGCGCGCCGCCGGCAAAGCCGTCGGCCGGGTTCTCGCTTTCGCGCGACCCGCCGGCCGTTTGGGGCGATGCCCGCTATGCGGGCACCGGCGCGAGGCGCGCGCGCCTTCGCCCCAAATGAAAAGAGGCTGCCGGGGGTCTCACGACACCCCGGCAACCTCCTGACATGGTCAGCGGCCGGAAGCTCCAGCCTGGAGGACCATGCGAAACCTGAAAACCCCGATAGACGGCGGCGTTGATTGGGGAAGAATGCCCCCCGCCGTCATCCCAAAGGGCTTAAAGGTGCGTCCTCCAAGCCAACTGAACCGACCCCTTTGCTGAACCATGAGACATCGGATCACCTCCTTTCGCCAGTTAAAACGACGTGCCCAGGCCTGGGCACGAATCCTCTTTGAATCATAAAATTTTACGAAACAAGTCTTGTAATGTTCGCGCGTTTGGACGATTCTCTTTCGCCTGCCCATAGCCCCCGCGAAACCTGCGCTCAGCGTCGGCAATCCTCGATCACCCGCCCCACTTCGGCCCAGGCCGGAACCACTAAAGTTGGCGCGCCGTGTTGCTCGACGATGAAGCGCCCGCGACTGAACGCCAGCGCATCGAGCAGCGGGTCGCGCGGCGTCAACGCGACCGCGACCGACGCGCCGCTCGGCTGCACGGGTACCGTCTGGGCAAGGCTCGAGGTGCGCAGCGTCAGCGGTGTCGCCACCGCACCGCTGCGTGACAGATACACCATCCCCGCCTTCCGGTCGCAACGCAGCGTCAGCAGCGCGTCCGCGCGTGCCGCACCGAACACGGCGGTCGAGCCACGTGCATCGGAACGATACGCCCAATCACCCGGCGTCACCGCCCAATCGCGCCAATCCGCGCCCTGCGGCACAGGCGGCACGGGCGGCGCGGGGTGGGGCGGGGCGACGGGCTCCGGTGCCGGGCGCGGCGGCTCGGGCGGGCTGACGCAACCGGCCACGAACAGCGTGGCGGCGAGGACAGCGAGCGGGGCAAGGGTCAAGCGCATGGAATGGTGTATGCGGCATGCGACACTTTCGCTCAACCACGCATCCCCGGACGATCTTGCGCCTCGTCGCGATTTCGCCTCTTGTGCGCCCAAGCAGGGGATGACGATGGCACTCGAAGCGAAACGGTTGCGCGCCATCATCGGCGGATCGGCCGGCAATCTGGTCGAATGGTATGACTGGTACGCCTATACCTCGCTCTCGCTGTACTTCGCCGCCTCCTTCTTTCCCAAGGGCGATGCGACCGCGCAATTGCTCGGCACTTCGGCGGTGTTCGCGGTCGGGTTTTTCATGCGGCCGATCGGCGCGTACATTATGGGCCGCTATGCCGACAGCCATGGGCGCAAAGCCGGGCTGGCGGTCTCGGTCGCGCTGATGTGCGCCGGCTCGCTCATCATCGCCTTCGTGCCAGATTATGGCAGCATCGGTATTGCCGCGCCGATCATCCTGCTCGTCGCGCGGATGATCCAGGGCCTCTCGGTCGGCGGCGAATATGGTGCGAGCGCGACCTATCTCTCCGAAATGGCGACGCGGCAGCATCGCGGCTTCTGGTCGAGCTTCCAATATGTCACGCTGATCGGGGGGCAGCTCACCTCGCTCGCCGTCACCCTCATCCTGCAAGCGCTGCTGACCAAGGCGGAAATGGAGAGCTATGGCTGGCGGATCGCCTTTCTGCTCGGCGCGGCGCTGGCGTTCGGCGTGTATCTGCTGCGGCGACGGCTGGCCGAGACGGCGTCGTTCGAGGCGCTGGCCAAGGATCGCCCCGCCTCGGGCGCGGCGGCGCTGTGGCGCGCGCACCCGCGCGAATTCGTGCTGGTCGCGATCATCAGCGCGGGCGGCAGCTTGGCCTTCTACGCCTACACGACCTACATGCAGAAATTCCTCGCCAACACCGCCGGCTTCTCGATCCAGACCGCGACCGGCATCATGACCGCCGCCTTGGTCGTCTTCATGCTCGTCCAGCCGCTGTTCGGCAGTCTGGCCGATCGGGTCGGGCGCAAGCCGATGCTGTTGCTGTTCGGGGTTGGTGGCACATTGGTGTCGGTGCCGGTGTTCAGTGCGCTCGCCGTGGCACGCGATCCGGTAGCGGCGTTCGGCATCATCATGATCCCGCTGCTGCTGCTCGCCGCCTATACTTCGATCAGCGCGCTGGTGAAGGCCGAGCTGTTCCCCGCGCATATCCGCGCGCTCGGCGTCGCTTTGCCCTATGCGCTCGGCAATGCGCTGTTCGGCGGCACCGCCGAATATGTCGCGCTGCGCTTCAAGCAAGCGCATCTGGAGAGCGGCTTCTACTGGTACGTCGCGATCATCCTTGCGATTACGACCTTGTGCTTCTGGCTGCTGCCCGAAACCAAGCGGACGAGCCTGATTAGCGAAGAGTGAGGAACCGCACCCGGCCCCGCGCCGTTACGCCGCCGACAGAGAGGAACGCGCATGGCCCAAACCGAACCGACCCAAGTGCTGCTGCAAGCGAACACCGCCGACACGATGCCGGTGCGCAGCCGCGACGGCGACAAGATCGGCGCGCTCTATGCGTTGATGGTCAACAAGCGCAGCGGGCAGGCGCTCTATGCGGTGCTGACGATCGGCGGCTTCCTCGGCATGGGCAAGGCCTACTACCCGCTGCCCTTCTCGCTGCTGCAGTTCGATCCGGTCAACGACACCTATGTCGTAACGATCGACCGCCGCGTGTTGGAAGGCGGCCCAAGCTGGGCGGCGAATGCGCCCGAGTTCGATCAGGCGTATGCCGACCGCGTGTCGAAATATTATGACGTGGCGGGCGAAGATTTATCGCTGGGGTGAGGTTCAAAAACCCTCAACAACCCGAGATGCCGCTTCCAAGCGCTGCGCTTTGCGCTCGGCCTTCCAGAAGACGCGCTTATACTCGCGAAGATGGACCCACCACTCGGGCGACCGCGTCAGCTGCCCCTTACGAACATGCGCCATAGGTCACGCTGCGTGCTTCGCGGCGTAGCTAGCCGGGCGATACAGCGGTTCAGGGATCGCAAAATCCATGTCCTTGGCGACTTCAAGCCACCCTTGCATCGCGATCTGCACCTCGGCCAGCGCTTCTTCGGGCGTGTCGCCAAACGCAGAACACGATTTGAGGTCCGGCACGTTGGCTACCCAGCACGCGTCGTCGTCAGACCAAAACAGATCGATGTGATAGCGCGGCAACTCAGTCGTCCAATGTCAGCCCGAATTCGGCGCATATAGCAAGGAACTGCTGAATTTGATAGCTCTTGGCATCCTTGCCGCGCGGTTGAATAGTGACGACGTAGGGCACGTCGGCGCGGGCGTAATGGCGGTGGCTTCCGGTGGTGCGACGCAACGTGAAGCCGAAGGCGACGATCAATCGCTCGAAATCACGAAACGGGATCGATGCGCGAGGGTCAGCGACGATCCGAGCATAAAGCTTAGCAGTCTTGGTCACGGTCGCCTTCCCTTTCCGACATCGGACGAGGCACCTGACGCTCCATCGTTTGAATTTCACGAAGACGCTGAAAAACATGTGCTTGTACCTATTTAGGCCAAGCACCCCAATACTGCCCAATCTCCGACTTGCAACAAGAACTAAATTAACTGGTGGTATAATTATTTACAAATCAGTGACTTGCAAACAAATAAAAGCAGAAGTTTTTTACCGCGCCCGCCGCGAACTCCCCGCCATCCCCGCCCGCATCTTCTGGCTCTTCCCATACCGCGTTTTGCGCGTCCCCGGCTTGCCCTCGTTGCTCCGCCCCATCACCGGCGCCTTCTGCTGATCGACCGGCAGCCCCAGTTCCTCCTGCTCCAATTGCCGGATCTCGTCGCGCAAGCGCCCCGCCGTCTCGAACTCCAGATCGGCCGCCGCCGCGCGCATCTGCTTCTCGAGATCCTCGATATACGCGCGCAGATTGTGGCCGACCATGTGCGGGCGATCCTCATCGATCTCTATGGTCACCTGATCACGGTTCGACACATCCTTGATGATGTCGCCGATGTTGCGCTTGATCGTGGTGGGCGTGATGCCGTGCACTTCATTGTACAGCCGCTGCTTCTCGCGGCGGCGGCTGGTCTCGTTCATCGCGCGTTCCATGCTGCCGGTGATGCGGTCGGCATAGAGAATCACGCGCCCGTCGACGTTGCGCGCCGCGCGGCCGATCGTCTGGATCAGCGAGGTCTCCGAGCGCAGAAACCCTTCCTTGTCGGCGTCGAGGATCGCAACCAGCCCGCATTCGGGAATATCGAGCCCCTCACGCAGCAGGTTGATGCCGATCAGCACGTCATACACGCCCAGCCGGAGGTCGCGGATCAGCTCAATACGCTCCAACGTCTCGACATCGCTGTGCATGTAGCGGACGCGAATCCCCGCCTCGTGCATGAATTCGGTCAGATCCTCGGCCATGCGCTTGGTCAGCGTGGTGACGAGCGTGCGATACCCCGCCTCGGCGGTCTTGCGCGCCTCGACAATCAGATCCTGCACTTGCTCCTCGACTGGCTTGATCTCGATCGGCGGATCGATCAGCCCGGTCGGGCGGATCACCTGTTCGGCGAACACCCCGCCGGTTTGCTCCATTTCCCACGCGCCCGGCGTCGCCGAGACATAGGTCGTTTGCGGGCGCATCGCGTCCCATTCGTTGAAGCGCAGTGGGCGATTGTCGATCGCCGAGGGCAAGCGAAAGCCATATTCGGCGAGCGTCAGTTTACGGCGGTGATCGCCGCGCGACATGCCGTTGATCTGGCCGATTGTCTGGTGGCTTTCATCGACGAACAGCAACGCATTTTCGGGCAGATATTCGAACAAGGTCGGCGGCGGCTCGCCCGGCATCCGGCCGGTGAGGAAGCGCGAATAATTCTCGATCCCAGCGCACGATCCGGTCGCGGCGATCATCTCGAGGTCGAAATTGGTGCGCTGCTCCAACCGCTGCGCCTCGAGCAATTTGCCCTCGGGGATCAGCTCCTTCAGCCGCTCCTGCAACTCGAACTTGATCGCCTCCATCGCCTGTTTCAGCGTCGGGCCAGGCGTGACGTAATGGCTGTTGGCATAGACACGGATGTAATCGAGGCTCGCGATCTTCTTGCCGGTCAGCGGATCGAATTCGACGATCTCCTCAATATCGTCGCCGAAGAACGACACGCGCCACGCGGTGTCGTCATAATGCGACGGGAAGATTTCGAGCGCATCGCCGCGCACGCGGAAATTGCCGCGCTGGAACGCCATGTCGTTGCGCTTATATTGTAGCGCGACGAGCTTGCGCACGATCTCGCGCTGGTCGACCACTTGCCCCTTCTTGAGGTCGAAGATCATCGCCGAATAGGTCTCGACCGATCCGATGCCGTACAGGCACGACACCGACGCGACGATAATCACATCGTCGCGTTCGAGCAGCGAGCGCGTCGCGGCGTGCCGCATCCGGTCGATTGCCTCGTTGGTCGAGCTTTCCTTCTCGATATAGGTGTCGCTGCGCGCGACATAGGCTTCGGGCTGATAGTAATCGTAATAACTGACGAAATATTCGACCGCGTTATCGGGGAAAAACGACTTCATCTCGCCATATAACTGCGCCGCGAGGATCTTGTTGGGCGCCAGGATCAAAGCGGGCCGCTGCACCGCCTCGATCACCTTGGCCATCGTGAAGGTCTTGCCCGATCCGGTGACGCCAAGCAGCACCTGATCGCGCTCGCCCGCCTCGGTCTGCGCGACCAGCTCGGCAATCGCAGTCGGCTGGTCGCCCGCCGGGGTGTATTCCGACACGATCTTGAACGGCCGCCCGCCTTCCGCCTTGGGGGGCCGCGCCGGGCGGTGCGGGATAAAGCTCTGCCCGGTCTCGGGTTCGTCGAGCGAGGTGCGAATCTGGATGGCCATGCGGGTAATATGGCGACCGGACCGGGTTTGTTCCAGAGGGTGCGCGCGATAGCCAACCGAAGCGTGGCTGTCAGTGCTCAGGCATCGGCGGATAGATCACAGGCTTGTCGCCATAGCGCGCGTGCAACGCCACATCGCGTCGCTCATCCTCAAATTCATCCGGGTTCAATTCCTCTGGAAATTTGAAGATCGCGTCGAATTCCTTGCCGACCACCGCATACTCGATCACTTCCCAGCGCTTGCCCGGCTCTTCGGTTTCCCATGCTTCGATGAGCAGATCGATCAACTCGTCGCTTGGGTCAAAATAGCGGACGCTATTGCCCTCGTCCTTGAACACCCCCGCGCCGACGACTCCCTCCTGCAGTTCGGCATAGAGATATGTCTTATCGGGATCGCCGCCGGCGATTCTGCCCAGTTCGTGACCGATCTGATCGAAGATGGGACCCAACCGATCGTATTTGTCTGCCATTCTATTGCCCCTTTTTGCTGTTCGAGAACTTCCTAAGGTGTCGCTCGCCGTTGGCGTACCAAGTGACTTTGATGGAATACGGTCGCTTCGACGCGCCTCGATATTCTGGGACGATATCGACGTAAATGCGATGTCCGGCACGTTGCGCCCTCGCCCAACGTTCTTCGAGTTGGCGATACGCCCCCCGGTTGAAATTTGAGTCTTGCGCGAAATGGTTGAACGCGTCGCGTGGCCCGTTGAAGCGAGCGGCAATGTAATGGCCACCGTCATCGCTAGGCAAACGATCCGTCCCGCCCGCCGCCGCCTGATTGCGGCGCGACCGTGTTGCTGTCTCATTGGATAGCACCCCCTTTGCCCGCCGCATCCTGTCGCCGTCGTCGATCGCGTAATCATAGCCATTTCTAACCTGATGCCGATACGGGTCTCGCGTTGCGACCACACCGGTCACCGGCGCGGCCAAATCCGGCGCTGGAGCAGCCTTCGGCGCGCGTGATTTCGGGGATGGAATCGCCAACACGTCGCCCGGCTTGAGCTTCGCATCCACCGACATCCGGTTGGCCGACGCCAGTTCCGCTGCGGTCAGATGGTTAGCCCGCGCCACAGAATGCATCGTGTCGCCGGGCTCGACGACCACGGGTTTGATCGTGGGATGCTTTCGCTTGAAGTCCGCGACCTCTTTTGGGTTTAGCCAATACCCGTCGCCGGTCGCGCCAGCACCACCACCGGACCCGCCACCCCCGCCTGCGAAAGAATCACCACCCCACTTTACGGGCTTGGGCGGCGTTTTTCCGGGGGTTGGACGGGCGGCTCGACGCGGTGCCGCATTGCCGACGCTGCCCCCCGGCGCGAACGTAAACTGCCCGTTTCTCGGATCGTGATACGGATTGAACTTGAGCTCGATCGCCCCGATCGCGACCCGCTGTCCCGTGCGCAAATAGATCGAAAACGCGGTGTCGCGCGATCCGCGCTGAAGCCCTCCTGGCATACCGACTCCCCCTGATCAAAGAGTAAGACACGCTCAGCTTGGCCAAACCCTCGCCAATCAATCCGCGATTGCCAGATCGCGCCAATCTTGGGAGGATGACCCCACCCAGCCCGTCGCCCTCCCGGCGCCGCGCCGCCCGGAGAGTTTCCCGCCATGTCGCTTCGCCCCGTCGCCCTCCTCGCCATCCCGCTCTTCGCCCCCCTCTTCGTCGTCGCGTGCGGGCCCGAGGCGCAGATCAAGCGACAACCCGGCAGCTGGTCGCAAAGGGTCGAGATCCTCAAGCTCGAGGGCAAGGGCGCCACGCCCGCGACGCGGCTGCAGATGCAGAAGATGTTCGATGCGATGGGGGCCATGTCGGTCTGTGTCACCCCCGCCGCCGTGGCGAAAGAAGACCTCGCCAAGAACCTCGAGCAAATGGGCGCGCGCGGGCAGAATTGCACCTTCAGCAATCGCGACGCGACCGGTCCGACGATCGGCTTCGATGCGGTGTGCAAGCAGGCGGGGGGCGGTTCGATGAAGCTGTCCGCCACCGGCAGCAACGCGCCGACCGAGCAGGACATCACGATGACGATGGTCGGCTCCGATGCCGCCGGCAAAACGCAAGGCACGATGCAAATGCGCGTGCGCGCCATCCGCGGCGGCGATTGCAAGCCGAGCGACATCACCCCGCCCGATTTGCCGCCGGGGCACCCCAGCGTGCCGGAAGCCGGCCTGAAACCCTAACCGGTTCAGCGCACCCGGCGATACGCCACGCGCCACATCGTCCAGCCGATCACCCCGGCAACCAGCGCGAGGATCAGGCTCGTCGCGACCGCACTCATCCAGCGGAATAGCAAGGTCTGCGTGTCGCTGACGGGCATGTCGAACAGGCCAAAGCCATAGGTCTGCCCACCCAGAAACAGCGCAAAGCCCGCCAGCGCACCGACCGTGACCGCCATGCCCGGCCCGCGCCAGCCAAGCGCGTGGCAGAGCAGCCAGACCGGGCCACCGATCGCCACGGCGGCCATCGTCGTGATCAGCATCCCGATGACGAACCCGACCAGCAGTTCAAGCGGGGCAAGCCCGCTGCCGATACTGACCAGCGCAGCGGCGAAGGCGCCCCCCACCAGCCCGCCCGCGCCGAGCGCAAGCCCGGCCCGGTCGAGCGACGCTTCGTAAGTCCGCACTGCCCCCTCAGACGCCACGCTCATTCTCCCCGGCGCGCGTGTAGCATCGCGGACCCGCCGTCCCAAGCCTGCTACGCCAAACTATGTGCCGCCGCACCGGCGGCGATCGGCGCTTCGCAATCGATCCATTCCCAGCGGCAGGGAGTACTCGGCTTTAGCGTAAAGGCCTCGTTGAGCCGCTCGACGTCGCCGTCGGCGAGGCACGATATCCAGGGCCCGGCATCGGTCCAACGCCACTCGAGCCGCTGCCCGGTGTCAAGCGCGCGCAGTCGCGTCGCCAGATCGTGGTGGAGCACGGTGCTGAGATATTTGTCTTCGCCCGGATAAGCGAGCGTCACCGGCTCGCCATTCACCGTCATGGCGATCCGCGTATCGACCGTGCGCGTGTCGGCCCGCCGCGCTTGCTCGACGGCGATATCGGCGATCGCCAGCGCGCCACCGCTCAACCGCGCGAGATCGGCGATCTGCGCGATCAGATACGCCTCAGGCTGCTCAACCTGCGTTTCGTGGAGCACGAGGTTCGCCCGGTACGGCGCGGCATCGAAATCGGGATGATAATATGTGGCTTCGACGAGCGCCTCGAAGACGATGTCGGGTTTGACGCGTGCCTCCCGCTCCGCAACGCCCGGGTAGAGCATGGCGGGGTCAAGTTTTTCCCGAAAGATCCCCGCCTCGCTCAGAAGCTTGACAGCGCGCCGGACTTGCGGCTGCTTGCCCGCCGACAGCTCGGGCAACGGCCCTGCGTGGCGCAGCGGCCGTGCGGCAGGGGCTTTGCCTTTCCCGCCGATCCAGCGCGCCAGCAGCGCCACCGTCTCGATCGCCCAGGCGACGCCGGTGACACAGCAGCTCGCAAACACCCAGAGAAGCAACGCGACGAAGGCTTGGCTGAGCGGCTTCACGCCGGGGGGGAACGGGACGTACGCGAACGCGATGACGGCAAGGATCGCGCCGACGATCGCATAGACGACGACCGGCGAACGCCGCCATAGCCGGATCAGCGCGGCGAGCATTATCCGGCGCGCTCCAACAACCCCTCGCGCGCAATCTTTTCCTTCCACACCAACGGGGCAAGTTGGTGGACGTTGGCACCGCTCGAATCGACCGCGACCGTCACGGGAAAATCCTCCACCTCGAATTCGTAGATCGCTTCCATCCCAAGATCCTCGAAGCCGACGACGTTAGACCCCTTGATCGCGCGCGCGACAAGATAGGCGGCGCCACCGACCGCCATCAGATAGGCGCTCTTGCCTTCGGCGATCGCCTTGGTCGCATCGGGTCCGCGCTCGGCCTTGCCGACCATCGCGAGCAGCCCCTGCCCCAGCATCATCCGCGTGAACGAATCCATCCGCGTCGCCGTCGTCGGCCCCGCCGGGCCAACGACTTCATCGCCGACCGGATCGACCGGTCCGACATAATAAATCACGCGGCCCGCGAAATCGACCGGGAGCGGCTCGCCCGCATCGAGCATGTCCTTGATCCGCTTGTGCGCGGCATCGCGTCCGGTGAGCATCTTGCCGTTGAGCAGCAGCCGGTCGCCTTGCTTCCAGCCCTGCACCACCTCCGGCGTCAGCGTGTCGAGATCGACGCGGATCGCCGCGGAATCGGGCTGCCAGTCGACCTTGGGCCATTCGTCGAGCTTGGGCGCGTCGAGGAACGCGGGGCCCGATCCGTCGAGCACGAAATGCGCGTGGCGTGTCGCCGCACAATTGGGAATCAACGCGACCGGCTTGCCCGCCGCATGGCACGGGGCGTCGAGGATTTTCACGTCCAAAATGGTCGAAAGCCCGCCCAGCCCCTGCGCGCCGATGCCGAGCGCATTGACCTTGTCGAAAATCTCGATCCGCAAGCGTTCGATATCGGTCTTGGGTCCGCGCGTTTTTAGCGGCCCCATGTCGATCGGTTCCATCAACGCTTGCTTGGCGAGCAATACGCAATGCTCCGCGGTCCCGCCGATCCCGATCCCGAGCATCCCCGGCGGACACCAGCCCGCGCCCATTTGTGGCAGCATCTCCACCACCCAATCGACGATGCTGTCGCTGGGGTTCATCATCTTGAACTTCGACTTATTTTCGGACCCGCCGCCCTTGGCCGCGACATCGACCGAAACGCGCGCGCCCGGCACCATCTCGACGTGCAGCACGCACGGCGTATTGTCCTTGGTATTGCGCCGGGTAAACGCCGGGTCGGCCAGCACCGACGCGCGCAGCTTGTTGTCGGGGTTCAAATACGCCAGCCGCACGCCTTCATCGACCACGTCCTGTAAGGATCGGGCGGTATCGTCCAACCGACAATCCATCCCCCATGTGACGAAGACGTTGACGATGCCGGTATCCTGGCAGATCGGGCGATGCCCCTCGGCACACATCCGGCTGTTGGTCAGGATCTGCGCGATCGCGTCCTTGGCGGCCGGGCCCTGCTCGGCCTCATACGCCGCGCCCAGCGCATGGATATAATCCATCGGGTGGTAGTAACTGATGAATTGCAGCGCATCGGCGACGCTCTCGATCAGGTCGGCTTGGCGAATGATGGTCGTCATGAAGCGGCTTTCGGTGCTGGCGTCTGCGCTCCCTTTATGCGTCCGCACGGCTGCCGCCAAGGTGCCCGCATTATGTATGACACAAGCTATCCTTACCGCGTATTTACCATGGGCCGCAGGGACTTTGGCAAGGTTCAGACGCTAGGCAGGAACCGATGCGGCCCCGTTTCAATCCCCTTCAGGCCCTTGCCTTTGCGTTGACGGCCTTTCGGACCGATCTGGCCCCCGGCGTGCGCGCATCGCAACCGCACCGCGATACGCTTAGGATACAGGTGCGACGGTTGGCCTCGACCTGGCCGTTCGCGCTGGTCGTGGCGAGCGCTGCGCCGGCGATCGTGTGGTGGGCAGCGCGCCAGGCCGCCCTGCCCGCCTTGATGAACCTGGCGCAGATATGGGGCGGCGTGATCGCGGGGCTGGGTCTGCTCCTGCTCGCCGCGGTTACGAATCCCCGGGCGCAGCGGTGGTCGCCTTATGTCCATGTCCGCATTGCCACACTCGTCGGTACTGGCATCGCGGCGGCCCTGCTGTCCTTGCTCTATGCGACGGTCGGGGCAGGGTCGGGCGCGTTTTCCTTAATCAGCTTCGTCGCCGTGTTCGGCGCGATCATCGTCACAATCATCGCGCTGCATCCGGTGCGCGCGGCGACGCTCGGGTTCGCGCTCGGTCTGGTCGGCGTGGTCGGTCTGCGCGACGGGTTCGGCACCGCGTGGGGCATCGGCCTGTCCTTCGTCTTGTGCCTCGCCGTCGCCACCTACCGGCTGGTGGTGTTCGATCGTCGCGCGGGCTCGCGCCGCGATATGGAGCAAGCGCAAGGGCGCATGGCATCGCGCCTGGTCGCCGAGTTTGAGGCGCATTCGAATGGCTGGTTCTGGCAGAGCGATGCGAACGGGCGCATCACCTACCTTACCGAAAAGGTCGCCAACGAACTCGATCTGCCCGACGCGCCCGCGATCGGGGCACCGCTCACCACCCTGTTCCGGATGGACAGCGCCACACCCGAGACCGAGCGGACGCTCGCTTTCCATCTTGCGTCGCGCACCGCTTTTTCCAACTATTCGGTGCGCCCGGCGAGCATTGCCAAGCTTGATCGCTGGTGGTCGATTTCCGGCCGCCCGGTGTTCGACGAATTCGGCCATTTCGTCGGCTTTGTCGGCAGCGGCAGCGATCTGACCGAGCGCCGTCGCGCCGATGCCGAGATCACGCGCCTTGCGCTGTTCGACGGGCTGACCGGCCTTGCCAACCGTCAGCGGCTCCGCCTGTCGCTCGATCAGACGCTCGCCCAGCGTCTGGCGCAACCGGGGCATTTGCGGACGTCGGCGCTGTTCCTGCTCGATCTCGACCGGTTCAAGGCGGTTAACGACACGCTCGGCCACCAGACCGGTGACGCGTTGCTGCGGCAAGTCGCGCAACGGTTGCAGCGCACGATCGGCGAGGCAGGACTGGTCGGACGCATCGGCGGCGATGAATTCCAGATAATCCTGCCGACGATGGCCGACCGCGAGAAACTGGGCGACCTCGCGCGCCGCGTGATCTTCGACCTGTCGCAGCCCTATAGCATCGACGGGTCGGCAATCAGCATCGGGTGTTCGATCGGCGTCGCGCTGTCGCCCGATGACGGGACCGATGCCGAAACGCTGGTCCGCAACGCCGATCTCGCGCTCTATGCCGCCAAGGGCGACGGGCGCGGCATCCACCGCTTCTTTCGCGACGAATTGCTGGTCGGCGCGCAAAGCCGCAAACAGCTCGAGGACGATCTGCGCAATGCGCTGGCGAGCAACCAATTCTACATCGCCTATCAGGCGGTGGTCAGCACCCGCTCCGAACGGATCGTCGGCTATGAAGCATTGCTGCGCTGGGAACATCCGACGCGCGGCTTGATCAGCCCGACCGACTTCATCCCCGTCGCCGAGGATTGCGGCTTGATCGAGGCGATCGGCGAGTGGGTCCTGCGCACCGCGTGCATCGAGGCGGCGGGCTGGCCGAACGAGGTCCGCGTCGCGGTCAATGTCTCGCCGATCCAGTTCGCCAACCCCGCGCTGCCCGCGCTCGTTACCTCGGCGCTGGCGAAATCGGGGATCGCGCCGCACCGGCTCGAACTTGAAATCACCGAAGGCGTGTTCGTCGATGAAACCGCCACGACCGAACAGATGTTCAAGACACTCAAGGGCTGCGGCGTCCGCCTCGCGCTCGACGATTTCGGGACCGGCTATTCCTCGCTCGGCTATTTGAAGAAGGCGCCGTTCGACAAGATCAAGATCGACCAGAGCTTCGTCAAGGGCGCGACGATCGCGGGCAATCGCAACGCCGCGATCATCAAGGCGATCGTCAGCCTGGCCGATACGCTCGGCATGGAGACCACCGCCGAGGGTGTGGAAAATCACGACGAAGTGACGCTGATCCGCGAACTCGGCTGCAGCCATATTCAAGGCTATGTCTACGGCAAGCCAGCGCGCGCCGCCGACGTCCTGTTGCATTTGGCGACGTCGGGCGGAATGGCGACCGCGACCGGTTACCGCATCAGCCGATCCCCGCGCACCGCCATGTTGCGCACGGCACGCATCCAGTCGGGCAATGTGATCGGGGAAGTGCGCATCCGCAACATCTCCGCGACGGGCGTGATGATCGACGGCATCGATGTCGAGGATGGCACGGGCGATCTCGACGTGCTGATTGAGCTGCTTGAGGACCAGATGTTCCCGGCCAAGCTGCGCTGGGCGGCGGACGGCAAGGCCGGGCTCGAATTCGCCGAGACCTTCAACATGGAACGCCTCGCGACGGCTCCGATTCCGCTGCGGAAGGCCGGCTAGGGGTGCGCCTGCTCCCCTCCCTGGAAGGGAGGGCGAGCGCTAATTTACTCCCCTCCCTGGAACGGGAGGGGCTGGGGGTGGGTCGGCCCGTTGTCGAACGCAGCGCCCACCCCACACCACCCCACCCCACCCCTCAATCCCCTCCCTTCCAGGGAGGGGAGGCAGATCGCTCAGCCCGCGCTGTTTACCGTTGGCGCAGAGGCAGCAGGCACAGGTGGCGGCGCACCCGCGTCATCCGGCCCGCCACACGGCGGCCCCATCGGCCGCAACGCCGTCACCTTGCCATCGGCCCCGACCAGAAAC
>NZ_JBBATX010000031.1:2058-7179 GCF_040398505.1 Sphingomonas sp. | reverse complement strand
CGGCGGCCCCATCGGCCGCAACGCCGTCACCTTGCCATCGGCCCCGACCAGAAACGAAGCGTGGATCGTCCCGTCGTGGAAACGGCCTTGTACCGTCACCGTCTGGCCGATCGCGACCAGGCTCGTCGCACCGTCCATGAAGCCGCGATGCCGTCCGGTCTCGACCAGCGCGCGTCCGCGGCCATCGGCCAGGATAAAGGCGCGCCCATAGATTTCGGCGACCTTGCCGCGCACCGTGACGATCGACTCGCCATCCGCCAGCGACGGGATCGCCACCGGATTGGCCGGTGCCATCTCGACCGCGGGCGCGCTCATGTGCGCAACCGTCGCGCCGCCGCCGACTCCGACCGCGAGCAAGGCCGCGGCGACCAGCGCGGTCCGCGTTGAAAAGCGCCGCGCCCGCTTCGGTTCGGTCGGGGTTGGGGTCGGTCCTTCGATGGCATCGGTCATTGTCTGCAATCCTTGCTGGTTGGTGTTGCCCTTTCCAGGCGATCGCCCCACCACCCCGCTGAACCCGGCGGTTCAGCCCCGGTTTAGCGACGCCGCCTAGCAAACGGACCAAAGGACACACCCATGCGCATCCTGCTGGTCGAGGACGACACCGCGCTCGCCGACGCCATCGCCCGCGCGCTGCGCGCCGAAAATTTCGCGGTCGATGTGGCCGCGAATGGCGAAGATGGCGCGCATCTCGGCGACACGGGCAGCTATGACGCCGCGGTGCTCGATCTCGGCCTGCCGATCAAATCGGGCATCACCGTGCTGGAGGAATGGCGCGCCGCCGGACGCGCGCTGCCGGTGCTGATCCTGACGGCGCGCGACGGCTGGTCGGAGAAGGTCGCGGGCTTCCGCGCCGGGGCCGACGATTATCTGACCAAGCCATTCCGCGTCGAGGAACTCGTCATGCGGTTGCGCGCGCTGGTGCGCCGTGCCGCTGGCCACGCCGCCGCGCGCATCGTCTGCGGGTCGGTCACGTTCGATGCGCAGACCGGCCAGGTCGAACGCGACGGGCTCCCCTTGCGCCTCACCGCGCTCGAATGGCGCGTGCTGACGACGCTGATGCTGCGCAAGGGCGTGGTGGTCGACCGGCTCGATCTGCTCGACCATGTCTATGAAGGCGATGCCGATCCCGAGTCCAATTCGCTCGAAGTGATCGTCGGGCGCTTGCGCAAGAAGATCGGCGCGGAGCGGATCGAAACGGTGCGTGGCCGCGGCTATCGGGTGGTGGCGTGATGCGCGACCGCATGGCCCGTCACCAATTCCATGCGTTGTCATCCCCGCGAAAGCGGGGACCCATCACCGGCGACACGAGTTGGGTCCCCGCTTTCGCGGGGATGACGGGAGCGGGGAAAGAGGCTCGCAGGGAGCACGAAATGAGCCACGGCGCATGACCCTCCTCCCCCGCTCCCTCTACGGCCGCTTGCTCGCGACCGCGCTGATCGCAACGCTCGCCGCGCTCGCCTTTGCCGCCTTTGCAATCGGTTCGGTGCTCGACCGCTTCGTGATGCACGGGCTCGACGATCGGCTCGACGCGCAAATCGCCGTCCTTGCGCAAGCGATCCGTCCCGATGGCGCGATCGATCGCAGCCGCTTGATCCTCGCCGCCCCCTATGACGATCCGCGCTCGGGCTGGGGATGGCGAGTCGATGCCAGCGGGCGCACGATCGCCTCCCCCACCCCGCCCGATCTCGATGCGATGGAGGCACGCCCGCCCTTCCCCGACGGCCCACCCTTCGCGCGCCACCACCGTGACCGCGACGATCCGCAAGCGCTCGACTGGCGCGATCGCGACGGCCCGCGCCACGCGCGCAGCTTGATGCTTGCCACCCCCGCCGGCCCTGTTCGCATCACTGCCTCCGCCCCGCGCGCGATCGTCGACCGTCCGCTCCGCGCCGCGATGCTGCCGCTGCTCGGCTCGCTGCTGTTGCTCGGCGTGGCGCTCACGATCGCCACGCTCGTGCAACTCCGCATCGGCCTGCGCCCGCTCAAGGCGATGCGTGAGAGCCTGACTGCGATCCGCGCGGGCAAGGCCGCGGCGTTGCCCGCAGACCAGCCGAGCGAACTCGCCCCGCTCGCGACCGAAATCAACGCGTTGCTCGCCGAAAATACCGCAGCGCTCGCCAATGCCCGCGGCCATGTCGCCAATCTCGCGCACGGGCTCAAGACGCCGCTGGCAACGCTCGCGCTCGCGCTTCCGCCGCACGACCCCGACGGTCGTTTGCGCGAACAGGTCGACCGGATCGACCGCGCCGTGCGCCATCACCTCGGCCGCGCGCGCGCCGCGACGCCGGGCGGCGCGCTGCGCGTCGCCACCCCGCTTGCCCCCGTGCTCGCCGATCTGACCGACGCGCTCGCCCGCATCCATGCCGATCGCGGCGTCACCGCCCGCGTGGAGATCGCCCCGGATCTCAGCGTCGCGGTCGATCGGCAGGATCTCGACGAATTGATCGGCAATTTGCTCGACAATGGCTGGCGCTGGGCCGCCAGCCGGATTGCCGTGACCGCCACAGTGGGGTCGGACGCGCGCTTCGCCCGCCTGTGCATCGAAGACGACGGCATCGGCATCGCCCCCGAATTGCGCGGCGCGGCGTGTGCGGCAGTGCAACGACTCGACGAACGCGGCGACGGCCACGGCTTCGGCTTGTCGATCGCATACGAACTCGCGACGCTCTACGGCGGCACGCTAACGCTCGAATCTGCGAGCCTCGGGGGCCTGGCCGCGATCGTCGAACTGCCGCAATCGCTCCAGACGTCGCATTCATCCGGTGTGTGAAAAAAAGTTATGTTCCCGCTTCGGTCTCTTGCGTTTCGCGCGTGCCAGCTTTGACCGCGCGTCGCACGATAGGGCCGCTTCGGACCTGCTGTGAACCGAGTCAAAATAGCGACGAGTTGAGTCGCTAATTTGTCATTTACCGACTTGCGCCGCCGAGCGATCCGGCACAATCTGTTGGGGTTGAGATCGGGGGCGAACCCAAGAGCTGGTAGAACATAGCCTAAAACCCCATATGGCAGAGACGTCGTGGCCCGTGTTGATAACGCGGGGTGGGCTTATTTTGTTCTCGTGCGGTCGCCCGGAAATGATAGCATGGGGGTTCGACCCCCGATTCGAACGGACCGGGAACGCGCCATCGTGAAATGGCCGCGCTGCGGTCCGATATGTGGCGGAAAAGACGAAGGCGATGACGATGGATTTTCGGGACAGCAGGGAAGCGACTACGGACATGGCTACCGATACGATCGAGGCGCTGACGACCAGCGCAGCCCAGCCCGTCAGCGACACGAGCGGTGCCAACCGCACGCTCGCCGCACGCGGCGATTCGAAGGAAGTGCGTGCGCAGCTCTACCCCGTAGAGGTCGACCATTCGCGCGACGCGCTGCTCACCGATTTCGGCAAGGATACGCTCAAGGACCGCTATTTGCTGCCCGGCGAAACCTTCCAGGATTTGTTCGTGCGCGTCGCCTCGGCCTATGCCGACGATGCGGGACACGCGCAGCGGCTCTACAGCTACATTTCGCGGCTGTGGTTCATGCCCGCGACGCCGGTGCTGTCGAACGGCGGCACCGGGCGCGGTCTGCCCATCTCCTGCTTCCTCAACTCGGTGCCCGACAGCCTCAACGGCATCGTCGATACCTGGAACGAGAATGTCTGGCTTGCGTCGCGCGGCGGCGGGATCGGCACCTATTGGGGCAATGTCCGCGGCATCGGCGAGCCGGTTGGCCTCAACGGCAAGACCTCGGGCATCATCCCGTTCGTGCGCGTGATGGATTCGCTGACGCTGGCGATCAGCCAGGGCTCGCTGCGGCGCGGGTCGGCGGCGGTCTATCTCGACGTGTCGCACCCCGAGATCGAGGAATTCCTCGAAATCCGCAAACCCTCGGGCGATTTCAACCGCAAGGCGCTCAACCTGCACCACGGCGTGTTGCTGACCGACGCCTTCATGGAAGCGGTCCGCGCGGGCGATGAATGGACGCTCACCAGCCCGAAGGACGGCTCAGCGCGCGCCACCGTCGATGCGCGCTCGCTATTCCAGAAGCTCGTTGAAACGCGCCTCGCGACGGGCGAGCCGTACATCATCTTCGCCGATCATGTGAACAAGGCGATGCCGAAGCATCACCGCGATCTCGGCCTCAAGGTCTCGACCTCGAACCTGTGCAGCGAGATCACGCTGCCGACCGGCACCGATCATTTGGGCAATGAGCGCACTGCCGTGTGCTGCCTGTCCTCGCTCAATCTCGAGACGTGGGACCAGTGGAAGGACGAGAAGGGCTTTATTGAGGACGTGATGCGTTTCCTCGACAATGTCCTGCAGGATTTCATCGACCGCGCCGAACCCGGCATGGAGCAAGCCGCTTATTCCGCAATGCGCGAGCGTTCGGTCGGCCTGGGCGTGATGGGCTTCCACTCGTTCCTGCAGGCGCGCGGGCTGCCGTTCGAAGGCGCGATGGCCAAGTCGTGGAACTTGCGCATGTTCAAGCACATCAAGGGCCAGGTCGACGAAGCCTCGATGCACCTCGCGACCGAGCGTGGTCCATGCCCCGATGCCGCCGACATGGGCGTGATGGAGCGTTTCAGCTGCAAGATGGCGATCGCGCCGACCGCGTCGATCAGCATCATTTGCGGCGGCACCTCGGCGTGCATCGAGCCGATCCCCGCCAATATCTACACCCACAAGACGCTGTCGGGCAGCTTCTCGATCAAGAACCCCTATCTCGAAAAGCTGCTCAACGAGAAATCGAAGAACAGCGACGCGGTGTGGAATTCGATCCTCGAACAAGGCGGGTCGGTCCAGCATCTCGATTTCCTCAGCACCGAGGAAAAGGATTGCTTCAAGACCAGCTTCGAGATCGACCAGCGCTGGCTGATCGAACTCCAGGCCGACCGCACGCCCTATATCGACCAGGCCACCAGCCTGAACCTGTTCATCCCCGCCGATGTCGAGAAATGGGACTTGCTCATGCTCCACTTCCGCGCGTGGGAATTGGGCATCAAGTCGCTTTACTATCTCCGCTCCAAATCGGTCCAGCGCGCCGGGTTCGCCGGTGGGGTTGAGGCCGACAACACGATCGAAAAGCCGCAATTCGACATTGAAGTGAAGAATTACGATGAATGTCTGGCGTGCCAGT
>NZ_JBBATX010000031.1:0-1958 GCF_040398505.1 Sphingomonas sp. | reverse complement strand
CTCACTTCTCTTCTTCGAACGTCACCGCCACATCGGCGTTGGCGGAGAGGCGGACCGTGCCGCCCTCGACATCGGCGACCAGGCCGAGCGGGATGAAATGGTGATGCCCCTCATGCGCGCTATGCCCTTCGTTGATGAGGGCGCCCGAATCCTTCTTGGTCAGCTTGATGCGGCCGCCCACGACATGGTCGACGGTACCGACATGGACGCCGTCGGCGCCGATGACTTCGGCATGTTCTTTAATCTGCGATGCGTCGACCATTTGCGTAGCTCCTGCGTTATCGTTGCTCGCTCCAAACGCGCTACCTGCGCAATGGATGCACGGGAGAACGTATGATGGGATTGTTACGCCTTCGCAACGCACTGCTGGCGGCACCGCTGCTGCTCGCGGCGTGCGCGCATCAGGTGCCGAGCGCCGTCGCGCCGGCCGCACCGGGCTTCCTGCTCGGGCTGTGGCACGGCTTCATCTTCCCGGTCGCGTGGGTGGCATCGCTGTTCGTCCCCGATATCGCGGTCTATGCCGTGCCCAACAATGGCGGCTGGTACGATTTCGGCTTCTTCATCGGCGTGGTGTTTCTCGGCGTCGGCTCGCACCGCAGCAAGACCGTCTATATCAACCGCACGGTGCGGCGATGACCTTTTCGATCGCCATCATGTACGTCGTCGCGCTGCTGTTCGGGGCAAGCGGCACTGCACTGCTGCTCGCGCTGATCCGCGAGACGAGCGAGGCCAAGGTCTATGCCTTCCGCATGGTCGGCATCATGGCGCTGTCGCTCTTCATCGTGCTGGCGATGAGCGCGACCGCGATGTGGCGCTGGAGCATGGCGGCATGAACGAATTTGCCGATATCCCTCGGCCGTGGAGTGAGACATTTTGACCAATGCCTTTGATCTGTTCGGCGTTATCATCGCGCTCAATATCGTGTATTTCGGCTGGGTGGTCGGATTCGTCGTCGGCTCGCCCAGGGGGCTGTCAGCCGGCACATCCCCGCCACCGGCCAAAAGCCCGGGCCGCCGCGGCCTTGGCCTCGGCATGATCGCGCTCGGCCTCGGCTATGCGCTGTTCAGCCTCTCGCATTTGCTCTGATCCTTCCGTTTTCGTTCATCACTTCAGGAAATCCCCATGTCGCTCACCGAAGCCCGCAAGCAGTATAAGCCGTTCGAATATCCCTGGGCGTTCGATTTCTGGAAGCGCCAGCAGCAGATCCACTGGATGCCCGAGGAAGTGCCGCTGGGTGAGGATTGCCGCGACTGGGCGCAGAAGCTCAGCGATCACGAGCGCAACCTGCTGACGCAGATCTTCCGCTTCTTCACCCAGGCCGATGTCGAGGTGCAGGATTGCTATCACGAGAAGTACGGCCGCATCTTCAAGCCGACCGAAATCAAGATGATGCTCGCCGCGTTCAGCAACATGGAGACGGTGCACATCGCCGCCTACAGCCATTTGCTCGACACGATCGGCATGCCCGAGAGCGAATATGGCGCCTTCCTCGAATATAGCGAGATGAAGGACAAGCACGACTATCTGCAGAATTTCGGCGTCGACACCGACGAGGACATCGCCAAGACGCTCGCCATGTTCGGCGGCTTTACCGAAGGGCTGCAGCTCTTTGCCAGCTTCGCGATGCTGATGAATTTTCCGAGATTCAACAAGATGAAGGGCATGGGGCAGATCGTCACCTGGTCGATCCGCGACGAGAGCCTGCACTGCGAAGGCATCATCAAGCTGTTCCACACCTTCGTGCGCGAACGCGATTGCTTCACCAAAGCGGTGAAATCCGACATTCGCGAGATGTGCCAGCACACCGTCCACCTCGAGGACAATTTCGTCGACCTCGCCTTCGAAATGGGCCCGGTCAACGGCATGACCGCGAAGGAAATCAAGAAATACGTCCGCTTCACCGCCGATTGGCGGCTGGGCCAGCTCGGCCTCAAGCCGATCTTCATGATCGACGAACA
>NZ_JBBATX010000030.1:19989-25348 GCF_040398505.1 Sphingomonas sp. | reverse complement strand
GCGTTACCGAAACGACCGGCCAATATCCTCGAATTGATGGGGTTGCGACCGCTCCGCCATGCTACCGACGTTAATCTGCGGCAGGGTACGCATCGCGCAGACTGAGAGCATTGATCGCTCCCGCACAAGCGCGCGAGGGCCAATGCCGAAGATCAGCAACCAAAACCTTGATACCTCGCGCGCGGCGGATGCTCGCCATGCAGCAAGGTCACCCGGCGATGGCCAAGTCCGGGAGAGCCTTCTCGAACATGCAGAACTGTTTGAGCCCGGGGCGGAAGGGGTCCCCCAAACGATCGATCCGGCGCGCGCCATCCACGCTCCCGCAAACACGCATCGCGAAGCCAACCCAGATCATGTACCACCCTCGGACGTCATCGCGCTGATGCTTGCCGATGCAATGCCGCAGATGGTGTGGTCGGCACGCGCAGATGGATACCCCGACTATTTCAACGCCCTTTGGTACGCGGCTACGGGGCTTCCGGACGGGTCGAGCAATGGCTCGGGCTGGAACGACGTGCTGCACATCGACGATCGTCAGCGCGCCTGCACCCTCTGGCGGAGCAGCGTCGAGACGGGTCACCCGTTCGAGATCGAATTTCGGCTCCAATATCACGCATGCGACTATCGGTGGACGCTCGGGCGCGCGCAGCCGATCCGCGATGCAGCGGGTTCGATCATCCGATGGGTTGGCACCTGCACCGACATCGATGACGTCAAGCAAAGGGCGGCCGCCAACGCGCTGCTCACATCCGAACTCAAGCAATCGACCGCGTTGCTGCATACGGTCGTCGAAGTCGTCCCCGGCCCGATCTATGCCAAGGATCGGCAGGGGCGCATATTGTTCGCCAACAAGGCTGCGCTCGACCTGATCGGCAAGCCATTCGCCGACATCGAGAACAGACCGAATATCGCGATCTTCGGGAATGACAGCCAGGCGGACACGGTGCGGGAAAACGATCATCGTGCCATGGACGAAGGTACCACCCGCGAAATTGAGGAAATCATCGACGAACGCGATACCGGGCCGCGCCTGTTCCTGTCGACCAAGGCACCCTTTTTTCAAACCGACGAAAAGGTAGCGGGCCTGGTCAGTCTGTCGATCGACATTACCGAGCGCCAGGAGCTCGCCAAGGAACTTCTTCACGTGTCGAAGCGCACGGCGATGGGCGACATGGCGGCGGCGATCGCACACGAGATCAATCAACCGTTGGCCGCGATCTCGCTATACCTCGAAGCTGCTGACGCTTTGCTTGAGAACGAGAGCTTGCCGGCGCACCGGCCGCTTGCTCTCGCCAAGGATCAATGCCACCGCGCCGGAGAAATCATCAAGCGTGTTCGGTCGTTCGTTTCGGGCAGCGAAGTCGTCAAATGTCCTGAAAATCTAACGATGCTGGTCGATGAGGCCTGCAACCTGGCGCTCATCGGATCGCGCGAAAGCGGCATCACGACGACGGTCGAACACAAGCAGGCAGACACCGCCGTCTTCGCCGACCGGGTACAAATCGAACAGGTCATCATGAATCTGGTTCGCAATGCCATGGACGCGATGGGCGAAATGCGGGCGTCAAAGATTCACATCACGACCACAAACGGCGTCAACGGTATGGCGATGGTGACGGTCAGCGACATCGGCCCGGGAATCAGCTCCGAAGTCGTCGCGCGACTGTATGAACCCTTTGTCAGCACCAAGGGGAAACGGGGCATGGGGGTCGGTCTTTCGATCTGCCGCACCATCGTCGAAGATCACGGCGGCAAGATCTGGGCGGAGCCAGGCGTGTCCACTGGGACCTCCTTCCACTTTACCCTGCCGATTTGTGAAGCGGAATAGCGCTATGACCACACCCTGGATCGTGAGTGTCATCGATGATGACGAACCGGTGCGCAACGCGCTCGCCATGGCGCTGGAAGCGGTCGGCTATAAGACCGCGACGTACCTCGACGCCGACGATTTCCTCGCCCGTGGCCGCGAGGGGTGCGGCGTCGTCGTCAGCGATGTGCGGATGCCCGGGACCAACGGCATCGAACTGACGCGAATCCTGCGAACGCAAGGCGGGAATACGCCCGTCATCTTGATGACCGGACACGCCGACGCGGCGCTGCTTGCGGAAGCGATGAGCGCAGGGGCCGATGCACTTCTCAGCAAACCATTGATGTTAAAAGATATGATGGCCGAAATAGCGCGAACGGCAACCGTTCACGGTCTCTTGCCATAGCGAATGACGGGCCTCCGCCCGTCCCCGCCTCAAGCGTGCGCGGCGATCCATTCCTCAAGCACCGGCGCGATCTTCGTCCGCCATTTGGAGCCGTTGAAGATGCCGTAATGCCCGGCACCCTCGGCCATATAATAGCGCTTCTTGTCCGCGGGCAGGCTGGTCGCGATGTCGAGCGCGGCCTTGGTCTGGCCCAACCCCGAAATATCGTCCTTCTCACCCTCGATCGCGAGGATCGCGATGTCGGTGATCGCGGCCGGATCGACGCGCCGCCCGCGGTGCAGCATCTCGCCCTTGGGCAGCGCATGGTCCTGAAACACCACGTCGATCGTCTGGAGATAGAATTCGGCGGTCATGTCGCAGACCGAGCGATATTCCTCGTAGAAATCCTTGGTCTGCTCGGCTTCCAGATCCTCGCCCTCGACCAGATGTTTGAACATCTCGTAATGGCTCAACATGTGGCTGCCCAGATTCATCGACATGAAGCCAGCGAGCTGCAGGAAGCCCGGATACACCTTGCGCCCCGCACCCGGATATTGCGCCGGGATCGTTGCGATCACATTCTGGCTGAACCAGCTGTGCGGCCGCTCGGTCGCCAGCGTGTTGACCGAGGTCGGTGCCATCCGCGTATCGACCGGCCCGCCCATCATCGTGAGCGTCTTGGGGCGGCACGGATGCTTGTCGGCGCTCATTACGCAGGCGGCGGCATAGCACGGCACCGAAGGCTGGCACACGGCGAGCATATGCGTGCCGCCCTGCCCGTCATTCGGGCCGATCGCTTCGAGGAATTCGATCAGATAATCGACATAATCGTCGAGATCGAAGGTGCCGTCGGATAGCGGCACCAGCTTCGCATCGCGCCAATCGGTGATGTAGACATCCGCCACCGGCAACATCCGCTCGACCGTGCCGCGCAGCAGCGTCGCATAATGGCCCGACATCGGTGCCACGATCAGCAATTTCGGCCCACCCGTCACGCCGGCCCGCGCAAAGCGCTTGAGTTGCCCGAAGGGCTTGCGCAGCACGATCTCCTCGGTCACCGCGACGCTCTTGCCGTCGATCATCGTGCTATCGAGACCGAATTCAGGCTTGCCGCGCGGCGCTGCGGCATGCGCGAACACTTCCAGCGCGGAACTCAGGATCTGACCGCCGCCAAAATAGGCGAACGGATTGGCCGGATTGTTCAACAATTCGGCCCCGAAATCGGCCATCGCGCCCGCGCCGGCCAACATCGATTTCTGCATTTCATAGGCACTGTAGAGCATACCGGACTTTCTAGAAGGCAATCGTTACTTAATCGCTAGCTTATGCCGCACTGCGGAAAACGGCAATGATCGTTTGCCATCCTTTCGGCGATGCGGATTGAGGCGGGCCTCGCGTCCTGCTAGGCGATCGTCATGGCCGATATCGAACCCGCCTTCCCAACCGACGCAACGCCCGCGCCGACTCCGCCCGACAAGCGTAAGCTTAGCAGCCTGGTGATGATCTGGCGCTTCGCCTCGCATTATCCCGCGCAATTGCTGATCGCACTCGCCGCCTTGCTCACGACGTCGGCGGCGACGCTGTACATCCCGTGGAGCATCAAGTCGGTGATCGACCAGGGCTTCACCCATGGCTCGACCGATGCGCATCATATTGACACGATCTTCTACGGCCTGTTCGCGGTCGTCGGCGTGCTCGCGATCGCGACGGCGCTGCGCTTCTATTTCGTCTCCTGGCTGGGCGAACGTACCGTCGCCGACGTGCGGATGGCGGTGCAGGCCAATCTCCTGACGCTCGCGCCGCGCTGGTTCGAGGAGAACCGCCCGTCCGAAGTCGCCTCGCGCCTCACCTCGGACACCGCGCAGATCGAGGTCGCGGTTGGCACCACCGTCTCGGTCGCGCTGCGCAACACGCTGACCGGGATTGGCGGGATCATCTCGCTCTTCGCGCTCGCCCCGAAACTGGCGATCATGCTGATCATCGGCATCCCGATCGTTGTCCTGCCGATCGTCCTGCTCGGGCGGCGCGTGCGCAAATATTCGCGCTCGAGCCAGGACCGCATCGCCGATATCGGATCGATGGCGGTCGAGACGTTCGGCGCGATGAAGATCGTCCAGGCGTTCGGCCAGGAACGCCGCGAGGCCGAGCGTTTCGCCAAGGCGGTCGACAGCAGCTTCGCTGCCGCCAAGCGCCGCATCACGATCCGTGCGATCATGACCGCGCTGGTCATCGGTCTGCTGTTCGGCGCGGTGACGCTGCTGATGTGGTCGACCTTCGCTGACGTCGCGGCCGGTCGGCTGTCGGCGGGCTCGCTGACCGCGTTCATCTTTACCGCCGGGCTCGTGACCGGCGCGTTCACCGCGCTGACCGAGGTCTATGGCGACCTGCTGCGCGCATCGGGCGCGGCCGAGCGGCTGGCCGAACTGCTCAACGAAGAACCCGAAATCCGCGCGCCTGCCACGCCGATCACGCTGCCCGTGCCTGCACGCGGGACGCTCGCGTTCGAACATGTCGAATTCCGCTACCCCACGCGCCGCGATGTCGCCGCGCTACATGATTTCTCGCTCTCCGTCGCACCGGGCGAGACGGTCGCGATCGTCGGGCCGTCGGGGGCGGGCAAGACCACGCTGTTCCAGCTGATCCAGCGTTTCTATGATCCCGATGCCGGGCGCGTGCTGATCGACGGCGTCGATTTGCGCGAGGCCGACCCGGCCGAGGTCCGCGCACGGATCGCAATGGTGCCGCAGGAGCCGGTGATCTTCGGCGCGTCGGCGCGCGACAATCTGCGCTATGGCCGGTGGGATGCGCATGACGACGAGCTCTGGGCCGCCGCCGAAGCGGCCAATGCCGCAGAATTCCTGCGCAAGCTGCCCGAGGGGCTCGACACCTATCTCGGCGAAGGCGGCGCGCGCCTCTCCGGTGGCCAGCGCCAGCGCGTTGCAATCGCCCGCGCGCTACTGCGCGATGCGCCAATCCTGCTGCTCGATGAGGCGACCAGTGCGCTCGATGCCGAGAGCGAGCGGCTTGTCCAGCAAGCGCTTGAACGCTTGATGTCGACGCGCACCACGCTCGTAATCGCCCACCGCCTCGCGACGGTCCGCGCGGCGGAACGCATCATCGTGATGAGCGACGGGCGGATCGTCGAAAGCGGGTCGCATGGGAGCCTG
>NZ_JBBATX010000030.1:0-19889 GCF_040398505.1 Sphingomonas sp. | reverse complement strand
CATCATCGTGATGAGCGACGGGCGGATCGTCGAAAGCGGGTCGCATGGGAGCCTGGTCGACCAGAACGGCCTATATGCACGGCTGGCGAGTTTGCAGTTCAGCGAGGCGGCGTAGCCTTTCTTCTCCCCTCCCGCTTGCGGGAGGGGAGTGCTTGCTCGACAACAGGGTCATCATGCCCCCGGCATGATGAAGAAATGCGCGGGGCGCATTTCGACCTGTTGCCGAACAAGCACTGGGAGGGCATGATCGAGGGGATCGCACGCGGATGGGCCCTCCCCTAACCCCTCCCGCGAGCGGGAGGGGAATGAAATGCGCGACTTCGACATCATCGTGTACGGCGCGACCGGCTTCACCGGCCGGCTCGTGGCGGAGTATTTGACGCAAATCGGCGCGAAGCGCTGGGCGATGGCGGGCCGGTCCGTCGCCAAGCTGGAGGAGGTGCGTGACCTGATCGGCGGGCCCGCCGACACGCCGCTCGTCACCGCCAATGCCGACGACCCCGCTTCGCTCAGGACGATGTGTGAGCGGACGCAGGTCGTGATCTCCACGGTCGGGCCGTACCAGCTTTACGGCAGCGATCTCGTCGCCGCCTGTGCCGAGACCGTCACCGCCTATGTCGATTTGTGCGGCGAGCCCGTTTGGATGCGCCAGATGATCGACGCGCACCACGAAACCGCGCGCGCATCGGGCGCGCGGATCGTGTTCAGTTGCGGCTTCGATTCGATCCCGTTCGATCTCGGCGTGCTGACGCTGCAGGATGCCGCCAAGGCGAAGTTCGGCCACCCGATGAAGCGCGTGAAGGGCCGCGTGCGGAAAATGCAGGGCGGCTTTTCGGGTGGCACTGCCGCCAGCCTCAAGGCGACGCTCGCTGCCGCTGCAAAGAACCCATCGCTGCTCGGCCTGCTAATCAACCCGTTCGCGCTGGCGCCGGGCTTCACCGGGCCGAGCCAGCCCAAGGGCCTGCTCCCCGAATATGACCGCACGATCGAAGCGTGGGTCGCACCCTTCATCATGGCGCCGATCAACACCAAGAATGTCCATCGCACCAACTTCCTGCTGGGCGATCACGGCTATGGCGCGGACTTCGTCTATGACGAGATGATGGTCGCGCCGGGCCTTGGCGAGATGGGCAAGGCCGCCGCCGAAGCGATCGCCAAGATGAACCCGCTCTCCAGCGACAAAGGTCCGAAGCCCGGCGAAGGCCCCTCGAAAGAGGAACGCGACGCGGGTTTCTACGACCTGCTGTTCATCGGCGAAGGGGCCGCCGGCGAGCGGATCGACTGCGTCGTTACCGGCGACCGCGATCCGGGCTATGGATCGACCAGCAAGATGATCGCCGAGACGGCGCTGTGCCTGGTCGAGGATGTCGCCGGGGAAGGTGGTATCTGGACGCCGGGCGCGCTGATGGGGCAAGTGCTGGCGGATCGCTTGCAGGCAAAGGCCGGGCTTACGTTCCGGGCGGGATAGGCAAAAATTCCGTCCGTGACATCCAAGATTCGCCGCATCTGATCGGCATTCACCTATAATCTGGAGATTGAGCGCAGACCAAAGAACGGGCCGTCATGGATTTCGCAGGGCACGAGTATCGCGACACAGTCGAAAGCGATCTGACCGTTCCCGCCCACCACGATCTGGCGCGCCATATCGTGGATCTGATGCTCAGCGTCATGTCCGACGGTTTGGACCACCCCGAGCTCTGGCAGCTGATACCCGGTTTCGTGGAGAGCAACCCGACGCTGGTGCCGGCTCTGCACGCAGTATCGCTCCTGGCAAAGGATGGCGAGACTGTGCGGTCGATCCGGTTGCTCCTCGCGCTTTGCGATGCATCGCGCGGCAGGTTGCGGGAAAGTATCGACAGTCTGGAACCGATCGCGGCGGACCATAGCCAATCGCCGCTGGTCCAGGGCGTCCTGTTTTATCTCCGCGGCCTCGCCGATCCGGAAGATCCCAAATATGCGTTGACCGGGAAGATTTGCGAAACGCCCTTCCGGCAAATGGACGTCCTTGAACGGACCAGCCATCTCTGCTGCGCAAGCTGGCTGGCGACCTCGGCGGGCGATTTGACGACCACCGACTGGCGCAATGTGTGGAACAGCGAAGCGGCGCAAGCGATCCGCGCGAGCGTCTATGATGGCTCCTACCGCTATTGCAACAAGGGGGCGTGCCCGAAAATTCAATCGAATGCATTGCCGCGCGCCGCCGATCTTGCCGCGCGATCGTCCTATTGGGCCGATCTGCTTGCGGCCACGGTCACCGAAATCGCGGCCGGCCCGGAAGTGGTCAACCTGGCCTATGACCGGACCTGCAACCTTTCCTGCCCGAGCTGCCGGGTCGAGCGCTTTGCGGCCGACGATGGCACGCGCGCGCGGTTCGCCGAAATGCAGGAGCGCGCGATTCTTCCGTTGCTTGCCAATGCGAAGACCGTCTTCGTCACCGGCTCGGGCGATCCCTTTGCGAGCAAGAATTTCCGCCAGTTGATGCGCGATTTGACGCCAGAGGCATTTCCCGATCTGAAATTTCAGATCATGACCAATGGCATGTTGTTCACGCCCGATCAGTGGAACACGTTCCCGACGCTGCACCATCGCGTGAAAGTTCTCAAGATCAGCGTTGATGCCGCAACCGGGCCAACGCACGAAACGCTGCGGCGCGGCGCGCCGTGGCCGGTGATGATCGAAAACATGACGTTCGCCGGCGATTTGACCGCGCAGGGACTGATCGATCACTTCGATCTGGTCTTCACTGTGCAATCAGACAATTATCGCGAGATGGCGGACGCCGTCGACCTCGCGCATCGCGTTGGTGCCACCGGCATATATTTCGCGCGCCTTACCAATTGGGGCACATTTTCCGCGGACGAGTATCGCGACAAGGCCGTGTTCCTGCCAGTCCATCCCGATTATGCGGATCTCCTGAAGCAGATCAACGACCCGCGTTTGCGCGATCCGATCGTCATGCTTGGCGATCTCGAGAGTTTTCTCCCCGGCGGAGAAGGCAGTCATCGCAAGTTCGACTGTTGATACGCCCGAGTGAGCCAACCGGATTGCGCGACGGCTAGCGCTTCTTCCCCTGATGCCGGATGTTCGCCGGACGCCCGCGATGCTTGATCACGCGCTTCGGGCCGCGCTCGTCACGCTCGGGTCGTTCCCCCCGGCCCTCGACCATTTCGAAGCGTAACGCGCCCGATACCGGGTTGGCTTCGGCGAGCCGGAGCGGAAGTTTCTGGCCGCTGGCATAGACCATGCCCGACTGATCGCCGATCAGCGTGCGGCTGGCTTCGTCGAAGCGGAAATATTCGCCGCCCAGATCGCGCACCGGCATCAGCCCGTCGCCGCCAATCCCCTCGACCGTGGCAAAGAAGCCGAAATTGGTGACGCCGGTGATCCGCGTTTCCAGCACTTCGCCGATTTTTTCGGACAGGAACGCGGCGACATAGCGGTCGATCGTGTCGCGCTCGGCCTCCATCGCGCGGCGCTCGAGCATCGAGATGCTCTCGCCGATCTTCTCCATCGATGCCGCCTCGCCTTCGCTCAGGCCCCCTGCCCCGAGATCATACGCCGCGACCAGCGAGCGGTGTACCAGCAGATCGGCATAACGCCGGATCGGCGAGGTGAAATGCCCGTAACTGCCCAGCCCGAGCCCGAAATGGCCCATATTGGCGGGCGCGTAATAGGCCTGGGTCTGCGTGCGCAGCACTTGCTCCATGATCTGCGGGCGCTCGTCGCGGTCGATCACCGTGTCGAGGATCTGGTTAAAGGTCTTGGGGCGCACGACCTGGCCGAGCGCGAATTCGATCCCGAAGGTCTTGAGATAGTCCTTGAGCGCGACCAACTTCTCGCGGCTCGGCTGCTCGTGCACCCGGTACATCACCGGCGCCTTCTTCGCCTCGAGCGCCTTCGCCGCGGCGACATTGGCGGCGATCATATAATCCTCGATCAGACGCATCGAATCGAGCCGCTCGCGCGGCGCGACCGACAGGATGCGGCCCTTTTCGTCGAGCACGACGCGACGCTCGGGCAAATCGAGATCGAGCGGCGCGCGCGCGGTGCGCGCCTTGTAGAGCGCGTGCCAGCAGGACCAGAGGGGCAAGAGGGCAGCGAGGATATCGCTGCCAAGGTCCCCCTCCCGCTTGCGGGAGGGGTTAGGGGAGGGGCTGTTGTCGGACAACGGCGAGATTTCGACAGGCCCTCCCCCAACCCCTTCCGCAAGCGGGAGGGGAGTTTTGGAAGCAGAGTGCGCATCCACCATCGCCTGCGCATCCTCATACGCAATATTCGCCGCGATCCGCACCACCGCGCGCGTGAAACGCCACGACTTGAGCGTCCCATTCTTGCCGATCCGCAAATGGCACACCAACGCCGCGCGATCGACGCCCTCCTTCAGCGAACACATCTCCGCCGACAGGCTTTCGGGCAGCATCGGCACGACGCGGTCGGGGAAGTACACGCTGTTGCCGCGCCGCCGCGCCTCGCGGTCGATGCTCGATCCGGGGCGGACATAAAAGGACACGTCAGCGATCGCGACGATCGCCTTCCACCCGCCCGCGTTTGCGGGATCATCGTCGGGTGCGGCCCACACCGCATCGTCATGATCGCGCGCATCGGCCGGATCGATCGCAACGATGGGCAAATGGCGGAGGTCTTCGCGTCCCGCCCCCAACGGCTGCGCCGCCACGCGCACCGCTTCTTCCAGCGTGTCGGTTGAGAAGACATCGGGAATCCCGAGCTTGTGGATCGCGATCAGCGAGAAGCTGCGCGGTGCGAACGGATCGCCCAGCACTTGCGTGACGCGCACGGTGATGCGCGGCGGCCGACCAGCCTTCTCGGCCAGCACCAGATCGCCGACTTGGGCCTCGCCCGAATCGGACACCTGAAACTCGCGGCGTTCCTTCTTCTCGACGCCTTGCAGCCACAGCGTCGCGCCTTCCTGTCGCAACACGCCGAGCACCAATTCCTCGCCCTTGGGCAAGACCTTCATCGGATGTGCGATCAGGCCGTTGCCGGCTTCCTCGGTCCGTGCGAGCACGCGGTCGCCAATGCCGAGCGCACCGCGCTTGCGCTCGCGTACGCGCAATTTCGGGGGAGGCGTGTCGGCCTCCCAGCGCTCAGGGACCGCCCACACCGTGCCGCTATCATCGACATCGGCGATGCGCAGCACCGTCACTTTGGGCACGCCGCCCATTTTGTGGAAGGCACGGCCGGGCGCGGAGTCGATCAACCCCTCATCCGCCATGTCCTTGAGCAGCGCTTTCAGCAGGATCTTGTCCTGTGCCGACAGGCCGAACGCCTTGGCGATCTCACGCTTGCCGGCGGGCACGTCCGAGCTTGCGATAAAGGCGAGGATTTGGTCGCGGGTGGGCAGGCCGGGGGTTTGCTTTTGGGGTTTGGGCATGTCGCCTGCGATACGCGAGGGCGGGGCAAACGGCAAAGGGCGCGTCACCGGGTGGTGGCGCGCCCTTTGAAGTCGCCGGGCTAAGGCCGGACATGGGCAAAGCCCATGTCGTCGGACGCGGCGAGCCGCGCCGGCCGGCCTTGCGGGGGTGCGATCTAGCTACGCTAAATTGTCTCCCCCGCTACGGCTTAAAACTTACCCCGCAGCGTCACACCATAGGTCCGCGGTTCGGCGAGGAATTGCGAGAAGATCTGACGTCCACCGGGATATTGCGGATCGGTGAACGGGGCAGAGCCGGCACCCGCCTGGAATGGCGAGTTGAAGGCGACCTGCGCATAGTCCTGGTTGAAGATGTTCTGGCCCCAGAATTCGATCGCCCACTGCTCATCCTTGCCGCGCAAACCGACGCGGGCGTTGAACAAGGCGAAACCGTCCTGCTCTTTTTGCGGGAACAGATCGGACCCGGTATTATAATCGCCCGACAGGCGGCTATCGATGTAGAACAGGCCCGACAGGCCGCCATTGCCGATCCGCGGCGTCCACGCGAACGAACTCGTCACGACGATTTCGGGTGCGTTGGAGAGATTGTCGCCCGGCAATTTGCGCAGGGCCGGATCGAGCGCTGCGCCACTCGAGCTGCCGACCAGATCGTTGCGATACTTGCTCGACTGATAGGTGAAGCCGAGATTGACGCGGACGTTACGGATCGGGACGAGCGACGCCTCGGCCTCGACGCCTTGCGACAATACGCCATAACCGACATCGCCTGCCGGGCACACGCCGGTCGCTGCGCTGAGATCGCGATCGCCGCCCGCCAGGCTGGACGAGCAACCGTTGATGCTCTGCACCAGGAAGACGGTGCCGTTGAAAGTGTTCAGCTGAAAATTGCTGAATTGCTGGCGGAACGCGGCGAGGCTGAGCGAGAACGGCCCGGTCGAATATTTCGCGCCCAGTTCATAAGCGTTCACCGTTTCAGGCGCGAATTGCAAATTGCCGACCAGCGATTGCGCGCCGCCTGCGGCCGCGAAGGTCGTCGTGCCGGTCGCCGTGATCGGTGCCTTCAAGGCCGAACGATCGAGGTTGAACCCGCCCGCTTTATAGCCGCGTGCATAGCTGGCGTAGAGCAGCAAATGATCGATCGGCTTCCACGACACTATCGCGGTGCCGCTGAAGCGGCTTTCGCTGCGCTGCGAATTGATGCTGACGCCGTTCAACTCGGCAGTCGAATTGCCCTGGCAGCCGAGCCCGACCAACGACCCGGCGAGCGCGCGTCCGGTTGCCGTCGTCAGCGGGTTGGTGATGTCATCGGTCAGGCGGGCTTGCAGCTGCGTGCAGACGTTGTTGTTGTTGCCGAAGGTCGCATCGAACTTCTTGCGTTCATGCGTGTAGCGGCCACCGAGTGTAACATTGAGCGTATCGGTGATGTGAATGATATTGTGCGTAAACGCCGCAAAGTTGACGCTGTTCTGCCGATAGACATCGTCGGTCGATCCGAGATTGTTGAGCGAATCGAGCAACGTGAAGCCGGCCAGCACATCCGGTCCGCTCAGCCCGCTCGCTCCGCCGATCGTCGCGGCGCCACTCGGCGCGAAACAGCCCGGGCTCGTCGGCGAATAGAAGCCGGCAAGACCGCCGCCCGAAATGATCCGGCAGGTGGCAAAGCGGCCATATTGATTACCGAACTTGAGATTGTCGTGCACCGTCAGGTCTTCATTGGCGAAGAAGCCGCCGACCAGCCAGTCGAGCTTCCCGTCAAACGCCTCGCCGTTCAACCGCAATTCCTGCGTGAAGGTCTTGAACTGACGCGACGAACCGCCGTCAGCGGCGCGGTACAGGATATCGACCGCGCTATAGTCGGTGTCGGAGCCCTGATCGTTCTTATAGTCGCGATAGGCGGTGATCGAGGTCAGATTGATCCCGCCGCCCAGGCTCCAATTGACCTCGCCCGAAATACCACCATCGGTCGTCGTGCCGCCGAAGCTCCGCCCCGGCGTGACCGTAATATTGCGCGAATAGCCCTGATTGAAACTGGCGAGCGGCTGGCCGAGGCCGGTCAGCACGTTGATGATGTTGTTGCCGTTGGGAAGACCGGAGGTCAGCGGCGTCGCCGGGGTGTTGAGATTGCCGATATACGGGTTGACCGTGCTACCGACATAGGTCGCAGCGCAGCACTTCTCCTTGCGGTGGGTGTAATCGCCGATCAGCCGGAACGAGAAATCTGCGCTCGGTTGATACAGGATCTGGCCACGGACAAAGTAGCGGTTGCGATCGTTGACGTCGGTATTGTTGGTCGTGTCGTTATAAAAGCCCTTGCGGTTGACATAGACCGCATCAACGCGCGCGGCGATCGTCTCCGTCAGCGGCACGTTGATCGCGCCGGCAAGCCGGTAGAAATCGTAATTGCCATAGGTCGCTTCAGCATTGCCGCCGAAGGTGAAGCTCGGCTTCTTCGAGAAGATGTTGATGACACCGGCCGAGGCATTGCGCCCGCCGAGCGTACCCTGCGGCCCGCGCAGCACTTCGACCCGGTCGATCTCACCGAGTTCGTTGAGGCCGATACCCGCGCGCGAGCGATAGACGCCGTCGATGAACACCGCGACCGAGCTTTCGAGGCCGGGATTGTCGCCGACCGTGCCGATACCGCGAATACGCGGCGAACCATTGGCTTCGTTGCCGGTCGAGGAAACGAGCAGCGATGGTGCGAGCTGACTCAGCTGGCGAATGTCGTTCGCACCGGACAGCGAGAGCGATTGCGCGGTTACCGCCGACACCGCGAGCGGCACGTTGGCGAGCAACTGCGAACGGCCCTGCGCGGTGACGACGATGTCGTCGTTCGAATCTTCGGAACTCGCGGTCGGCGCTGGCGTAGCGGCCAGCGCGGTTTGCGCGAGCGCTGGTGAAGCAACCCCGAGCGCCAGCGCAGACGCGGCGCAGGTGTACAGCAGACGGTTAAGCACGGCACTCTCCCCGAAGCGGCCGGGAACGTCGCTGCGCCCCGTACCGGTTTATCGAATTCAAACAATGCCGCGCCCCGTCACGCGCGTCAATGTCCTCTTCCGCTAATAGGAAGGCCTGTTGCTCCCCGGCAACACTCCCGTTTCGGCCAGAACGCTTGTTCGAAAAGTGGGAATTCCTCGCCGCATCGCGGCGAGATTTACCGGTCGATCAATATCCGTTGAGCCGCGCGAAGCGTTCGCGGTGGAAAGCGGCATTGCCCCACATCGTCTCCAGCACGCGGGCGCGCTTGATATAGAAGCCCGCATCATGCTCATCGGTCATGCCGATGCCGCCATGGAGCTGGATCATCTCGCGGCTGACGAGATGCAGTGTGTCGCTGGCAATCGCCTTGGCGAGGCTCACCGCCTGATCAAGGTCCGAGCGGCCCGCGTCGATCGCTTCGAGCGCGCCTTCGACCGCCGAGCGCATCAGTTCGAGCTCGGTGAACATCTTGGCCATGCGGTGCTGCAGCGCCTGGAAGGTCGACAATTGCTGGCCAAACTGGACGCGCGTCTTCAGATAATCGTTGGTGGTGTGGAACGCCTGCTCCGCCATGCCGAGCATTTCGGCGCAGGTGATCGCGGTTGCGCGATCGATCACTTGCGCGGTGAGCTTGGTATCGCCGAGCCGCTCGGCGGGGGCATTATCGAACGTGACCTGCGCGTGGCTGCGCGAATCGGTCATATGGCGGGAGGAGCGCGTGACGCCGGCATGACCGCTGACGAGATAGAGGCCGTCGGTCGCCGCAACCACGAACACGCCGGCGCTGTCGCCTTCCGCGACGAACGCCTTGGTGCCGCTGATCTTGCCGTCGGAGACACTGGCGGTGATCTTGGCGGGATCGTGCACCGGGCCTTCGTCGATCGCGAGCGTGGCGACCACCTCACCGCTGGCGATCTTCGGGAGCCATTCGGCCTTGGCCGCGTCCGATCCGCCGAGCACGATCGCGCTCGCCGCCGCTGCGGTCGAGGCAAGCGGCGAGGCAGCGAGGTTGCGCCCAAGCTGCTCGAGCACCAGCCCGAGCGACAGATAGCCGAACGCGGTGCCGCCGAATGCCTCCGGGATCACGATGCCGGGCAGCCCCATTTCGGACAGCGCGTGCCACGCAGCAGCGTCATAGCCCTCCGCCGGGGCGGCCGCGCGCAGCTTGCGGAACGCGGTAACGGGCGATTCATTGTCGGCCCATTCGCGCACCATATCGCGCAGCATCGTTTGTTCGTCGTTCAGTGCGGCCATGTTCTTAACCTTCCATCTTTCTCCCTCTCCCGCTTTCGCGGGAGAGGCTACGAAGACTTGGTCCGCGTTCTTCACGCGGGCCTAGTCGCAGTCGGTGAGGGTCGTCTTCTTTCTGGCGTCGAAGAAGAAGACCCTCCCCTACCCCTCCCGCGAAGGCGGGAGGGGGTTGAAAGTGCGCTTGTTACCTATTGATGATCGAGCATCCCGAGGATGCGCTTCGAGACGATGTTGTTCTGGATTTCGGTCGATCCGCCATAGATCGATACCGCCTTGCCCCACAGCCAGGTGCGCGTCTGGGTCAGTTCGTCTTCGCTGAAGCCCTCGCCTTCCCAGCCGAGCCCGGCCATGCCCATGATCTCGACCGAAAGCTCGGCACGGTCCTGCGTGATGCGCGCGCCGACATTCTTCATGATCGAGGTCGCCGCCGACGGACCCTGGTTCGACTTCGCCTCAAGCGCGGCGCGGCGCAGCGTCAGCGCGAACGCGCGGCTGTCCATTTCGTGGCGGACGATGCGCATCCGCAGGTCGCTGTCGGGGACGCGACCCTTCTCGTCCGCGCCGCGATATTCCTTGGCGAGCGTGCCCATCGGCTTGCCCGCAAACAAGCGCGACGCACCGCCGCCGCCCGACAGGCTGTTGCGCTCATGCTGCAACAGCCGCGTGCCGATTTCCCAGCCCTGCCCTTCGCGCCCGACGAGATTTTCCTTGGGCACCTTCACATTGGTGAAAAACGTCTCGCAAAAGGGTGATTGCCCCGAGATCATCCGGATCGGCTTCACCTCGACGCCGGGCGCAGTCATGTCGATCAGCAGGAAGCTGATGCCGCCATGCTTCTGGCTCTTGTCGGTGCGCACCAGCGCGAAACATTTGTCGGCCCATTGCCCGCCGCTGGTCCAGGTCTTCTGGCCATTGACGATATAATGGTCGCCCGCATCCTCGGCGAAGGTCTGGACGTTCGCCAGATCCGACCCGGCATTGGGTTCGCTATACCCCTGGCACCAGCGCACATCGCCCTTGGCGATCGCCGGGATATGCTCCTGCTTCTGCGCTTCGCTACCATATTCGAGCAGCGTCGGGCCGAACATCATGATGCCCATCCCGCCGATCGGGTTGCTCGCACCGGCGCGCGCCAGTTCTTCCTGCAGCACGCGAATTTGCGCCTTGTCGAGCCCGCCGCCACCATAAGCGACCGGCCAGCCCGGCACGCCCCAGCCCTTTTCACCCATTGCAGTTTTCCACGCGATTTCGTCGGCCGATAAGTCGGTCGGCCCTTCGAGCGACGACAGACTGCTATCCTGACCTTTCAGCGAAGACGGGAAATTGGCCGCAATCCACGCGCGCGCTTCGGCGCGGAAGCTGTCGAGCGGGTTGGCTGCAACATCGAGTTCGGGCGCAGTGGCCATGAAACCTCTCCTGAAAGACGAAAACTGAAGATCGGGTATGGTCTGGCGATGGCACAGATCGGGTCTGCGCGAAAGGCCAAATCCCGACCGTCTCGCACATTCTGCCGCAAACGATTACGCTCGTTCCGAGGGAAGGGTTTGGGGGGAGACCGTGATGCGCTTCGAGAATCGCGCCGTGCCGATTGTGCTGGCCGCCGTGCTGATCGACACGATCGGCTTCGGCATCGTGCTGCCGGTTCTGCCCGCGCTCATCGTGCGGCTGGGGCGCATGGGGATCGACGATGCGACACGGATCGCGGGCTATATGCTCGTCGCCTTCGCCGTCGCGCAATTCTTTGCAGGCCCCGTGCTCGGCACTTTGAGCGACCGCTTCGGGCGGCGCCCGGTGCTGATCGCATCGATGCTGGCGTTCGGCGTGGATTATGCGCTGATGGCGGTCGCGCCGACTCTTGCATGGTTGTTCCTGGGGCGCGCGATCGCCGGAGCGGCGGGCGCGGTCCACGGTCCGGCAAGTTCGGTGATCGCCGACGTGACCCCGGTCGAAAAGCGCAGCAGTGCGTTCGGCTATATAAATGCGGCGTTCGGGATCGGCTTCATCATCGGGCCAGCGCTCGGCGGCGTGCTCGCGGAGCTTGGTCCCCGCGCACCGTTCATCGCCGCGGCCGTGCTCGCGCTTGGTAATGCCGCGGTGATGCTCGCGCTGATGCCCGAATCGCTGGCGCGCGAGCATCGCCGCCCGTTCCATTGGCGCAACGCCCATATCGTCGGGGCGTTCAAGCCGTTGTTCCAAGCGGGCAACGCCGCACCGCTCTTGCTCGCGACTTTGATGTGGATGCTCGCCAACATGGTCTATCCGACCACCTGGGCGTTCTGGGCGACTATCCGCTTTCAGTGGAGCCCGGGAGCAGTGGGCTGGAGCCTGGCCTATGTCGGTCTGATCACCGCTGTCGTTCAAATCTTTGTCATTTCGCCGACAATCGGACGCATCGGCGATCGCGGCGCGCTTATCGTCGGATTGCTATGCGCGATCACCGGGTTCGTTGCGTTTGCGTTCGTTAGCGTCGGCTGGAAAATCTATCTGATCATGCTGCCGGCGGCGTTGCAGGGCTTTGTCGCGCCCGCGCTGAAGGGGCTGCTATCCCGCCGGATCGGGCCAACGCAGCAGGGTGCGCTTCAAGGCGGCCTTCGCAGCATGAGCAGCGTCGCCTCGGTAATCAGTCCATTCGTGATGACGCAGGCGCTGGCGGCGGGGGTCGAACGCGGTTTTCCAGGTGCTGCCTTCCTGCTCGCCGCGAGCTTCGCCGCGATCGCACTTGGCATCGTCTGCTGGACGGTGCTGCAACGCGTGCCCCCAGAGACCAAGGCGGCCGGAGAGGCGTGACGCCGCGCGCCTAAAGCTCGCGCCCCGGCCGCCGCGCCAGCCCGACATCGAGATGCGCGCCGGCATCGAGCAGCATCGTCTCGCCGGTAATCACCCGCGCCGCGGGATCGAGCAGCATCACGATCGGCCCGGCAATGTCGTCGGGCGTCGCCGCCATGCCCATTGGCGTGGCGGCGGCGATCCGCGCGTTCAACGCGGCGAACCCCGCCTCGCCCAGCCGTTTCTCGAACCAGCCCGTTCCGACATAGCCGGGTGCCACCGCATTGACGCGGATCGACGGTGCCAGTGCCCGCGCGAGACTCTTGGTCATCGTCGTCAGCGCGCCCTTCGACGCGGCATAGGCGACCGATGAGCCATGGCCGAACACCCCCGCGACGCTCGCGACATTGACCACTGCGCCGATGCCATGCTCACGCAGCGCCGGGGCGCACGCGCGGATCATCTGGAACGGCGCGATCGTGTTGAGGCGGTATATATCGATAAAGTCGTCGGCGCTGAGCGCGTCGAGGTCCTCGTGATTGGCGAATTTGGTGCGGCCGGCATTGTTGACCAGAAAATCGATCCGCCCGAACGCGTTGATCGCCGCATCGGCGAGCGCATGGCACGCCGCATCCTCGACGATATCGGCCTGCACCGCGATCGCGCCCGCGCCGATTTCGGCGACCAGCGCCTCAGCATCCTCCTTGCTCGACGCATAATTCACGACGCAGCGCACGCCGCGCGCCGCCAGCCGCCGCACCACCGCCGCGCCGATCCCGGTGCCGCCGCCGGTCACGATCGCGACCGCGCCCTGCAGGTCGGCGCTCATGCCTGCGCACTCGGACGCGCGGACGCGCGGGCGTGCCAGTCGCGCAGGGCAGTCGCGTCCTCGGGCACCGCAATTCCGATAAAGGCAGCGAAATCGATCGTCGTCAGCAACACGATATCGGCCATCGAATAGCCTTTCCCATCGAGCCAGTCGCGCGACGCGAGCGCCGTATCGCATTCGCGCATCGCCGCCACCACGCGCGGGCGCTGGCTTTCGCCAAAGTCGGTATATTGCGGCTTCACGACGCGCGCGGTGAACGGGTGCGTATGCTGCCACACCATCGCGAGCGGCGTCATCAGCCGTAATTCGACGCGCCGGATCCACTGATCGACCTCGGCCACGCCGCGCGCGCCGCTGCCGAACAGCGGCGGGCTGGGATGCAGGGTTTCAAAGAAGCGGCAAATCGCGATGCTCTCGGTCAGCACGTCGGCCCCGTCGATGACCAGAGCGGGAATTTGGCCGAGCGGATTGACCTGCAGAAACGCGTCGCCGCGATGCTCGCCGTCGCGGATCGAAATCGTCTGCAGCGGAACGCTCAAGCCCTTTTCGGCGAGATAAATCCGGACGCGACGCGGGTTGGGCGCGGGGTTCGGCGAATCGTAAAGGATCATATTGGGTTGGCCCCGCTGCTTTTTCGAACGTCGCGTATGGCATTTTGGTCTTGCCTCGCCTAGCGGATCGTGCCTACGGTATTGGAAAAACCCGCCATGACGACTGCCGCCGAATTGCTCGACAGCGATTTCGCCACCCTGCCCGACCTGATCCGGGCGCATGCCGCCGAGCGCGGCGAGAAGGTCGCTTTGGCCGACGCGAGCGGCGAGCTCGATTATGCCAGTCTGGACGCGTTGATGGACCGCATCGCCGCCGCGCTGCAACGCGACGGCGTGCAGCAAGGCGATGCGGTGGCGATCGTCGCCTCAGCCAGCATCGACTATGCCGCCGTATTCCTGGGCGCTTTGCGCGCCGGATGCGTGGCGACGCCGCTCGCGCCATCGGGCACGCCCGACAGCATCGTCGCGATGATCGCCGATTGCGCCGCGCCGATCACCTTTATCGATGCCGAAGCGGCAACCGCGCTGGCGGGGCAGCATATTCCGGGCAAGCTCGTCCATCTGAAGTCGCTCGGGCCGTGGCTCGCCCCAGCCGGGGCCACCCCCGCGCCCGTCACGATCCGGCCCGAGGACGGCTTCAACATCATCTATTCGTCGGGCACGACCGGCACGCCCAAGGGCATCGTGCAAAGCCATGCGATGCGCTGGGCGCATATCAATCGCAACGCCGCCGCCGGGTTCGGCGATGCCGTCACGATGGTCGCGACGCCGCTTTATTCGAACACCACGCTGGTCAGCTTCCTGCCGACGCTCGGCTGGGGCGGCACCGTGGTGCTGATGAAGAAGTTCGATGCACGCGGCTATCTGACGCTCGCCGAGCGTCACCGCGCGACGCACACGATGCTGGTGCCGGTGCAATATCAGCGGCTGATGGCGCTGCCCGATTTCGACCGGTTCGACCTGACGCGCTTCGCCTTCAAGACCTGCACCTCCGCCCCCTTCTCCGCCGCGCTGAAAGCCGATGTGCTGGCGCGCTGGCCCGGGCTGCTGGTCGAATATTACGGCATGACCGAGGGTGGCGGCACCTGCCTGCTCGTCGCCAACCAGTTTCCCGACAAGCTCCACACCGTCGGTCGCCCGGTCGAGGGGCACGATATCCGGCTGATCGATGAGGACGGCACCGAAGTCGCGCAAGGCGAGATCGGCGAAGTCGTCGGGCGCTCGCCCGCGATGATGACGGGGTATCACGGGCGCGCCAAGGCAACCTCGGCCGCCGAATGGTTCGATGCCGAGGGCAATCGCTACATCCGCCACGGCGACATCGGGCGCTTCGACCAAGACGGGTTCCTCACGCTGCTCGACCGCAAGAAGGATCTGATCATCTCGGGCGGGTTCAACATCTATCCGACCGACCTGGAAGCGGTGCTGGCGCAACATCCCGCGGTTGCGGATTGCAGCGTCATCGGCGTGCCGTCCGAGGCATGGGGCGAGACCCCGGTCGGCTTCTACGTGCCGCATACCGGCGTGGACGCGACCATCCCCGACATCCTCGACTGGACCAATGCGCAGCTCGGCAAGACGCAGCGTTTGTCGGCGTTGCACGCGATCGACGAATTGCCGCGCAGCGCGATCGGCAAGGTGCTCAAACGCGAATTGCGTGACCGGCTGACGGAGCTGGCGGCGTGACCCCGATCCGCGAGATTCTGGCCAAGGCGACGCCGGTCGAAAGCGGGTTTCGCGCCGAAATCCCGGCCGACTGGCTGCAGGGCCGCACCGCCTATGGCGGCCTGTCGAGCGCGCTCGCGCTGCATGCCGCGCAGGGAATCGAACCTGACCTGCCCCCGCTGCGATCGGCGCAAGTGTCGTTCATCGGGCCGCTGTCGGGCAGCGTCACCGTCACCGCGACGAAATTGCGACGCGGGCGCACCGCCGCGTTCATCCAGGCCGATATCGTGTCCGAAGCGGGGCTTGGTTTCCGCGCGACCTTCGTGTTCATGGCCGAACAGCCGTCGCGGGTCGCGCTGGCCGGTCGCCTCGACAGTAATATCCCGCCACCGGTGAGCGATGCCACGTTGTACACCGGGCCGGACGAATTTTTTACCGGCAATTTCAATTTTCTGGACTTGAAGGACGAAGCCAAGGGTGAGGCCGAATGGCTGCGCTGGGCGCGGCTGCGCGACTATGCCGGGCTTGATCCGATGGTCGAGGTGCTGGCGCTCGCCGACGCGCTTCCCCCCGCCGCGTTCAAGCTGTTCGGCAAGGACTTTGTGCCGCTCAGTTCGGTGACGTGGATCGTCAATCTGCTGACCCCGACGCCGGCGACGACCGACGGCTGGTGGCTGCTCTCGGCGGAATCGCAGCACGCGGTGAACGGCGGATCGAGCCAGACGATGATGCTGTGGAACGCCGATGGCGTGCCGATCGCGCAGGGCATGCAGAGCGTCGCGATCTTCGGGTAAACGCACGCACCGCTCCACCGTCACCCCGGGCTTGTGCCGGGGTCCAGGACGCGGCTTGGTACAAGTTCATGATCGTGGGCGCGGCGCACGCGGCACAGTGGCCCCCGGCACTGGGCCGCGGTGACGGAAGCGCACTGTTGCGACATTTTGCGACACTTTGTCCCGCCTACCGGCATAGCGGCGCGACAGGTCGGGTAGCATAAGGGGCGCGAACCGGGGCGTCGTCCCGATCCTGTCGAGCGGAGTCCCGATCATGCGCTACACCTTCCTCGCGTCCTTCGCCGTCACCGTGCTGGCCACGACAGCCTTTGCCCAGGGCGGCGGGATGGGCATGATGCGCGCCGATACCAATGGCGACGGCATGATCTCGCGGGCCGAGGCGACCGCGCAGGCCAATGCGCGTTTCGACCGGATGGACGCCAACAAGGACGGCACGCTCACCGCCGATGAACGACAAGGCCCGGGCGGTCGCATGATGGCGCGCGCAGGCGGCGGTGACGGCGCAATGACGCGCGCCGACTTTATGGCGCGGGCCGACCGGCGCTTTGCGCTTATCGACACGAACAAGGATGGCCAGCTATCGGCCGATGAACGCAAGGTATGGGAGGACAAAGCTCGCGCGATCGCCGGGCAACGCCGCGCTGATCCGGCCGATGCGATCGCGCCGCCGGCAGCGCCTGCGCCTGCACCCAATCCGGGCCAGTAAACCCCTTCCGGGTCCGGACGCCGGACGAGCGCCTCCCCCTTTTGCTCGTCCGGCATTCGCCGCTGGAACGCGCCTCCTTTTCAGAAGATGCGGCCATGCTACAGACGGACGCTATGGGGGACACGCCACACCTTTTGCTCGTCGATGACGAACGCTCGATCCGCGAGCCGCTCGCGCAATATCTGACGCGGCAGGGGTTTCGCGTGACGCAAGCGGGCGATGCCGAAGGTGCCCGTGCACGAATGACCGCCTATGCGATCGACCTCGTCATCCTCGACATCATGATGCCGGGGGAAGACGGCCTGTCGCTCACCCGCCACATTCGCGAGACGAGCGAGACCCCGGTCATCCTGCTCACCGCGCGGACCGAGGAGACCGACCGCATTGTCGGGCTCGAAATGGGGGCCGACGATTATGTCGTAAAGCCGTTTTCGCCGCGCGAGCTGGCGGCGCGGGTCAAGGTGATCCTGCGCCGCGCCGCCGCCGGCGGCACGCGCCAGCATGCGCCCGAGAGCGGATCCTTCGCCTTTGCCGGATGGGTGCTCAAATCGGGCGAACGCACGTTGGTCGATCGTGAGGGCGTGTCGGTGCCGCTATCGACCGGCGAGTATAATTTGCTCCACGCGCTGGTGACACGCCCGCGGCAAGTGCTGACGCGCGACCAGTTGCTCGATCTGACGCAAGGGCGCGAGGCCGCCGCGTTCGACCGTGCGATCGATAATCAGGTCAGCCGCCTGCGCCGCAAGATCGAGGCCGACCCCAAGACCCCCGACCTGATCAAGACGGTGTGGGGCGGCGGCTATACGCTGGCCGCCGAGGTCACGCGACTTTGAGGAGGGGCGCGGAGCGGCTGTTGCCGCGCAGCCTGTCGGGGCAAATGGCGCTGCTGATCGCGGTCGCCTTGTTCGTCGCGCAAGCGATCAACTTCAGTCTACTCTTGTCGGAACGCCGCCAGGCGCGGCTCGATCAGGCGACTGGCCCGGTCGTGACGCGGATCGTCGATGCCGATGAGCGGATCGACGCCGGCCGCCCGATCGGCGGGGGAAATTGGAGCCGGGTGCAGCTTGCCGCCACGTCCCCGGTTGCGCCGAGCGCGCAGCATGTTCCCGAGGTCGAGAGCGCGTTGCGCGGGGCGCTCAACGACGCTGGGGTCAAGGTCGGACGCATTCAGACGCAAGTGCTGCCGATCAACCGCAACGACCCCAGGCTGCGTTATGTCAGCAAGGCGCGCGTCGAGCGGTTGCTGCGCGCCGGGGCCGAGCTGATGGTCGCGGTCGAGCGGCCCGACGGCCAGTGGCTGATCCTCAACCTGCCGTGGTCGCGCAGCGACGCGGCGATCTTCTGGCGGCTGATCGCGCAAACGTTGATCCTGTACGGCGTCGCGCTCGCGCCGTTGCTGTGGGCGGCACGGCGCATCTCGCAGCCGCTGCGCAGCCTCGCCAACGCCGCGCGCGCGTTTCAGCCTGGCGCGGCGGTCGAACCGGTCGCAGCACGCGGGCCGCAGGACGTGCGCGACGTGATCGTGGCGTTCAACGCGCTGCGGCTGCGCGTCACCGCGATGCTCGACGAGAAGGACCGGATGCTCGGCGCGATCGGGCATGATTTGCGCACGCCACTCGCGGCTCTCCGCGTGCGGATCGAGTCGGTCGAGGATGACGACGACCGGTTGAAGATGGGCGACACGATCGCCGAGATGAATTCGACGCTCGACGACATCCTGTCGCTGGCGCGGCTGGGCCGCCCGAGCGAACCGCCGACCGAAGTCGATCTCGCCGCTTTGGTCGATGCCGTGGTCGAGGATTTCCGCGATCTCGACCGTGAAGTTGCGTTCGAGGCCGGCGCGCGGCTGACGATGCGGCTGCGCCCCGGCCTGATGCGCCGCGCGGTGCGCAATCTGATCGAAAATGCGTTGAAATATGCCGGGGCAGCCGAGGTATCGCTCGCCGCCGACGCGCGCACCGTGACGATCGCCGTCTGCGACCGCGGCCCCGGCATCCCGGTCGATCGCCTCGGCGACGTGTTCGACGCGTTCACCCGGATCGAAACCTCCCGCAACAAGGAGACCGGTGGGATCGGGCTTGGCCTGGCGCTCGCCCGCACGATCGTGCGCGATGCGGGGGGGGATATCACGCTGGAGAATCGCGACGGCGGCGGGTTGGTGGCGCGGATTGTGCTGGTGCGGTGAGGGCTGGTGGGCGCTAGGTTTGGGCGCGGAAGGTCACTGGAAGGTCACGCGAAACGCTGCTTTTTGACGGCGGGGGCGGCGGAAAGTTAGGCTAAAGTTATGCGATTGCGCAGTTTACAAACCCGTCATTTCCCCGAGGTCGGGTGTTTCTCAGGTTCCGCCATTTCGTTTCCGATGAAGCCGACACGGTAGCCGCGTTTTTCGGCAATTGCTTTCATCTCGTCAAGAACGCACTCAACCTTCCGGAAGTCGCCATTCGGCGCTGGCTTGAACCGAAAAGTACCGTCTCGCTTCACGACGATCCAAGATGGCGGATTATGACACTTCCTCTTGATCGCCCGAGCATCAGACGCTGTAAAAACTGCAGCTGCGGCGGCTATTGCCAATATCATTCGGGCTTCTCCACCGGCCAATGCTTCACGATCTTGCACAGCCGCTCGTCAAAGCGCGCCTTGTAATCGCAGGAAGTCGTAATGCAATCAGCAGGCATTCGAGGAATTCACCACGGCGCGTGAATGTCCGCAACTGGGAGGAAGCTGCCCCCTCACCCCACCCCCACCACCTCGATCGCCTCGTCCTTTCCGCCGAAATCCAAGCGCTCGCCCACTTCCGCGCCGATGAGGGCGCGTGCCAAGGGGGCCTGGAAGCCGATGTGGCCTGCGGCGGGGTCGGCTTCGTCGCCGCCGACGATCTCGATCGTGCGTTCGGCGCCGTTGAGGCGATAGGTGACGCGGCTGCCGATGCCGACGGTGCCGGGTGCTGGCGGTGGCA
>NZ_JBBATX010000029.1:5959-26538 GCF_040398505.1 Sphingomonas sp. | reverse complement strand
TTAGTCCAAACTGCCCGAAAACCCGCTCTCAGGACACGCATCAACCACCCACCTACCGCGCTTACGGCAGAAGCAGCGAAGCATCCCCGTAAGAGTAGAAACGGTATCCGTTTTCGATCGCATGGGCGTACCCCGCTTGCATCCGCTCCAGCCCCATCAGCGCGCTAACCAACATAAACAGCGTCGAGCGCGGCAAATGGAAATTGGTGAGCAGCCCGTCAATCCCGCGAAAGCGATAGCCCGGCGTGATGAAGATCGCGGTATCGCCTTCGAACGGGCGGATGACGCCATCCTCGCCGCACGCGCTTTCGATCAGGCGCAGGCTGGTCGTGCCCACCGCGATCAGCCGCCCGCCGCGCGCGCGCACCGCATTCATCCGATCCGCCGTCGCGGCGTCGATCCGGCCCCATTCGGCATGCATCTTATGGTCGGTGGTGTCCTCGGCTTTGACCGGCAGGAACGTCCCCGCGCCGACATGCAGCGTCAGCGTTGCATGGTCGATCCCCGCCGCGGCCAGCCGCGTCATCAGATCGGGCGTGAAATGTAGCGCCGCCGTCGGGGCCGCCACCGCGCCCTTTTCGGCGGCGAACATCGTTTGATAATCCTCGGCGTCCTGCGCATCGGCGGGGCGGCGTGCGGCGATATAGGGCGGCAGCGGCATCCGCCCGGCGCGCTCGAGCAGCAGCTCGACCGGCTCATCCCCGGCAAAATCGAGCGCGAAGCTGCCATCCGTACCGCGATCGTGCGCCGTCGCGGTCACGCCACTCCCGAAATCGATCGCATCGCCCTCGCGCAGCCGCCGCGCGTTGCGGATGAAGGCGCGCCAGCGGCGCGGCCCCTCGCGCTTGTGCAAGGTCGCCCCGATCCGCGAATCGCCGCGTGTTCCTTCGAGCTGCGCCGGGATCACGCGCGTGTCGTTGAACACCAGCAAATCGCCCGCCCGAAGCGAGGCGGGCAAGTCGCCAACGCTGCGATCATGCGTCGCGTCGCCCTCAAGCACGAGCAACCGCGCGGCATCACGCGGCACCGCCGGGCGCAGCGCGATCCGCTCCGGCGGCAGCGCAAAGTCGAACAGATCGACGTTCATGGCCGAGTCCCGGTACGTTCGGCCTTAGCCGCCACGGCTTCCTGATTTCCGCACCAACGGTGGCTTGGGCGCGGCCTTGGTCGGCACGATCGTCGCCGCGGGAAGCGCAACCGGGGCCGGCGGCGGTGGTGGTGCATAAGCGGGCGGCGAATCCGCTGCGATATAGGCGTGCAGGATCCGCGACGGGTTGAGCGGCGGCTCACCGCGCGCAATCGTGTCGACATAGTTCATGCCCGAAATGACGCGACCGAAGATCGTATATTTGCGGTCGAGCTTGAGCGTCGGGTTGAACACGATGAAGAACTGGCTGTTTGCACTGTTTTCGGCCTTGGTCACTTCCTCGACCCTGGCACCCTCGGCCGATCCTTCGCGCGCCGCCGAAACCGCCCCGCGCACGTGCGGCAGGAAGTTGAACTCGGCGGGAACGTCGGGCAGCTTCGACCCACCCGTTCCGTCGCCCTTGGGGTCGCCGGTCTGCGCCATAAAGCCTTCGATCACACGGTGGAACAACAGCCCGTCATAGAAATGCTGGCGCGTCAGCGTCTTGATCCGCTCAACCATTTTCGGCGCGGCATCGGGGCGCAGCCAGATGACCACACGGCCACCCGTCGACAAATCGAGATACAGCAGATTTTCCGGGTCGGTCGCTGACGGCACTGGCGGGCGACCGGCGGTGGTCGCGACTGCGGCCTTCTCGATCGGCTTCTGCTTCTTGGCGGCAAAGGCCGGCCCGGCCAGCAGCGCGAACAAAGCGATAAAAAGGGTAAAGAAACGCATGAGTCCCCGCAGAGATGCTGGTGGTGAACGGTCGCTTAGACCAACTGGCGGCTTGCGCCAAGCTGAACGTGTCGCGGCCAAAGGCGACAGAAATAGGGCCGTGCCCGTCACACCCCGGTAAACGGCGCTCAAACGCTGCCCTTGCGCCCGATCTGCGCGACACGCGCGGCAACCTCGGCGGCAATCGTCGGGGTCACGAAGCGGACGATCGGGCCGCAATAGAGCGCGATTTCCTTGACGAGACGGCTGGCGATTGGCTGCAGCGACACGTCCGCCATCAGAAACACGGTCTCGATCAGCGGGTTGATCGCGCGGTTCATGCCCGTCAGCTGATACTCATATTCGAAATCGGTCACGCCGCGCACGCCGCGCAGGATCGTGCTCGCGCCTTGCTCGGCGGCAAAATCCATCAGCAGCGAATCGAAGCCGACGACGCTGACGCCGGCGATTCCGGCGGTCTCGCGCTCCATCATGGCGATGCGCTCAGCACTCGAAAACATCGGGGATTTCGACGCGTTGGTCGTCACCCCGATCACCAGCCGGTCGACCAGCTTCGCGCCGCGCCGGATGATGTCCATATGCCCGAGCGTCACCGGATCAAACGTGCCGGGATAGACGCCGATGCGCACCGCGCCGGTTGCGCTCAACGATCCCGCTCCAGCGTGAAGCGCGCAATCTCGCGGAGCAAATCCGCTTCGGCCCCAAAATGCTGAAGATGCTCGATTGCCTGATCGACCAGCATTTCCGCCTGCGCGCGCGCGCGGTCGAGCCCGAGCAGCGACAGGAACGTCTCCTTGCCCGCTTCGCCATCCTTGCGCAGCGCCTTGCCGACCGCCGCCTCGTCGCCCTCGACGTCGAGGATGTCGTCGACGATCTGGAAAGCGAGCCCGATGTCGCGCGCATAGCCGCGCAACCCCGTGCGCCCCTCGGGCGGCACCTTGCCGAGGATCGCGCCAGCCTCGACCGAACAGGCGATCAGCGCGCCGGTCTTCATCGCTTGCAAGCGCGTGACGGTCGGCAAGTCGAAGCTCGATTTCTCGGCTTCGAGATCGAGTGCCTGCCCGCCTGCCATGCCGGTCGGGCCGGCCGCGCGCGCCAAATCGAGCACCAATTCGCTGCGCACGAACGGATCGGCATGCGTCAGCGGGTCGGACAGGATCTCGAAGGCGAGCGCATGCAGGCAATCGCCCGCAAGGATCGCCGTCGCCTCGCCGAACACCTTGTGCACGGTCGGCTTGCCGCGGCGCATGTCGTCATTGTCCATCGCCGGCAAATCGTCATGGATCAGCGAATAGACATGGATACATTCGATCGCGGTCCCTACCCGGCCGGCACAATCGCGGTCGACCGCGAACAGCCGCGCGGTCGCGAATACCAGCAACGGGCGCAAGCGCTTGCCCCCGCCGATCGCGGCGTGGCGCATCGCGCGGTACAAATCGCCGCGCGGATCGTCGGGCACGGTCAGAAAGTGGTCGAGCCGACGGTCGATGTCGCTGGCGACATCGGACATCGCCGCGGTGAGGGTCAAAGACGCTGCGGTCACGCCGTCAACCTGCGGCAAAGGGCTGCGTGCCGATGGCGCGCCCCTCGCTGTCAGTCCGGATCGCTTCGATCCGTGCCTGTGCCGCGTTGAGGCGATCATCGCATCGACGCCGCAGCTTGTCCCCGCGCTCGTACAGCGCAATTGCCTGGTCGAGCGGCGCATCGCCGCTCTCGAGCCTTGACACGATCCCCTCCAATTCTTTCAACGCCGCTTCGAACGTCAACTCTTCGATTGGTATATCCATGGCGCAGCTATGCGGCACGCATGTGTTTGGGGTCAAGGATACGCTGGGCTAGCTGTGCGTTTGTCGATCGACACTTTTCAGGAAGCATCCCCATGTTCACCAGCATCGATCCCGCCACCGGCACGCCGGGGGCATCCTTCGCCGAACTCACCACCGCCGAGCTTGAGACCAAAGTGCAGCGCGCGCACGACGCATTCCGCGCGTGGCGCATCACCGATTTTGCGACGCGGACCGCGCTGCTCGAGCGGATCGCCGAACAGTTCGATGCCAACGCGCACCGCCTCGCCGAAATCGCGACGCGCGAAATGGGCAAGACGCTCAAATCCGCGCTGGCCGAGGTCGAGAAATGCGCCGCCGGTTTCCGCTATTATGCGCAGGAAGGCCCGGCAATGCTCGCGCCCCGCCCCTTTCCCGGTGGGACCGCGACGTGGCACCCGATGGGCCCGGTGCTCGCGGTGATGCCGTGGAATTTCCCCTATTGGCAAGTGGTTCGCTTCCTTGGCCCGACGATCCTGGCGGGCAATGTCGGCCTGTTGAAGCACGCCTCGAACGTGCAGGGCGTCGCCGCCGCGATCGAGGAAATGGTGATCGCCGCAGGTGCGCCAGCGGGCCTGTTCCAGAATTTGCCGATCAAATCCGACAAGGTCGCCGCGCTGATCGCCGACGACCGCATCGTCGCGGTGACGCTGACCGGGAGCGAAGGGGCGGGGATGCAAGTCGCCGAGGCGGCAGGCCGCGCGCTCAAGAAAGTGGTGCTGGAATTGGGCGGGTCGGACCCGTTCATCGTCATGCCCTCCGCCGATCTCGATCTGGCAGCGAAGACTGCGGTGACCGCACGAATCCAGAATACCGGCCAATCGTGCATCTGCGCCAAGCGGATGATCGTCCACGCCGATATCTATGACGCCTTCCTCGAAAAATTCGCCGCAGGGATGCAAGCCGTCGTCGCGGGCGACCCGATGGAGTCGGCGACCGACATGGGCCCGCTGTCGAGCGAAACGCAGCGCCAGACCGTGCTCGATCAGATCGCGATGATCGAAGCCGAGGGCGGCAAGCTGCTGTTCGGCGGCGAAGCGCTCCCCGGCCCAAAGGGACACAAAGGGGGCGCGTTTATGTCGGCAGGGATTCTCGTCGACGTGCCGATCGATCATGCGGTTGCGCAAGAAGAGCTGTTCGGCCCGATCGCGATGCTGTTCAAGGCCGACGACATCGACGCGGCCATCGCGCTCGCCAATGCCGTCCCGTTCGGCCTCGGTTCCTCAATCTGGACCAACGACGCCGACGAACGCGCCCGCTTCGAACGCGACATCGAAGCCGGCATGATCGCGGTCAACGCAATGCTCGCCAGCCTCCCCCACGCGCCGTTCGGCGGCATCAAACGCTCGGGCCACGGGCGGGAGTTGGGGCCGTACGGGCTGCACGAATTCATGAATTTGAAGACCGTGCTGGGGTGAGGCGGGGTTCGGGCATCGTTCCGGTCCGATGTCGGGATTCGTCGGGAAGCGGCAGTTCCGATCTAATCCTCGATTTCCATGATCGGCTGTCGTTTTAGCAGGCGGCGAACGAGGTGGATGCCGACAGAACTGAACAGTACGATCCCATAACTCCCCCCGAGGAGCACGGCTGCCGCGATCAGCACTGTGGACCAGAATCGAGTCAGTTCTACGCCGACCAAGCGGACGATGAAGGCAGCAACCAGTATGTAGAGAAACGCCAGTATGATGCCGCTACCGAAGAAGTAGCCCCGCAGGCGTCGGCGAGCGCGTTTCAGGCGTGCAGCTTCCATCACTTCGTCAGAATGCCAGCAACGCCCACTATCCGCTAGTGGGCGTTAGCCGACGCCCGGCCCCTGTTCTACAGCGCACACATCTGCGATACTGGCTACACGGCTCTTTCTTATTCTCAATCCGCGCTCCCGGTACCCGGCCCCGGTCCAGTCCCGCGCAAACCCCGTCGATGGTGCGACTCTGTGTGACTTTAGCGGCCGCCCCTACAGCGTCAGCACGATCTTCCCGACATGATCGCCCGCTTCCATCCGCGCGTGCGCGGCAGGCGCTTCCTCCAGCGGGAAGGTGCGGTCGATCACCGGCTTCAGCCGCCCCGCCTCGACATGCGGCCACACGGTGCGGTGGAGTTCGTCGGCAACGAGGCTCTTGAACGCCGCATCGCGCGGGCGCAGCGTCGATCCGGTCAGCGTCAGGCGGCGGCGCATCACCTCGAAGATCGGGATCGTCGCCATCAGCCCGCCCTGCACCGCGATCGACACGTGCCGCCCGTCATCGGCGAGGCATTGCAGATTGCGCGGCACATACTCGCCGCCGACCATGTCGAGCACCGCCGCGCAGCCCTTACCGCCGGTGATGTCCTTCACCCGCGCGACGAAATCCTCGGTCCGGTAATTGATCGCATGGGCCGCGCCGAGGCCGAGCGCTGCCGCGCATTTCTCGTCCGATCCCGCCGTCACGATCACGCGCAACCCGAAGATCGTACCAAGCGCGATCGCCATCGTGCCGATCCCGCTGGTTCCGCCATGGACCAGCACGGTATCGCCCTCGGTCGCATAAGCGCGTTCGAACAAATTGGTCCACACGGTAAACAACGTCTCGGGGATCGCCGCCGCCTCGATCATCGAAAGCGCCGACGGCACCGGCAGCACTTGCCCCGCCGCCACCGCGACGTATTCGGCATAGCCCCCGCCGCCGAGCAAGGCGCACACCGGTTGACCCGTCATGTCGACCGCGAGATCGTCGCCTTGCGCGACGACAATGCCCGACACTTCGAGCCCCGGGATCGACGGCGCGCCCGGTGGCGGCGGATAGCCACCCTTGCGCTGCAGCACGTCGGGCCGGTTGACGCCCGCCGCCACCACGCGGATCAACACCTCGTCCGCGCGCACTTTTGGCACCGGACGTTCGACGACGCACAGTACTTCGGGCCCGCCCGGCACCGCCGGATCGATCGCGCGCATTGTCTCGGGAATTCCGTCCATCGGTCGTGCGTCCCGTTTTACCTGCCTATACGTACGGCGCCTTATTGACATGGGGCCGCGTCGGGTCAACGATCTTGTCCATGGACCTCGACGAGATTCTCCCGAAAGACGCGGGCGATCCGCTCGCTGCGCTGATCGCGCAGGACCTTGATCCGTTGTCGGTCAAGGAGCTGGAGACGCGGATCGCGGTGCTCGAAGGCGAGATCGCACGGACGGCCAGGAAAATGCAGACCGCCGTCACCCATCGCGCGACCGCGCACGGTTTGTTCAAGTCATGAGCGGTTCGCGTCTGGCCCGCAGGAAATCCCGACGCGAATTTCAAGTGCTTGTCACAGTGGATCAGCCTTCCGACATAGGCGCAAAGGGTCGCGCGTCCCCAGCGACCCGCATGGAGTAAAGAACCGATGCCATCCTTCGCCTCCGCGCTGGAAACCACGCTGCACAAGGCGCTCGAAGCCGCCTCGTCGCGCCGCCACGAATATGCGACGCTCGAACATCTGCTGTTCGCGCTGATCGATGATGAACATGCGTCGAAAGTGATGGAATCGTGCGGCGTCGATACCGCCGAACTGACCGCGACGGTGCGCCATTATCTCGATACCGAGCTCGAGGCATTGAAGGTCGAGGCGGCGACTGACCCCTCCCCCACCAGCGGCTTCCAGCGCGTCGTCCAGCGCGCGATTCTCCACGTCCAGTCTTCGGGCCGCGACGAAGTGACCGGCGCCAATGTGCTCGTCGCCTTGTTCAGCGAACGCGAGAGCTATGCCGTCTATTTCCTGCAGCAGCAGGACATGAGCCGCCTCGACGCCGTCAGCTTCATCAGCCACGGCGTCGGCAAGGGCGCTGCCGCCCCCGAAGCCGTCGTGCCCAAGGGTGCCGAGGAAGAGAAGCCGCAAAAGGCCGGCGAGAAGGGCAAAAGCGAAAGCGCGCTCAAGCAGTTCTGCGTCGATCTCAACGAGAAGGCCAAGAAGGGCAAGGTCGATCCGCTGATCGGTCGCGGGCCCGAGGTTGACCGGACGGTGCAGATCCTGTGCCGCCGCTCGAAGAACAACCCGCTTTATGTCGGCGATCCCGGCGTCGGCAAGACCGCGATCGCCGAGGGCCTTGCGCGCAAAATCGTCGAGGGCAATGTGCCCGAAGTGCTGCTCCCGGCGGTCATCTATTCGCTCGACATGGGCGCGCTGCTCGCGGGCACACGCTATCGCGGCGATTTCGAGGAGCGGCTGAAGGCGGTCGTCAACGAACTCGAAAAGCTGCCCGATGCGATCCTGTTCATCGACGAAATCCACACCGTGATCGGTGCGGGCGCGACCAGCGGCGGGGCGATGGATGCGTCGAACCTGCTCAAGCCCGCGCTCTCGGGCGGGACGATCCGCTGCATCGGCTCGACCACCTATAAGGAGTTCCGCAACCACTTCGAGAAGGACCGCGCCTTGTTGCGGCGCTTCCAGAAGATCGACGTCAACGAGCCGACGATCGAGGATACGATCAAGATCCTCGCGGGTCTGCGCTCGGCGTTCGAGGACCATCACAAGGTCAAGTACACGCCCGACGCGATCAAGGCGGCGGTCGAACTGAGCGCGCGCTACATCAACGACCGCAAGCTGCCCGACAAGGCGATCGACGTGATCGACGAAGTCGGCGCGATGCAGATGCTGGTGCCGCTCGCCAAGCGCAAGAAGACGATCACGACGCGCGAGATCGAGCAAGTCATCGCGACGATGGCGCGCATCCCGCCAAAATCGGTCTCGACCGACGACACCAAGGCGCTCGAATCGCTCGAGACCGATCTCAAGCGCGTCGTCTTCGGGCAGAATGCCGCGATCGAGAAGCTCGCCTCGGCAATCAAGCTGTCGCGCGCTGGCCTTCGCGATCCCGAAAAGCCGATCGGCAACTATCTGTTCACGGGACCCACCGGCGTCGGCAAGACCGAAGTCGCCAAGCAGCTTGCCCATATCATGGGCATTCCGCTCCAGCGCTTCGACATGTCGGAATATATGGAACGCCACTCGGTCTCGCGGCTGATCGGTGCCCCGCCGGGCTATGTCGGGTTCGATCAGGGCGGTCTGCTCACCGATGCGATCGACCAGCAACCGCACAGCGTGCTGTTGCTCGACGAGATCGAGAAGGCGCATCCCGATCTGTTCAACATCCTGTTGCAGGTGATGGACAACGGGCGCCTGACCGATCAGCACGGCAAGACGGTCGATTTCCGCAACGTCATCCTGATCATGACGACCAATGCCGGTGCCTCCGACATGGCGCGCGAGACGCTGGGCTTCGGCAACCTCACCCGCGAGGGCGAGGATGAGCAAGCCGTGCAGAAGATGTTCACGCCCGAATTCCGCAACCGTTTGGATGCGATCGTCCCGTTCGGCTATTTGCCGACCGAAGTTGTGGCGCGGGTGGTCGACAAGTTCATCCTCCAGCTCGAATTGCAGCTGGCGGACCGCAACGTCCACATCAACCTCGACGACGAATCGAAGGCGTGGCTCACCACCAAGGGCTATGACAAGCTCTACGGTGCGCGCCCGATGGGCCGCCTGATCCAGGAAAAGATCAAGCAACCGCTCGCCGAGGAATTGCTGTTCGGCAAGCTGGTCCATGGCGGCGAGGTGACGGTGAAGATGAAGGACGGCGCGCTGTCGTTCGAAATCACGCCCGCCCCCCCGAAGAAGCCCAAGAAGAAGAGCGCGGTCGCCAAGATCGACAAGGACACGACCTCGGCGAAATAAACAAAATGCGGCGATGGACCCGGCGCCAAGGTCCCGGGTCCATCGCGCGCGTGGCGACAGCCGCGCGCTGAAGGTCGTCTTTACCATCTGTTCGGAATCGGCGGATTAGGGTGCAATATGCACCGCGCCCTTCTTTCCAGGATCTTAGCCCTCTGCATCGCGGCGATTGCGGGGGTGATGGCAACCGGTCCCGCGCACGCGCAGACCGCCAGTGCGGGACAGGCCATGCCGGTCTGCCTCGTGCGCGACGCCCCCGGCATGACTCCGGCAGGACTTCTGGCGGGCATGGCCCACTTCGATTGCGACACCGCGCAGACGCGGTTCGGCGCCGGCGATTTCTGGCTGCGGTCGGGTCCTGTGTCGCGCACCGGCCCGCTCCGCATCCGCAGTGGGAGCCTGTGGCAGAAGCGCGTCACGCTTTACGCACTTTATGCCGATGGAGCGATCGTCGCCGCGGCGATCGACGATCATGCCAAGACCCGGCACCTCGCGCTCGGCGCGATCCTCGAACAACCGCTGGCTGCGCGACCTGCACCGCTCGTCCGGCTGTTGTGGCATGTCGAAGGATCGCCAAATCTGCGCGGGATTCTTCGCGAGCCACGGATCGCCACCCCGAGCGAAAGCGAACGGTTCAATCTTGAGATGAGCGCACTCTATGCCGCGTTTGCCGGGCTGTGCATCGCTTTGCTCTGTTACAATTTCGCTTTGTGGGCCGCGCTTCGGCATCCGTTCCAATTGGCCTATTGCGCGATGGTCTTCGCGCTCTTGCTCTATGCTTTCTCGACATCGGGCGCGCTGGCCTGGGCGTGGCCGAGCATCGCCAATACCGACCGCATCCGGATCAATTATCTGACGCTCGGCCTGTCATCGGTCGCGGCCTTCGCCTTTGCTCGCGCCTTTTTCGAGCCGCGCGTGTTCGCGGGGTGGACCGGGCGCATCGCCGCCGCGGCGTCTGTGACGCTGCTCGCAGCCACGCTGGGCTATGTCCTGTTTGCGCCCTATGATGTGCGAACGTGCGACACCATCTATTGCTGGGCCTTTGTCGGCCAGATGGCGGTGATCCCGCCGCTCCTATGGCGCGCCTGGGCAACCCGCAGCAATTATCTGTGGTTGTTTGCCGTCGCATGGGCCGCGCCGATCATATTGGCGTGCCTGCGCATCGCCAATGCGATCAACCTGATCGGCAGCAGCTTCTGGCTCGACAATTCGACGATCCTGTCAATGTCGGTCGAGGCGTTGCTGTCGAGCCTCGCCATCGCCTATCGTATGCGCCTGCTGAGCGCCGAGCGCGACGAAGCGCGCGAGGGCGAGATCGCCGCACGGCTGCTTGCCGATACCGATCCCTTGACCGGCTTGCTCAACCGTCGCGCCTTCCTGCACCAGGCGATCGGTCGCGATGGCGAGCACATTTTGATGATCGCCGATCTCGACCATTTCAAGCGCGTGAATGAGACGATCGGGCATGACGGCGGGGACGAAGTGTTGCGCGTGTTCGCCCGGACGCTGCGACAGGCGGTCCCGCCCGACGCGCTCGTCGCGCGGATCGGCGGCGAGGAATTCGCGGTTCTCACGTGGAGCGCGTTTGCGGTTGAGCCCGGCGAAATCCTCGCGCGGCTGCGCGCCGGTCGGATGCCCTACGACGTTTCGGTAACCGCCAGCATCGGCACCTGCAGCGGCCCCTTGCTGCGCGAAACCGATTGGAAGGCGCTCTATGCCTGCGCCGATCGCGCGCTGTTCGACGCGAAAAGCGCCGGGCGAGATCGAGCGCGGGGGCGTGCTTTGCAGGATCGGTTGGCCGCGTAACGGTCTTGCCCAAGCCCGCCATTAAGGATATCCTTTGCGCGTAAGGAATTGTTCGTGCGCAAACGACGGATCATGGTTGGGGTCTTCGCTTTGCTCGCATTGGTTGCGGTTGCGCGCCACCCGAGCGCGGATATCCAGATCCTGACGCACGACGCCGCTGATCGCGCCCCACATCACGTGAAGGCGGCACTGGATCTCGGGCTGGTGGCGGTCTCCGTACTCGTGACGTGGACGGGCGAACACATTCGCTGACCTTGCGAGCAAGCGGTTGCTTGCTTACACCTGTGTCAATGAACCCTTCAGAGGCCATCTGGCGCACATCCTATCGTCACCCCAATCCGTGGGACAGCGCGTTTCCACCGCTGTCGATGGTCGATCTGTTCGATCAATCCTGCGCGCGCATGGGCAAAGCGCCGCTGATCGATTTCCTCGGGCGGCAGTATAGTTTTGCCAAAACGCACGATGGCGCGAATCGCGTCGCGGCGGGGCTGACCGCGCTGGGCTATGGCCGCGGCGACCGGATCGGTCTGTTCCTGCCCAACGTCCCGCATTATCTGGCGGCGTACTTCGGCATCCTGAAAATCGGCGCGACGGTGGTGAACTTCTCGCCGCTCTACACCGTGGCCGAGCTCGAACATCAGGTCGCCGATTCGGGAACGCGGCTGCTCTTCACGCTGTCGGCGACGGCGCTGCTCCCGACCGCGCTCAAGGTGCTCGACGGCAGCACGCTCGAACGGCTGATCGTCGGGTCGATCGCGGGGGCGCTGCCACCATCGAAATCGATTCTCTACCGCCTGTTCAAGCGCAAGGAAGTCACGCCGCGCCCGCATGACCCCCGGGTCATCGCGTTTTCGAAGCTGATCGCCAATGACGGCGCCCATACATCGGCGACGGTAGACCCCGAGCGCGACGTCGCTTTGATCCAATATACCGGCGGCACCACCGGCACGCCCAAGGGCGCGATGCTGACGCACCAGAATTTGTCGGCCAATGCGCGCCAGGTGATGGCGATCGACCCCGAGCCGGGCAAGCCGGACCGTATCCTCGGCGTGCTGCCGCTGTTCCACGTCTTTGCCAACACCTGCGTGCTCAACCGCACCGTGCTCAATGGCGGCTGCATCGTGATGCTGCCGCGCTTCGAGGCGGGCGCGGTGCTGGCGGCGATCGACCGGACCAAGGCGACCGCGTTGCCCGGCGTGCCGACCATGTATCAGGCGCTGCTTGATCATCCCAAGATCGGTGCGACCGATTTCTCCTCGCTCCGGGTGTGTATTTCGGGCGGTGCGCCGCTTGCAGGCGCGTTGAAGGCGAAGTTCGAGAGCGTGACCGGCGCGACCGGCGCGACCGTGGTCGAAGGCTATGGCCTGTCGGAGAGTTCCGGCGTGCTGTCGGCCAATCCCTACAGCCAAGAGGGCAAGACCGGTACGATCGGCCAGCCGATTCCGGCCACGCATCTCCGCCTCGTCGACAAGGCCGACCCGACGCAGGATCCCCCGATCGGCGAGCCCGGCGAAATCGTCGCGATGGGGCCGCAAATCATGAAGGGCTATTGGAACCGCGCCGACGCCGATGCCGATGTGTTTGTGACGAACGCGGCGGGGCGGTGGCTGCGCACGGGCGATGTCGGGACGATCGACGCGGACGGCTTCGTCAAGATCGTCGACCGGTTGAAGGACATGCTCTCGGTCTCGGGCTTCAAGGTCTTTCCGAGCCAGATCGAAGCGCTGCTACTCCAGCACCCGGCGGTGAAAGAGGCGATGGTGATCGGCCTACCCGACGCCTATCGCGGCGAGCAGCCGCGCGGCTATGTCACGCTCAACGACGGCGCGAGCGCGAGCGGGGCCGAACTGCGCGACTGGCTCAACCCGCAACTCGGTCGGCACGAGCGCGTCGATGAGGTGGTCGTCCGCCTGACCATGCCCAAGACGATGATCGGCAAGTTGAGCCGCAAGGATCTGATCGCCGAGGTGATGGCAGAGGGGAACGTCTGATGTCCGACCTGATCCTGCATGAATATGCGCAATCGGGAAATTGCTATAAAATCCGCCTGACCGCGGCGCATGTCGGCATTCCGATCGAACGGCGCGACTATGACATCCTTGCCGGGGCGACACGCTCGCCCGCGTTCCTGGAATCGGTCAACCCAAACGGGCGTATTCCGGTGCTGCAGATCGGCGACGATTTCCTGCCTGAAAGCGGGGCGGCGTGCCTCTATCTCGCCGACGGATCGCCGCTGATCCCGCATGACCGGTTCGGCCGCGCTGACATGCTGCATTGGATGTTCTGGGAGCAGTATAATCACGAGCCCAACATCGCGACCTTGCGCTTCTGGCGCGCGTTCTTCGGCGAGGACCGGCTGAGCGAGCTGCAACGCGCGCAAATCCCGACCAAGCAAGCGGCCGGCGAAGCCGCACTCGCGCTGATGGACGCGCACCTGGCGAGGACGCCGTTTCTGGCGGCGGGCCGTTTCACCGTCGCTGACATCGCGCTCTACGCCTACACGCATATCGCCGCAGAGGGCGGGTTCGCGCTGCGCCATTATCCCGCTGTCACGCAGTGGCTGGCGCGTGTGGCGGAGCAGCCCAACCACATTCCGATGTGACAGTTGCGTGAAGGGCGACAATTCGGATTGTAACAATCTATGGCCATAGCCTTGAAGCATTCAACGACTTGGGGATGTCGCCATGAATGCAGTAACCAAGGTCGCACTGACAGGGCTTGCCGGCGCCACGATCGCCGATTTCAGCGACTTTGCCAATTCGCAACCCGCCATCCCCGAGCGCGCCACGACCGAGCGTCGCCGCTATCGCACGATCTGGATTTCCGACATTCACCTCGGCACGCGCGGCTGCAACGCCGAGATGCTGATCGACTTTCTCGACCATGTCGACAGCGAGCGGATGTACCTGGTCGGCGACATTATCGACGGATGGCGACTGAAAAAGAAATTCTACTGGCCCACGGCGCATAACGACGTGGTGTGGCGCTTGCTCAAGCGCGCCAAGCGCGGCACCGAAGTGATCTACATTCCCGGTAATCATGATGAGGTGATGCGGCAGTTCACCGGTCTCGATTTCGGCGGGGTCGCGATCCGGCGCAAGGCCATTCACGAGACCGCCGACGGCCGCCGCCTTCTGGTTCTGCACGGCGACGAATTCGACGCGATCACGCTCGCACACCGCTGGCTGGCGCATGTCGGCGATGTAGCGTATGAGTTCCTGATGGGTCTGAACCGCTGGGTGAACGCGTACCGACGCACCTTCAACCTGCCATATTGGTCGCTGTCGAAGCACGCCAAGGCCAAGGTCAAGAACGCCGTCCAGTTCATTTCGAATTACGAGGAAATCGTCGCGCAAGCCGCTGGCGCGCGCGGGGTCGATGGCGTCGTGTGCGGGCACATCCACACCGCCGAATATCGCAACATCGGCGGCGTAGAATATTATAATGACGGCGACTGGGTGGAGGGTTGCACCGCCCTGGTCGAACATTTCGACGGACGGATGGAGTTGCTCCACTGGGCCGAAGAGATCGCCGCGCGCGAGGCACCGCGCGTCGTGGCGAAGATCGAGATGTTGGCGGCCTGACCGGGGTGCGTATCGCGATCGCCACCGATGCGTGGAGCCCTCAGGTGAACGGGGTCGTGCGCACATTGCAAGCGGTGCGCGCCGAACTGGAACGTCAGGGGCACGAAGTTCTGATCGTGTCGCCGGATCTGTTCTATTCGCTGCCCTGCCCGACCTACCCGGAGATTCGCCTGGCCTTTGCCCGCACCGGCAGCGTCGGCAAGATGCTCGCCGATTTCGCGCCCAACGCGATCCACCTCGCGACCGAAGGCCCGGTCTGTTTGGCCGCGCGGCGTTGGTGCCTGACGCGCGGGTTTCCCTTCACCACCGCCTATCACACGCAATTCCCCGATTATGTGTCGGCGCGCACCGGCGTGAACCCGGAATGGGTATGGCGCTATATCCGCTGGTTCCACTGGCCCGCGCAATCGATCCTCGCCTCGACCCCGTCGATTGCGGCGACGCTGAAATCACATGACTTGACGCGCATCCGGCATTGGGGCCGCGGGGTCGACCTGTCGACCTTCTCGCCCGAGCTTGCGCCGCACCCCGCGATCGCCGCGCTCAAGGCCGCGGGCAAAGGCGCGATCCAGCTCTATGTCGGCCGCGTCGCGATCGAAAAGAATATCGAGGCGTTCCTCACGTCGCGCCACCCCGGCACCAAGGTGATCGTCGGCGACGGGCCCGCACGCGCAGCGCTGACCGCGCGCTTCCCCGACGCGCATTTCCTCGGGCCGCTCTTCGGACCCGAACTAGCCTCGGCCTATGTCGCCGCCGACGTTTTCGTGTTCCCGAGCCGCACCGACACGTTCGGGCTGGTGATGATCGAGGCGCTGGCGTGCGGCACCCCGGTCGCGGCGTTCCCGGTGACGGGGCCGGTCGATGTGCTGAATGACGCGGTCGGCGCGATGAACGAGGATTTGAGCGTCGCGATCGCCGCTGCGCTGACCCGCGACCGCGCGGCCTGCGCCGCTTATGGCCAGACCTTCACCTGGGAAGCCAGCGCACGGCAATTTCTGGGCGCGTTGGTACCCGTCGAGCATCCCGAGGCGATCGCGGCTTGAAGCCGGTCGAGCGATCGCATAAAACTGTCCCGCTCGGGAGTTGACGTAATGGACGTGACAGTCGGAAAGCGCTGGGAAGCCTTTGTCGAAGCGGTGGTCGCCGACGGAAGCTATGGGTCGGCCGACCAAGTCGTCGTGGAAGGCCTGCGATTGGTGCAGGAACGCGAGAGCAAACTCGCGGCCTTGCGCGAGACGATTCAGGCATCGATCGCGCGCGGGGGATGGAACACTATCGAAGAGGTCGAACAGCGCCTTAAACTCGATATGGACGAATGGGAACGAAGCCGGAAGTGACCCGTCGCCTGCTTGTCTCGGAATCTGCTGAAGAGGACTTGCGATCAATCAGCCGGTACATCGCGACTGAAAGCGACAGAGCGACAGCCGACGCGATAAGAACCGGGATCATTTCGCATTGCCGTCGCCTTGCCGATTTACCCGGTACGCTTGGCACGGAGCGTGCCGAGCTCTCACCTGGGCTTCGCAGCACGCCTCACAAGAATTACGTCATGTATTTTCGGTACAGCGGGGATCGCGTCGAGATCGTCAACGTGCTCGACGCGCACCGCGACGTGGCGGCGCATTTCAGCCCGCAGGACGACAACGGCTGAATCCCCAACCCGCGCTTGCCCTCCCCGTGCAACCGCTCTACACTGTTCGCCAGCACAGTGGCCGCTCCGAAAGGGGCGGCCCTTTCCGTTTCTGAAGGAGTTTCCCGTGGCCCAGCCGCTCATGCCACATGCGACCGCTTCGTGGCTCGTCGATAATACCGCGCTCAGCTTCGAACAAATTGCCGAGTTTTGCGGGCTGCACATCCTCGAAATTCAGGCGATCGCCGACGATACCGCAGCGACCAAGCTGACCGGGCGCGATCCGATCCGCGCGCATGAATTGACGCAGGACGAAATCGACAAGGGCCAGGCCGATCCCGATTATACGCTCAAGATCCTGAAAGGTCCCGAGCAGGTCCGCCGCACCAAGGGCCCGCGCTACACGCCGGTGTCGAAGCGGTCGGACAAGCCCGACGGCATTGCGTGGATCATCCGCAATCATCCCGAAATCACCGACGGCGCGATCGGCCTGCTGATCGGCACGACCCGGACCACGATCGCCGCGATCCGCGACCGCAGCCATTGGAACATCGCCAACATCACGCCGAAGGACCCGGTCACGCTCGGGCTGACGACGCAGCGTGAACTCGATGCGGCGGTCGCCAAGGCGGCGAAGGCAGCAGGCCTTGAAGCGCCCGTCGACACGCGGCTGGAGGGTGATCGCGAGGCGCTGATCATCGAGCTGCGCGCGCAACGCCTGCAACTGGCGCGCGATGCCGAGGCAGCGGAAAATGGCGAGCTTCCGGCTGCGCCGGCCGCCGAGCCGACGGCGGAGACGCTGTTCAAGCGGTAAGCCGTTCCTAGCGCCAGTCCTTTCCGTTCGGGCTGAGCTTGTCGAAGCCCCGGTCGCCGCAAGGCACGTCTTCTAGTTGGAGAGGTGCCCTTCGACAGGCTCAGGGCGAACGGAATGGGACATTTGATGACCACCCCCCCCCGCTTCGCCTTCGCCATCCACGCGACCGACGGTGCCGCCCGCACCGGCGAGATCGCGATGCGGCGCGGCGTGATCCGCACGCCTGCCTTTATGCCGGTCGGCACGGTGGGCACGGTCAAGGGCGTGAAGCCAGCCGATGTCCGCGCGGCGGGTGCCGACATCATCCTCGGCAACACTTATCATCTGATGCTCCGCCCCGGTGCCGAGCGGATGGCGCGGCTTGGCGGGCTGCACGGCTTCATGGGGTGGGATCGCCCGATCCTGACCGACAGCGGCGGCTATCAGGTGATGAGCCTCAGCGATCTGACCAAGCGCGACGAGAATGGCGTTACCTTCAAATCGCACATCGACGGCTCACGCCACACGCTCAGCCCCGAACGGTCGATCGAAATCCAGCGGCTGCTCGGCTCGGACATCGTGATGGCGTTCGACGAATTGGTGCCGACCACCTCGACACCCGAGGTGCAGGCCGCCGCAATGGCGCGGTCGATGCGCTGGGCGAAGCGGTCGCGCGATGCCTTCGATGCCGGTGGCACACATGCCGAGAACGCCGCGATTTTCGGCATCCAGCAAGGTGCGCTCGACCGCACCTTGCGCGGCGACAGTGCGGCCGCGCTGATCGACATCGGTTTCGATGGCTATGCGGTCGGCGGGCTCGCCGTCGGCGAGGGGCAGGGAGCGATGTTCGGCTGCCTCGGTTTCGCGCCCGGACAATTGCCCGCCGACAAGCCGCGCTATTTGATGGGCGTGGGCAAGCCCGACGACATCGTCGGCGCGGTCGAGCGCGGGATCGACATGTTCGATTGCGTCCTCCCCACCCGCTCTGGCCGCACCGGGCAGGCGTTCACGCGGATGGGTCCGATCAACATCCGCAACGCGAAGTTTGCCGAGGACACCGGCCCGCTCGATCCCGTGTGCGCGTGCCCCGTCTGCGCGACCTGGTCGCGCGCCTACCTCCATCATCTGGTGCGCGCAGGCGAGATGCTCGGCGCGATGCTGATGACCGAGCATAATCTCTATTTTTATCAGGCCTTGATGGCCGATCTGCGCAGTGCCATTATTGCCGGGAGGCTCAAGATCTTCGCGGACGCGTTCCGGAGCGCTTATAAGAGCCAGAGCGAGAGAGAGTGATGGCCGAAAAAATCAACGAAATCGAAGCCGCCGCGCGCGAGCATAAGCGCGTCCGCGATGCCGCCGAAGCCGCGGTTGCCGCCGGGGCCGGAGCCCCGCAGAATTGGCCGGTCGTGCCGATCGCGATCGGCGTTGGCGTCGGTTCGGCCGCCTTGGCCGCGGCCTTGCTCTATGCGGGGCGCGGGCGGAAGAAGTAGCCATCGCTCGCGGCTTCCCCGCCGTGACTTTGTTGATTTAGACGGCTTGAATTCCGTTCGGGCTGAGCTTGTCGAAGCCCCGCGGCCAACAAATAGCGCCGGACGTGATGCACGGAGCCCTTCGACAAGCTCAGGGCGAACGGGATGGGATGCGCCGCATCTCCTCCGCACCGTGTCTTAGGCGATTGACACGGCACAGCTGACCGCGACACACTGCGCGCATCCGATTTCCCCCGTCCGGAGTCCTCCATGCGTCTTTCCCGTGCCGCCCTCCTGCTGGGCGCCGCCCTGCTCCCGCTCGCCGCCACCGCAAAGCCAGCGCCGAAGGCCCCAGCCCGCCCCGCCGCGCCCGCGATCAAGCCGATCGCCTTTACCGAACGCACGCTGGCAAATGGTCTCCGCGTCTATGCGATCCGCGACACAACGACGCCCAACGTATCGGTGCAAGTGTGGTACGATGTCGGATCGAAGGACGATCCCGCCGGGAAATCGGGCTTCGCGCACATGTTCGAACATCTCATGTTCAAGGCGACGCGCAACCTCGTTTCCGAACAGTTCGACCGGCTGACCGAGGACGTCGGCGGCAACAACAACGCCTCGACCAATGACGATTACACCGAATATCACGAGACGGTTCCGGCCAACCACCTCCAGCGCCTGCTGTTCGCCGAGGCCGACCGCATGGCGAGCCTCGTGGTCGAGCCGAAGAGCTTCGCGTCCGAACGCGATGTGGTGAAGGAGGAGCTGCGCCAGAACACCAATGCGCGGCCGTACGGCAAGCTCTTCTCGCTCTATTTCCCGGCGATCTCGTACACCAAACACCCTTATGCGCGCGGGACGATCGGCAGCCTCGACAATTTGCAGAGCGCGCAGATCGACGATGTCCGCGCGTTCCACGCGACCTATTACCGGCCCGACAATGCCGTGCTGGTGGTGTCGGGCAATTTCGCGCCCGATCAATTGAACGGCTGGATTGACCAGTATTTCGCGAAGATCAAACGCCCGACCGCGCCGATCCCGCGTGTTACGGTCGCCGAACCCGAGCGGACCAAGGCGACGCATTATGTCGTGCAGGAGCCGAACACGCCGCTGCCCGCGGTGCTGATCAGCTATCCGATCCCGGCGGACAGCCATCCCGATAGCCCGGCCTTGTCGGTGCTGAACGCGGTCCTGTCGCAGGGCGAGAGCTCGCGGCTGTACGAGACGCTCGTCTATCGCGACCAGCTTGCGCAAAGTGCCGAGACCTATCTCGATTCGAAGCAGGGCCCGGGCAATCTTGCGGTGATCGCGATCCTGGCGAGCGGCAAGACCGCCACCGAGGGCGAGGCGGCGTTGCGCCGCGAAATCGCGCGGGTTCGCAACACGCCCGTCACCGCCGCCGAATTGGCCGAGGCGAAGAACGAAATCCTGACATCGGTGTTGCGCAGCCGCGAGACGGCCGAGGGCAAGGGCCGGACAATCGCGTCCTCGGTCATCATTGACCGCGATCCGCGCGCCGCCGACCGGCAGCTTGCCGCGATCGGGCGCGTGACGGCGGCCGATGTGCAGCGCGTCGCCACCAGATATCTGCGCGATCAGCGTTCGGCGACGATCCAATATCTGCCCGAGGACAAGACGGTTGCGGCACCCCAGAACGACCGGATCGAAGTGGCCGGGACCGTCGTCACCAGGCACCTCGTCGCGCCGGGCACGGTCGAGATCGTCACCCCGGCGAGCGAGGCGGAGCGGATCGCGCCGCCGCCCGCCGGCCCCGCCATTGCCGCGAGCGCGCCGGTGACCAACGAGTTCCAGCTCGCCAACGGGCTGCGCGTCGTGGTGGTCGAGAAGCACGACCTGCCGTTGCTGACCGCGCTGCTCGTCGCGCAGGGCGGCGGCGCGACCGACCCGGCCGACCGTGCGGGCGT
>NZ_JBBATX010000029.1:0-5859 GCF_040398505.1 Sphingomonas sp. | reverse complement strand
CGCTGCTCGTCGCGCAGGGCGGCGGCGCGACCGACCCGGCCGACCGTGCGGGCGTGGGCAATCTCACCGCCGCTTTGCTGACCAAGGGGACCAAGACGCGCTCCGCCACCGAAATCGCGCGGCAGATTGAGACGCTGGGTGGATCGATCTCGAGCGATGCCAGCTATGACGGGTCGACCGTCGATGTGACGGTGAAGGCCGATCAGGCCGCGCCGGCGCTTGCGATCCTGGCGGACGTTGCGCGCAACCCGGTGTTCGCGCCGGAGGAGATCGAGCGCGCGCGGGCGCAGACGATCGACGGGGTGCAAGTCGCGATCAAGAATCCGAGCCAGCTGGCCGGGCTCGTCGCGGCGCGTGCGGCGCTGGGCGATGCGCCGTACGGACACCCGCTGTCGGGCACGCCGAGCTCGCTCAAGGCGATTACGCAAGCCGACCTCCGCGCGGCGTACGGTGCGACATGGAGACCCAAGCAGACGACGCTGGTGCTGGTCGGGGACGTGACGCCGCCCAAGGCGCGCGCGCTGGCCGAAGCGAATTTTGCCGATTGGCGGACACCGGACACCAACGCAACCGCAGCCGCCGCAGCGTCGGGCGCAACGCCCAAACCCCGCGTGATTGTCGTCGACATGCCGAGCGCTGGGCAAGCCGGTGTCGTCGTCGCACGCCCCGGCATCGCGCGGAGCGATGCGCAATTCTACCCGGCCGCCGTCGCCAATACGATCCTCGGCGGGGGTTTCTCGTCGCGGCTGAACCAGGAAATCCGCATCAAGCGTGGCCTCGCGTACGGCGCGGGCAGTTCGGTGCAGGCGGGTCGCTTGCCCGGCACGATCAGCGGGCGCACCTCGACCAAGAACCCGAGCGCGCCCGAGACGGTGTCGATCATCCTCGCCGAGATGAAGCGGCTTGGGACGGAACCGGTCACCGCGGCCGAGCTCGAAACGCGCAAGGCCGTGCTGGTCGGCAATTTCGGCCGCGCGACCGAGACGACCGCGGGCATTGCCGGCACGGTCGGCGGGTACGTGGTGCAGGGTCTGCCGCTGAGCGAACTGGGCGCCTACACCGCGCGCGTCTCGGCGGTCGATCCGGCGGCGGTGCAGGCGGCGGCGGCGAAGCTGCTCGATCCGGCGGTGGCGAGCGTCGTCGTGGTCGGCGACGCCAAGCTGTTCCTGCCGGAACTCCGCAAGACCTACCCCGATGCCGAGGTAATTTCGGCGGAAGCGCTCAAGCTGGACAGTGCGACGTTGCAGTAAAAGCTTACGTTAACGATCAACTGTTTCAGCGCGAGACAGGGCAAATTCGGTAGCATCCTCTTCATCCCGAATCGGCTATGTGCGGGGGCGTGAACGGGCGCGCGATCCTTGGTTGGTTAAAGGTACGGCGGCTGAGCAAGCTTGGCGTGGTGGGTCTGGTTGCGCTCGTACTGGCGGGCGTATCGGCGCAGGCCGCGATCCGCGCGATCGTCGATCAAAGCGCCAAGGCCAGCCGCAGCGCGCCCGCGCCGATGGGTTACGAGCGCCAGGATCATTTCCCCGGTGCCGCCTATTTCTACGCGACCGAGGAGGACGCGCCAGTACCGACGCAGGGCGCGACCGGCACGATCGCGCTGCCCGATCTGCCGCTGCCGCCCGAGGCCGCGTTGCTCACGCCCGACAGCTCGATCCGCCCGGCCGCGCCCTTTTCGATGGCGCGGGCGAGTGCGGCCGATCGCGGGCGCGCGCTGCAATGCCTGACCACCGCGATCTATTACGAAGCGGCGACCGAGCCCGATGCCGGGCAGCAGGCCGTGGCACAGGTGATCCTGAACCGCGCACGGCACCCGGCCTTCCCGGCGACGGTGTGCGGCGTCGTGTTCCAAGGGTCGGAGCGTGCCGGGTGCCAGTTCAGCTTCGCCTGCGACGGATCGATGAACCGTGGCGCGCCGTCCAAGGCCTATTGGCTGCGCGCGATGAAGGTCGCGGCCGCCGCGCTCAATGGACATGTCATGGCCGAGGTCGGCATGGCGACGCATTACCATACCTATGCCGTGACCCCGGCGTGGAACCGCAGCCTGGTGATGACGGCGGCGATCGGGGCGCATTTCTTCCATCGCTGGCAAGGCTATTGGGGCACCCCCGCCGCCTTCCGCCAAGGCTATGCCGGGGGCGAGCCGGTGCCGGGGCCGCACGCCCGGATCGGCGCGCCGGTGATCCTCGCGGCAGCCGCGGCGCCCATCACGCCCCCGGCCGCGATCCAGCCCGCTTATACGCAGAGCGGAACGCCGGTTGCCGCAGCGAAGCCTGCTGACGCGCTGCCGGGGGATTCGCAGATCCTCGACCGGTGGAAGGATTCGGGGAAGGCGCTGCGCTGATTCCGCTCCCCTCCCTGGAAGGGAGGGGTTTGGGGGTGGGTTGGTTCGTTGTCGAACGTCGTCCCCAGCCCCACACAAACCCACCCCCAGCCCCTCCCTTCCAGGGAGGGGAGCAACAGGGATCGCTTACTTCTTCTCCCCCAAATACTTATCGAACCACGCCAGCGTCCGCGCGCGGACGTCGGCGGCGTTGACGGGGTTGCGGATGCCGTGGCCTTCCTCGGGATAGATGACGAGGCTGGTCGGCACGCCCATGTCCTTCAGCCCGTGCCAATATTCGACCGATTGCGTCGGCGGCACTTCGATGTCGCGTTCGCCGACATAGATGAAGGTCGGGGTCTTGGCGTTCTTGATGAAATTGACCGCCGAGACATCCTCATACGCCTTGCGATCCTCATACAGCGTCTTGCCGAAAAACGGCAGCATCCACTGATCTATGCCGTTGGTGCCGTAATAGCTGACCCAGTTCGACAGCCCGGCCCCGGCGACGATCGCCTTGAAGCGGTTGGTCTGGGTGTTCGCCCACATCGCCATGAAACCGCCATAGCTGCCGCCGGTGAGGCCAAGCCGCGCGTCATCGACGGGCGCGACCTTCTCGACCGCGTCGATCCCGGTCAGGATATCGCGCAGATCGCCGCCGCCGAAATCGCGCTTATTGGCGGCGGTGAAGGCCTCGCCCTGGCCGTAGCTGCCGCGCGGATTGGGCAGGAAAACGTAATAGCCCCGATCGAGCAACGCCTGCGCGCCACCGCCGCCGAAGCTCGGCACGTTTGCGGCAGACGGGCCGCCATGGACGATCGTGACCATCGCCGCTTTCGTCTTGGGGTCGGCGTTGAGCGGTGCGAGTAGCCAGCCCTGCACGTTGAAGCCGTCATTCTTCCACGTGATGCTGCGCGCGGTCATTGTCGCGGGGATCGCGTCATTATCGTGGGTGATCTGGACGGGGGCGGTGGCGGATCCGGCGAAGATTGCGGGGGCATGGGTGTAATCCTGCACAACCATCGCGACGGTCTTGCCATCGGCGCTCCACGCCGCCTTGCCATCGCCCGCCGAGAAGCTGGCCGGGCGGCTCCAGCCAAGCGCGGCGTTGGTGAGGAGCGTCGCATCGGCACCGCGCAAGGTCGTGCCGCGCAAGCCGCCGCTGGTCGTGTCGAGCGAGGTGACGGTATAATCGGCGCGCGCGGTCATGTTGGCAGGCTCGCCGCCCGCCAGCGGCACGCTCCAGATATCGCCACCGATCGAGCCGAAATCGCTCATCAACCCGCCGATATAGGCGACGTTGCGCCCGTCCGCCGAGACGCGCGGCGCGTTGATTTGCGTCTTCGGCCTGGCGATATTGCGGACCGCGCCGGTCGTCGCATCGACCGCGTCGAGCGTTGCGACCCACCAATTATTGTCGCCATTGCCGAGCGCCGAAGTGACGACGAAGCCGGCACCGTCGGGGGTCCAGTCATATTCGTAAATGTAGCGGTCGGCCGACGACACCGGCTTGACCGCGTCCGCCGCGACGGCCGCTCCGCCGACAGCGAACACCGCGAGGCGCTGTTCATCACTCTTCTCGCCAATCTCGCCGACCTGGCGAACCCCGGCCTGCGCGGCACCCGCTTCCTTGGCCGCGCCGATGGTCACCAGCAAGGCGATGCGCTTGCCGTCGGGCGAGAAGCGCGGGATCTGCGCAATGCCCTTGACCGTGGCGATGGTGCGCGGCTTGCCGCGGGTGTCGATCGCGAGCGTTACGGTGCCGCCGGCCCGATCCCGCGCAAGCCACGCCAATGTGTCGTCGCTCGAAAAGGTCAGGCCCGACAGGCCGCAGGCCGATGCGCACGGATTGAAGCTGCGCAGGACCTTGCCGCCCTTGACGCTGCGGATTGTGATGCTGGTCTTGCCGTCGCTGCCCGACTCGACTGTGGCGATGCGATCGCCCTTCGCCGAGATCGTGAGGCTGCCATAGGAATGCACCGGCGCGGCCAGTGCCGAGGTTGCGGTGGCGGCGAGCAGGAGGGCAGCGGTGAGGGTAAGACGCATTTGAGGGAGGCTCCAGCGGACGAGTGATGGAGCGGGATAGCACGGTTGGGGGTGGGGGCAATGTGGGCGCGCGTAAGCCCATGCCCTTCTTGCTCCCCTCCCTGGAAGGGAGGGGCTGGGGGTGGGTCCGCTCATTGTGAAACGTCGTCCCCAGCCCCATACCAACCCACCCCCTACCCCTCCCTTCCAGGGAGGGGAGGTGCACCTACTTATCCACCCCCCTCGCTTTCCCCCATGACCGCGCGACGGTGTACCCCAAATAGCCCGTGCCGAAGAGCGCGTAGAGCGGCTCGGGAATGCCAGCCAGATACGCGTTCATGCCGCCTGCAATATCCTTCGCCATTTGCGGTTGTGCCGCCGCGATCAGGCCCATCGGGATTGCCCAGAGGAGGAGCGCGTACATCACATAGAGGAAGCTCGGGCGTGCGCGGCTGGTCCAGGGGTCGGGCGATTGCGCCTCGGCCATGATCGCCGAGATCTGTGTTTTCACTTGCTCCATTTCCTGCGAGCCTTGCAGCGCGAGCAGCTTCAATTTCGCCTCGTCACGCGCTTTGGGGTCGGGGATGATCTTGTCGAGGATGCCCGCGATCGGGCCGATAATGCCGTCGAGAAGTCCCATGTCAGTCTCCTGTCGTTCGTTAAAGTCACACAGAGTCACACCATCGGCGACGATTTAACCGATCCGGTTTGCGAGCCAGCCGTAGAGAAAGGCTTCATTGGCCGGGCGGTGCTCGGCCAGCGCGACATAGCGTTCGCCTTGCAACGCCTCGATCGCCTTGAGCAGGACTCGCTCGCCCCCTGCCCCGCGCCGCGTGAGAAAGGCGGCGAGTCCGGCGAGCGTGGTGTCGCCGATGCGGCCATCGACGGGCATGTCGGGATAATCGCTCGCGCCGCGATTGAGCGCGTTGAGCGCGCGTTGCAGGAAGGCGGCGGCGACCGGCGGCCCCATGTTGACGCCGGTGTCGAACAATTCTGCGGCGACCAGCGGCGCGTGGCTGGCGACCGCGTCGAAGCGCGGGCGGAGCCAATAGAGGCGGCGGTAGATCGCACGCGCAGTGGCGAGCGGCAAATCGCGCAGCGTGCCGTCATAGTCGTTGGCGCGGGCGACGGCGGCGGTGATGCCGTAATTGGTCTCCCCGCCGCGATCGGCAGGATGGTTCGCATAGCCGCCTTCGCGATCGAGGACGGCATCGATGAGATGGTCGATGGTCATGGGTTACCTCCTTTGGGGGAGGCATAATAACCTATATGGTGTTTTGTAGGACAGCAGCAATCCTCCCCTCCCTGGAAGGGAGGGGAGGAAGACGGCGGGACGGCTCTCAGTTCTTCCCCGCGCCCACTTCCCCCAACAGCACATCAACCGCGGCGCTCAACTGCGCATCGGTCCCCGCAGCAGTCTCCCCCAGCGGCCGCTCGACCGCGAGATCGACCCGGCGCGGGTGCATTTCCATGTCCTGCCCGCGCCCGTCCTGAATCCGCGTGCTCGG
>NZ_JBBATX010000028.1:0-26726 GCF_040398505.1 Sphingomonas sp. | reverse complement strand
AGCGGCGCGGTGGCGGCGGCGGAGGAGGAATTGGGGGCAGGCGCGACGCTGGATGGGTTGGTGCGGCTGGCGCTGCGCAAGGTTACGCGGTAACAAGAGATGAGGAGCTGACCATGCAATTATCTGCTGTGCTGACGCCTGCCGAAGAGGGTGGGTATATCGCCCACAATCCCGAGACGATGACGACGACCGATGGTGAGACGATCGAGGAAGCGCTGGCGAACCTTAAAGAAGCGGTCGAACTCTATCTCGAAGACGCACCTTTGCGTGTCCGGGGCAACATTCTTCTCAGTACGATCACCGTAAACGACAATGCCCCGGCTGCCGCGGCTTAGCAGTCGCGAGGCGATCCGAGCGTTGGAGCGGCTTGGTTTCGTCCGGGTGCGTCAGAAGGGCAGTCACATCGTTCTCAAACGCGGATCGCTGACGTGTATCGTGCCGGAGCGGCGCGAACTTAAGCTTGGTACTTTGTCGGGCATTCTGGATCAGGCCGATCTCACCGTCGACGAGCTGCTGGATGCGATGAAGTGATCGCCCCACAAGTGGAGCATCTTTTGTCAGCTTGCCCGTTTCTTGCGGAGCATCTCAACCCAGACGATTGCGACCTGCCGACTGTCGTTTTTGGTGCCGCAGCAAGAACCCTAACGATGCGCACGCTGCCCCCTGAGGAAGAGGACCGGGTGTTCGATTATTTCAATGCGCTTGCTCAAAATGGCGAGCCAAACGACTTGCAGGTGTTCGGCACCGGCGCGATTGAATTGCTCAACGATGACCCGGCCTCGCAGCGTCTCGCACGCTGCAAACTCATGGGTGCCGCGCTGCAAATGTTAGAGGATTTTCGGGTTTCGTGGGGCCAGCCGGATTATGGGGCAGGATGATCACCGATAACCCCCTTCTCACCCCCTCGCGCACCCCCGAGGATGTCGACGCCGCGCTCCGCCCGAAATCGCTCGACGATTTCGTCGGGCAGAAGGCGGCGCGGGAGAATCTGCGCATCTTCATCGCCGCCGCCAAGGCGCGCGGCGATGCGCTCGATCATGTCCTGTTCTTCGGCCCGCCCGGGCTCGGCAAGACGACGCTCGCGCAGATCGTCGCGCGCGAAATGGGGGTGGGGTTTCGCGCGACCTCGGGCCCGGTCATCGCCAAGTCGGGCGATCTGGCGGCGCTCCTCACCAATCTCGAAGATGGCGATGTCCTCTTCATCGACGAGATTCACCGTCTGCAACCCGCCGTCGAGGAAGTGCTCTACCCCGCGATGGAGGATCGCGCGCTCGATCTGATGATCGGCGAGGGGCCGTCGGCGCGCTCGGTGCGGATCGATTTGCCGCGCTTCACGCTCGTCGGCGCGACGACGCGGCAGGGGTTGCTCACCACCCCCTTGCGCGATCGTTTCGGCATCCCGGTGCGGCTGACCTTCTACACGGTCGAGGAGCTGACCAGCGTGGTGACGCGCGCCGCCGGGCTGCTCGGCCTCGCCATCTCGCCCGAGGGGGCCGCAGAAGTCGCGCGGCGTTCGCGCGGCACGCCGCGGATTGCCGGACGGCTGCTGCGCCGGGTGCGCGATTTCGCGCATGCCGCCGGGCATGATCTGGTTGACGCGCATGCCGCCGACTCAGCGCTCAACCGGCTCGAAGTCGATGGCCTCGGCCTCGATGCGATGGACCGGCGCTATCTGATGATGGTCGCCGATATCTATCGCGGCGGCCCGGTCGGCGTGGAAACGCTCGCGGCGGGCTTGAGCGAACCGCGCGACACCGTCGAGGAAGTGATCGAGCCCTATCTCATCCAATTGGGGCTGATCGCGCGCACGGCGCGCGGGCGCTGCCTCAATGCGGGCGGGTGGAAGCATCTCGGGCTCAACCCGCCTGCGGGAAGCCAGGACGGGCTGTTCGATCCATAACCCAAAAGCAAATCTTGTGCGTCGCACGATAGCCAAGAGCGACTACAATCTGTTAGCCCCCCGCAATGCCGTCCGCCGCCGCCTCCGCCCGTGAAATCCTGCGCCGTCTCCATGACGTGATGGCGTCGCGTACGACGCCGCAAGCCAAGCTCAATGCCGTGGTCGGCATCGTCGGCGAAGCGATGGTGAGCGAGGTCTGCTCGATCTATCTGCTGCGCGAAGGGCTGCTTGAACTGTATGCGACGCGGGGCCTCGCGCAGGAGGCGGTCCACGTCACCAAGCTTGCCTTGGGAGAGGGGCTGGTCGGTACGATCGCCGAACAGGTCGAGACGTTAAACCTCGACGAAGCCGCGTCGCATCCCGATTTCGCGTACAAGCCCGAAACCGGCGAGGACCGCTTCCACAGCTTTGCCGGCGTGCCGATCATCCGGCGCGAACAGGCAGTCGGCGTGCTGTGCGTGCAGCATGTCGAGAGCCGCAAATATGACGATGTCGAGATCGAGGCGCTGCAGACCGTCGCGATGGTGCTGAGCGAGCTGATCGCCAATGCCGAGCTGGTCGATGCGAGCGGGGCGACGACCGTGCGCCCGCAATCGACCGCACCGATGCGGATCGCCGGACTGAGGCTCGTCGAAGGCATGGCGAGCGGCTATGCCGTGTTCCACCAGCCGCGCGTCCATGTCGAACATACCGTCGCCGAGGATACCGAGGCCGAGCGCCACCGCGTCTATGCCGCGTTCGACAAGATGCGCGAACAGATCGAGCGGATCGCCGCGCAAGCCGAATTCGGCGTCGGCGGCGAGCATGAAGAGGTGCTCGAGACCTACAAGATGTTCGCCTATGACGAGGGCTGGAGCCGCCGCATCAACGAGGCGATCGACAGTGGCCTGACCGCCGAGGCGGCGATCGAGCGCGTACAGCAACGCACGCGGATGCGGATGCGGCAGATCGCCGATCCCTTGCTTGCCGACCGGATGCACGATCTGGAGGATCTGTCGAACCGGCTATTGCGCACCGTCTCGGGCCAGATGGGTACGGCGGCGCAGATGGGGCTGCGGCAGGACACGATCCTGATCGCGCGCAATCTCGGGCCGGCCGAACTGCTCGAATATGATCGGCGGCGGCTGAAGGGCGTGCTGCTCGAAGAAGGCTCGCTCACCGCGCATGTCACGATCGTCGCGCGCGCGATGGGCGTGCCGGTGCTCGGCCGGGTGCGCGACGTGCGGCGGCTGATCGGCGAGGGCGATCTGCTGTTGCTCGACGTGACCGCCGGCAATGTCTTCGCGCGGCCCTCGACCGCGATGGAGGAAGCGTTCGAAACCGCGCTCGACCTTCGCCAGAAACGCAAGGCGGTGTTCGCTGCGCTCAAGAGCGTGGCACCGGTGACGCTGGACGGGCACCGCGTGACGGTGATGGTCAATGCCGGACTTCGCGACGACGTGGCCGCGCTCGACGTGACCGGCGCCGACGGGATCGGGCTGTTCCGCACCGAATTCCAGTTTCTCGTTTCGGCCACGCTGCCGTCGCGTGAGCGTCAGCAGCGGCTCTACAAGGATGTGCTCGATGCCGCGGGCGATCGCCCGGTCATCTTCCGCACCGTTGATATCGGCGGCGACAAGGCGCTGCCTTATCTCAACAAAGAGGATGCCGACGAAGAGAATCCGGCAATGGGCTGGCGCGCGATCCGGCTCGCGCTCGAACGCGGCGGGTTGATGAAGGTGCAGGCACGCGCTTTGCTTGAGGCAGCGGCCGGGCGGACGCTCAGCGTCATGTTCCCGATGGTGAGCGAGCCGTGGGAATTCGACGAAGCGCGCGCTTTGTTTGAAGCACAGCGCGAATGGCTGATCGGGCGCGGCAAAAAGTTACCGAACGACATCCGCTATGGGGCGATGCTCGAAGTTCCGGCGCTGGCCGAACAGCTCGATCTGTTGCTGCCCAATATTTCTTTCCTGTCGGTCGGCACCAACGATTTGACGCAATTCCTGTTCGCCGCCGACCGCGCCAATCCCAAGCTCGCCGAGCGTTACGATTGGTTGAGCGCGGCGATCCTGCGGTTTCTGGCAAAACTGGTCGAACCGACGCGTGCGGCGGGGGTGCAACTCACGGTGTGCGGGGAAATGGGCGGGCGTCCGCTTGAGGCGATGGCGTTGATTGGCCTCGGGATCGAACGGCTGTCGATTACGCCCGCCGCCGTCGGGCCGATCAAGGCGATGCTCCGCTCGCTCGATCGCGCTGCGCTCACGGCGCACATGGCCGAACTGCTCAAAGCCCCACCGCGCGACATGCGCGGCGCGCTTGGCGCCTGGGCGAGCGAAAACCATGTCGAACTGGCGTGATCACAGGGCAGATCACGCCACGGGCCGTTGACTTGTCGTCGTCGCTTTGTGAGACACGCGGGCAGGGCAGGACGAGCATTGGGCCGCACCCATCCTGTCGGAGAGACTGATGACCGACCCGAATCCGCCCGAAGAAGCGACCCTGTTTCCAAAAACTGCGGGGGAAAAGCTGCGCGAAGCGCGTGAGGCGCAAGGGTTATCGCTGGCCGAAATCGCCGCGCGCACGCGCGTGCCGGTGCGGCAGCTTGAGGCGATCGAGGTCGGCAATTATGCGGCGCTGCCCTCGATCACCTATTCGGTCGGGTTCGCCAAGGCCTATGCCCGCGCGGTCGACCTCGACGAGGTCGCGATCGCGCGCGAAGTGCGCGGCGCGAGCGATCAGCCCGGCGCCGTCCGCCGCACCGAATATGAAGCGTATGAGATTGACGAACCGTCGCGCGTGCCGACACGCGGGCTGGCGATCGGCGCACTGATCGTCGCCGTGCTGCTGCTGGTCGGCATTGGCCTGTTCTACGGCACCGCGCTGTTTCGCGGCGAGGAAAGTGCCCCGGTGCCCGTCGTCGAGAATAAGATTGAAGCGGCTCCCGCGCCTGCGACCGTCGCGACACCCAGCGTCCCGACCGGCGCGGTCGTGCTGACCGCGACCGATGAAGTCTGGCTCAAAGTCTATGACGCCGCGGGCAAGACGCTGTTCCTCGGCACGTTGAAGGCGGGGGAGGTCTATGCCGTCCCGGCCGATGCGACCGCACCGCTGATCAATGTCGGACGGCCCGACAAATTGCAGATCACCGTCGGCGGCACCCCCGTCGCGCCGCTGGGCGATGGCCGGGTTGCGATCAAGGATGTGGCGATCGATGCCGCGTCGCTGACGGCGCGCGCCGCGCCGACGGCGGCAGCGACTCAGCCGATTGTGCCCGCCGTTGCGCCGTCGACCGCGCCGACCGCGAGCCCATCCCGGCCGACCGCGCGCGCCACGCCGCGTGCCAGCCGCGCGATCCCGTCGGGGTCGGCACCGCTCAACATCGCGGCGCCCGTCCCGGTGGCATCCGAACCTGTCGCGCCGGCGCCGGGCTCGACGCCGACACCGTGAAGGCTGGCGACATCGTGCGTAATTCCGCTATGCTCAAGACTTTACCGCACCGGGGGGTGTATCATGCGTAACCTTGCACTGTCCGTCATCCTGTTAACCGGAGCCACGCTGAGCGCGCCGGCGGCGCACGCCCAAAGCGGGCAGCGCGGCGCGATCGAGGGGCGGGTCGATCGGCTCGAGGGGGAGATGCGCGCGGTTCAGCGCAAGGTGTTCCCCGGCGGCAGCGGGCAATACGTCCAGCCCGACAATCAGCCGGCCAATCCCGAAACCATCCTGCCCGGATCGCCGACCAGCCCGGTCGCCGACCTGACGATGCGAGTCGATTCGCTTGAGACGCAGTTACGCGGGATGATCGCACAGATCGAGGCTAACCAGCACAAGGTGCAATTGCTCGATGCGCGGATCAAGGCGCTGGAGGCGAGCGCCGCGGCGGCCCCGGCCCCTTCGCCTGCGCCGATCGATGCGGGGCCGATCGAGCGCCCGCTTCCGTCGAAGCCGCCGATCGACAAGCCCGTCATTGCCAAGCCGATTCCGCCAAAGGCGCCTGCCGCCGCGACGCCGAAGCCCGTCGGTGTGACCGACCCGACGCGCAGTGCCACGCTTGCTGCGGTCGAGCGGCCCGCCACGGGTGATGTCGCGGAGGACACGTATCTCTACGGCTATCGCTTGTGGGCCGCGAAACTCTATCCCGAGGCGGAGGCGCAATTCACCGCGGTCACCACCAAATATCCGACGCACAAGCGCGCGAGCTATGCGCAGAATCTGCTTGGGCGGTCCTATCTGGAAGAGGGCAAGCCGTCGCTCGCCAGCCTCGCATTCTACGACAATTACAAGAAATGGCCCGATGGCGATCGCGCACCCGAGAGCCTCTATTATCTGGCGCAGGCGCTGGTGAAGCTCGGCAAGCCACCCGCGCAAGTCTGCAAGGTCTATACCGAACTGACGCGCAGCTATGGTGCGAAGGTCGAAGCCGATCCGCGGATGAAGGCGGGCGTCGCCAAGGGCCGTGCGGATTCGAGCTGTTCGTGAGATGAGCGCGCTCGACCGGATCTCGGTCGAGCGCTTTCGCGACGATTTCGAGGCTGCGCAGGGTCGGCCGGTCGCGCGCGATGAGCGCGTGGCGCTGGCGGTGTCGGGCGGACCCGACAGTATGGCGATGCTCGCCCTCGCGCACGCGGCTTTTCCGGGACAGGTTGTGGCCGCGACGGTCGATCATCGCTTGCGCGTTGCATCGGCGACAGAGGCGGAGATGGTTGCTGCGTGGTGCGATGCTGCTGGCGTCGCGCACATGATTCTGACCGTCGAGGACGCGATCGGCGCCGTCGCAGTCCAGGCGCGAGCGCGCGAGCGGCGCTATGCGTTATTGCTGCGTTGGGCGGTCGAAAGCGGTGCCAAATGCCTCGCCACCGCGCACCATGCCGATGACCAGGCCGAAACCTTCTTGATGCGCGCGGCGCGGGGATCGGGCGTGGCGGGGCTCGCCGGTATCCGCGCTTTGCAGACGCGGGAGGTGTCGAGGCCGGTTGGTGACTCGGGCACGGTCTTCGATGTCTGGAATGTCGCCGTGGTGCGACCGCTGCTGCATTGGCGCGTCGCGGAGCTGCGCGCGCTCGCGGTCGCGCAGGGGCTGCCGTTCGTCGATGATCCGAGCAACGCCGACGATCATTACGATCGCACCCGCTTCCGCGCGCTGTTGCGAACGACGCCGTGGCTCGATCCGGCGCAGATCGCCAAGTCGGCAGCCTTTGCCGCTGAAGCGGATTCGACGCTGCGCGAGATCGAAGCATGGCTGTGGCGGACGCGGAAGGTCGTACCGGTCGGGGTCGACGATCCCGATTTCCAGAGCTGGCTCGATATCGCTGATTTGCCGCGTGAGCTGAAACGCCGGATGTGCCGCTCGGCGATCAGCTTGGTCCGCACGGTCAACGGCATCGTCCGTCCGGCCTTTGACGATTCGACCAATATCGAGTCGCTGCTCGACGCGCTCGAAGCGGGGCGCAGCGCCACGCAGGCCGGGATCATGGTTTCGGTAAAGGGTAATGTGTGGCGATTCGCGGAAGAACCGCCGCGTCGCTCTGTGTGATCGACGAAATGCGGCGCTGTTCCATTGCCATTAATCGCGCTGTGCTTATCTTGGTGCCTCGAGAAAGGTACGTTTCCGTATGAACGACAACGACAAGCAGCCAGGCCCCGACAATAATGGAGCGAATCCCTGGATGAAATCGCTGCTCATCTGGGTCGGCATCCTCGTGGCGCTGGCGCTGTTCGTGACGTTGATCGACAACCGTTCGGCCAGCCCCGGGTCGACGGCGATCGCCTATTCGGCGTTCCTCGACCGGGTCGAGCAGGGCGGGGTCAAGGACGTCAACATCGCGGGCGACGTCGTCACCGGTACGTTCACCGATGCCTCCAAGTTCCGTACCTACGCCCCGCAGGATCCGCGCCTGACCGATCGTCTGCGCGAAAAGGGCGTGATGATCAGTGCAAAGCCTGAGGAAGGCGCGCCGATCTGGCAGGTGCTGCTGGTCAATTCGCTGCCCTTCTTCCTGTTCCTCGGCCTCGGCTATTTCGTGCTGCGCCAGATGCAGAAGAATACCGGATCGGGCGCGATGGGCTTTGGCAAATCTCGCGCGAAAATGCTGACGCAGAAGGAAGGTCGCGTGACGTTCGATGATGTCGCGGGCATCGACGAAGCGCGCGAGGAATTGCAGGAGATCGTCGAGTTCCTGAAGGACCCGACCAAGTTCGCGCGGCTCGGCGGCAAGATTCCGAAGGGCGCGCTGCTCGTCGGGTCGCCCGGCACCGGCAAGACCCTGCTCGCGCGCGCGATTGCCGGTGAGGCGGGCGTGCCGTTCTTCACCATTTCGGGGTCGGACTTTGTCGAAATGTTCGTCGGCGTCGGCGCGAGCCGCGTGCGCGACATGTTCGAACAGGCCAAGAAGTCGGCACCGTGTATCGTCTTTATCGACGAAATCGACGCGGTCGGTCGCCATCGTGGCGCCGGGCTCGGCAATGGCAATGACGAGCGCGAACAGACGCTCAATCAGTTGCTGGTCGAGATGGACGGGTTTGAGGCCTCCGAGGGCATCATTATCGTCGCGGCGACCAACCGCCCCGACGTGCTCGATCCCGCTTTGCTGCGGCCGGGTCGCTTCGATCGCCGCGTGACGGTGCCGCTGCCCGATATCGAGGGCCGCGTGAAGATCCTGCAAGTCCATATGAAGAAGGTGCCGCTCGCGCCCGACGTCGATCCGCGCGTGCTGGCGCGCGGTACGCCGGGCATGTCGGGTGCCGATCTTGCCAACCTCGTCAACGAAGCGGCGCTGATGGCGGCGCGGCTCGGCAAGCGGCTGGTCGCGATGGCGCAGTTCGAAACCGCCAAGGACCGCGTGATCATGGGCACCGAATGGCGCTCGCTGGTGATGACGCCCGAGGAAAAGCGCATGACCGCCTATCATGAGGCGGGTCACGCTTTGGTTCGCGTGCATGAGCCAGCGTCGGATCCGATCCACAAGGCGACGATCATCCCGCGCGGCGGAGCGCTCGGTATGGTCGTGTCGATGCCCGAGCGTGACAATTATTCGTACCACCGTGACAAGATGTATGCCGATCTCGCCACCGTCATGGGCGGCCGTGTCGCCGAGGAATTGATCTTCGGCTATGACAAGGTCTCTTCGGGTGCGTCCGGCGACATCAAGCAAGCGACCAAGCTGGCGCGCGCGATGGTGTCGCAATGGGGCATGTCCGATGCGCTCGGCCCGTTGCAATATGAAGAGCAGCAGGGCGAGACCTTCCTTGGCTATTCGCAGACGCAGCGGCAGAACATGTCGAACGAAACCGCGCTGATGATCGACAGCGAGATCCGCAAGCTGGTCGATGGCGGTCTGACGCGGGCACGTGAAGTGCTGACCGAACATATCGATCAGTTGCACCGCATTGCTGGCGCCTTGCTCGAATATGAGACGCTGACCGGCGACGAAATCAAGCGGCTGGCGTTTGAAGGCGATATCGGGCGCGACGATCCCGATGCGGCGACCCCGGCGGTGCCGGGCGCGGGGACGTCGATCCCCAAGACACGTCGTCCCAAGGGCGGCGGTCCGTTCGGCACTCCGGCACCCGCCGGCGCCTGATCGGCGGAAGGGTATCGAAAAGGCCGCGTTCGATGTTGATCGGGCGCGGCTTTTTCTTGAGGGTGCGGCAGGTAGCGCGGTTCAGTTTTGGTTCACGCGCCGATCTGGCAAATGCGACAGTTTTTTCGGGGAGGTGATGATGCGGCTTGGTTTGCGGAGTGTGGTGCTGGCGTTCGCCCTGTTGCCGGTCGCGGCGCAGGCGATGACGGTCGAGGCCTTTCTCGCCAAGGCCGATGCGTTAAAAGCCAAGGGGCTGTTCGCGGTCGGGTCGTCCGATATCACGCTGCTGCGGCAGGAAATCATGACCGCATCGGATGCCTATCGCGCTCGGCTCGCGGCGGACGCGGCCGCCGGACGCAAGCCGACGAGCTGCCCGCCGCCGAAGGGCACGGCCAAGATCGGCAGCAATGATATCCTCGCGGAATTCAAGGCATTGCCGCCCGCAAAGCGCAATATCAGCGTCCAGACCGCGTTTTCCGCGATGATGGAGCGGCGCTACCCGTGCAAGTGACGCTCACGCGCCCGAAATGATTCCCAGCACGAGAATGAAGAACAGCAGCGCCGCGATCGTCGCGGCATTGATCAGTACGAAAGTCCGCCACAACGCCCCGAAGCGCGACAGGCGGTAGGCCCCTTTCAGCTGCCGATACATGTGGAAGGGCGGCCCGAGCACGAAGATCGTCGCGATCATCCCGCCGGGCAAGCCGATCGCGCTGGCGATCGCCAGTACGGTTGCGCCGACCGTCATCGCCGACAGCGAATAGATCGCGAAGATCGCATGATCGTACGGCCCGACATCGCGCCGGAAGGCGAACAGGATCCAGATGAAGGGGAGCGAGATCGGCACCAGCGCCCAGCTCAATTTGTAGGCGCTCGACTGCAATTTGTAGAGGAACAGCTTGGGTTCCTTGGCCGCATGCTCGATCCGTTTGTCGAGCGACGCGCTACCGGTATGGACCGATCCCGACGCAATGACCGGTGCCAGATTGCCTTCAGTCAGGTCTTTGGCGGAGTTCAGGCCTTTGACCTCGTTACGCACCGCTTCGAGCTGATCGTCGACTTGGCCGGTATCGGCACCCTTGGCCAGCAACGCACTGCGTTCGGTCGCGAGCAGCTTTTCGCGTAGCTGCGCCTTGCCGAGTTGCGATCGCAATTCGACCGGGGTCATGCTCGCGCCCGCGCGTTCGCTCTTGCCGTTGCCGCCGATCGGTCCGCCGACGGTCTCCAGCGTCGCGACCATCAGAAAGACCGAGAACAGGAACAAAGCGAGCGGTGAGACGAAGCGCGCGCGCTCGCCTGCGATATAGCGCCGCGTCAGCTCGCCCGGGCGAGTGAACAGCATCGGCAAGGTGCGCCAGATCTTGCCTTCGAAATGGAACACGCCGTGCAGCAGATCGTGCCCGATCGAAGCGAGCGTGCGGTGGACATGGCCGGCCTGGCCGCAAGCGTAACAAAACTCGCCGCGCAGCGTGGTTCCGCAATTAAGACACAGGTCTTGCGCGTGGTGGCTATGCACCGCCTCGCCCGCATGCGGCTCGACCGCGCGACCGATCAAGGCCCCCGTGGCGATATCGCCGGCTGCTGCCATTTCCCCCGACATGGCGAGCAACATATCACCGGCTGCGGCAGAAGCGATAGTTTTTGCCGCACCGCACGCTCCCGTGATACCGCGCTCGCGATGACCGACGCCGTCGCCCTGATCGCCGAGTTTACGACGCGCGCCCGCGGCGCTGCGCGGGTCTTGGCGACCTTGCCGACCGCGACCAAGGCGTCTGCACTGCGCTCCGCCGCCGCTGCGCTGCGCGATGCCACCCCAACGATCCTGGCGGCCAACGCCATCGACATGGCCCAGGCGTCCGTGGCCGGGCTGTCGGGGGCGATGCTCGAGCGCCTTCGGCTCGATGCCGGGCGTGTCGCGGCGATGGCCGATGGGGTCGCGGCGGTCGCGGCGCTCGCTGATCCGGTCGGCGCGGTGATCGACGAAACCGTCCGTCCCAACGGCTTGCGCCTGCGCCGCGTGCGCGTGCCGATCGGCGTGCTCGGCATTATTTATGAGAGCCGCCCCAACGTCACTGCCGATGCCGCAGCGCTCGGGGTGATGGCGGGCAATGCCGTGATCCTGCGCGGCGGGTCCGAAGCGATCGAGAGCAACCGCGCGATCCACGCGGCGATCGTGTCGGGCTTGGTCGCGGCCGGCGTGCCGGCCGATGCGGCGCAGTGGGTGCCGATCAGCGATCGCGCGGCGGTTGGCGCGATGCTCGCCGCGGACGGATCAGATGGAGCGGGCGCGATCGACTTGATCGTACCGCGCGGTGGAAAGGGCCTGGTTGCGCGCGTTCAGACCGAGGCGCGCGTGCCGGTGCTGGCGCATCTCGACGGGATCAACCATGTCTATGTCGATGGATCGGCCGATCCGGCGATGGCGGCGGCGATCGTGATCGACGCCAAATTGCGTCGGACCGGCGTGTGCGGTTCGATGGAGACGCTGTTGATCGACCGCGCCTTTGCGGATCCGAAGGCGTTGGTCGACCGGCTCGTCGCGGCGGGGTGCGAGGTGCGCGTCGGGCCGGGGCTGTCCGATGCGCTGCCGCAAGCGACGGACGCGGATTGGGACACCGAATATCTCGATGCGATCGCCAGCGCTGCGCTGGTCGACGGCGTCGATGGCGCGATTGCCCATATCGCGCGGCACGGATCGCACCACACCGACGCGATCGTCGCGGCAGACGAAGCGGTGGCGCACCGTTTCCTGGCGCAGGTCGACAGCGCGATCGTGCTGTGGAATGCCTCGACCCAATTCGCCGATGGCGGCGAGTTCGGGCTGGGCGCCGAAATCGGCATCGCCACTGGCCGCCTCCACGCGCGCGGGCCCGTCGCGCTTGAGGGGCTGACGACGTACAAATGGGTTGGCTACGGGACGGGGCAGGTGCGGGGTTGATGGGCGCGGGGCGAAAGATTAGTCTGTCGTCATGAATGATCCAATGTCTGTCTCGCGGTCGGTCACCGCAGAACTCGATGCCGAGACGGGTGCTTTGCTCGATCGTATGGCCGAGTCGCTTGGGATCAGTCCTGCGGCCTACGCTGCAGGTGCGATCCGCCGTGTCGTGGAGAGCGAAGCTGAGCTCGCCGCTTTTGCCCAGGTCGGGATCGACGAGCTCGACCGCGGCGAGTTTATTCCGCACGATGTCGTGATGGCCGAACTCGATGCCATGATCGCCAAGCACGAGGCGCGATGCCGCGCCTGATCTGGTCGCCAAGAGCGGGTCTGGATTTGGCCGACATCGACGCATATTTGTCCGATCGTGATCCGGCTGCGGCCGCGGGCATCCTACGCGCGATTCAGTCAGCGGCTTTGCGCTTGTCGGATTATCCCAGGCTGGGTTGGTCGCTCGACCAACCGTTTCGCGTGATCAGCGTGCGCAAGACCCCTGATCTGATCCTGTACCGCTTGCGGGAAGGTGTGGTTGAAATCGTGCGCGTTCGACATGCGCGAGAAGACTGGTCCGGCGCAATCGAAGCGAAGCTTTGACCCGCATCGGCATCCTTGGCGGGTCGTTCAACCCGGCGCATGGCGGGCACCGTGCGATCAGTCTCGCGGCCCTCGATGCGCTCGCGCTCGATGAAGTCTGGTGGCTGGTCTCGCCCGGCAATCCGCTCAAGGAGCGGAGCGGTGACATGGCCCCGTTCGCCGCGCGCTTCGCCTCGGCGGTGCGAGTCGCGCGGCATGCGCCGATCCGGGCGAGCGCGATCGAACAGCGGCTCGGCACGCGCTACACGGTCGACACGCTCACCAAATTGCGCCGGCTCTACCCCAAAAAGCAGTTCATCTGGCTGATGGGATCGGACAATCTGGCGCAGTTCGACCAGTGGAAAGGGTGGCGGCGAATCGCGCGTGAGGTTCCGATTGCGGTTATCGCGCGTCCGGGGTATGAGCGGATGGCTCGCGCGGCTCCCGCGATGGGTTGGTTGCGGCGCGCAGTTCGGCCCGCATACCAGGCGAAGAACTGGACGCAGTGGAGATTGCCGGCACTCGTGCTGTTGCGCTTCCGCCCCGACCCGCGCTCCGCGACACAGCTTCGTGCTGCCGATCCCGCCTGGCAGCGGCATTTCCTGCCAGCCGCTCCGTCTTCACCTTCAGAATAGGAATCATCTTGGCCTCATCTTCTCCTGCGTATCGCGCGTCCGAACCCGATGAGGTCGAGGCGCTCCATCGGCTGGTACTCGCGTCGCTCGACGACGATCAGGCGGTCGACACGATTTCGATCCCGCTGGCGGGCAAATCGAGCATCGCCGATTACATGGTGATCGCTAGCGGTCGCTCGACTCGGCAAGTCGCCTCGATGGCGCAGAAACTCGCCGAGAAGATCAAGGCCGAGTTCGGCCGTCCTTCCCGGATCGAAGGCTTGCCGACGGCGGATTGGGTCTTGCTCGATGCCGGCGACGTGATCGTCCATCTGTTCCGGCCCGAAGTGCGCAGCTTCTACAATCTCGAACGGATGTGGGCGTTCGGCGATGCGCCGACGCCGCCGGTCGTGCCGGTGCTCGAGGACTAGCGTTTCCCGAACGCGCTTCCCCGGCGAAGGCCGGGGCCCAGCAGTGCGCGGTCAAGTAGTGCGCGCAGCGCTTCGTTACCGAAGCCGTCGCGACTGGGCCCCGGCCTTCGCCGGGGAAGCGTGGGGCAGGGTCCCTGCGTAACGGAGGTGGGGATGCTCCTGCATATCGTCGCGCGCGGGCGGATCGGGCGCGGGCCCGAGGCGGAACTGGTCGAGCGCTACGTCAAGCGACTGTCCTGGCCGTATAAGTTGACCGAATTGCCCGACACCGGCGGCAAGATGCCGGCGGTCGAACCGGGCTGCCGCATCGTCATGCTCGATGAAACGGGCCAAGTCCTGCCCTCGCGCGATTTTGCTGGGTGCCTTGAGAAATGGCGCGATGCGGGCGTGCGCGAGGCGCGCTTCCTGATCGGCGCGGCCGACGGGTTTGACGATGCGCAGCGAAGTGCTGCGGATCTGTTGCTCAGTTTCGGGCGTGCCACCTGGCCGCATTTGCTGGCGCGCGCGATGCTCGCCGAACAATTGTGGCGCGCGACGAGCATCCTTGCCAACCATCCGTATCACCGCGAAGGGTGAGCCATGCGGGGGCGGCTCTTTCTCTTGGCGATGGCGATCGGCGCGGCCGGCGCGGGCGTTGCACTCGCGCAAGCGCCCGACGATCAGCACGCGCGCCTGGCCGAGGCGAAGGCGCAATCCGAGGCTGCAGCGGCCCGCTCGGCAAATCTCGAACGGCAAGCCGCCGCCGAACGCGATCAGGCGCAGCAAGCGCGCGCGCAGGAAGCCGCCGTCGCCGCGCGCATCCAGCAGGCCGAGGCCGATATCGCCGCCGGACAGGCGCGCGTCGCGATCATCGAACGCTTGCTTGGCGAACAGCGCGCGCGGCTGGCCGCGAAGCAGGCGCCGGTCGTGCGGTTGATGGCGGCGCTGCAATCGCTGGCGCGCCGCCCGGCGATCATCAGCGTGGTCCAGCCCGGATCGGTCGACGATCTGGTCCATGTCCGCGCGGTCCTCGCTAACACGATGCCCGTGATCCGCGCGCGCACCGCCGATGTCCGCGCCGATCTCGCGCGCACCCGCGCGCTCCAGATCCAAGCCAGCGTCGCGACGACAGCGCTCGCCGAGAGCCGCACCCGGCTCGAGGCGCAGCGGCTCGCGCTGACGCGGCTCGAGGCGGAGCATCGCTTGCGCTCGCGCGCGCTCGGGCGCGATGCCTTGTTCGAATCGGACCGCGCGATCGCGCTCGGCGAAAAGGCGCGCGATATCGTCGATCTGATGGGGACGATCGGCAATCAGGCCGCGACGCGCGAGGCGCTCGAATCGCTCCCTGGCCCGTTGCCGCGTCCGCCGCGGCCGGGCGAAAGCGTCGCGCCGATCGACCGCGTCGCCTGGTCGCATGCCGCGCCGCCGTACCGGCTGCCGGTGCAAGGCAAGATCGTCACCGGTCTCGGCGAAGTGTCCGATGCCGGCGTGCGCTCGCGCGGGATCACGATCACGCCCGCCGCTGGCGCCGAAATCGTTGCCCCCGCCGCCGGGCGGATCGCGTTCGCCGGGCCGTTCCGCGCTTATGGCAGCATCGTCATTATCGACCATGGTGGTGGCTGGACGTCGCTGCTCTCGGGGCTCGGCAGCGTTTCGACGCGGATCGGCGACACCGTCGCGCAGGGCGCGCCGATCGGCCAGGCTGGCGGCGGGGCGAACCCGCGCGTCACGGTCGAGCTCAGGCGGCGCGACCGTGCGATCGATTTGACCGCGTTGGTCGGATGAGTCACGCGCGGTTCATCCCGCCTGCGCTTTGATCCGCCGACAAATCCCGCTACAGTCCGCCCAACACCCCTGCTGTCACGAGTATCCGACGATGTCGCGCTTCACCACCTCGCTGCTCCAGGCATCCGCGATCGCTGCGGTGCTCGCGATCGTTCCCGTGGGTACGAGCGCGATGGCGGCGGTCGATACCGGCACGTACCGTGAAATGTCGGTGTTCCTCGACGTGTTCAATCGGGTGAAGGCCGAATATGTCGACAAGGTCGACGACAAGGTGCTGGTCAAGGGTGCGATCGAGGGGATGCTCGCCGCGCTCGATCCGCACAGCGCCTATGAGACCGGGCTCGATTACCAAAATCTGCGGATCCAGACGCTCGGCAGCTATGGCGGCCTTGGCCTGACCGTCACGATGGAAGATGGCGCGGTCAAGGTCATCGCGCCGCAGGAGGATTCGCCGGGGTGGCGCGCCGGGATCAAGTCGGGCGATTACATCACGCATATCAACGGCAAGCTGATCTTCGGACAGACGCTCGACGAGGCGATCGGCGCGATGCGCGGCGAGCCGGGCACGCGGATCGCGCTCACCTTGCTTCGCCCCGGTCGGCCCAAGCCGATCGAAGTGGCGCTGGTGCGCGAGAAGATCGTGCAGAAGCCGGTCAAATGGAGCGTCAAGGACGGCGTCGGCATCATCAACATCAACGCTTTTTCGGAACATACCGGCGAAGCGGTGACGGCGGCGATCAGGGGCATCCAGAAGCAGCTCGGTCACGATCCGCTCGGCTATATCGTCGATCTGCGCGACAATGGCGGCGGCTTGCGCGATGAATCGATTGCGGTCGCCGATAACTTCCTCTCCGGCGGCGAAATCGTCTCGCAGCGCGGGCGCGACAAGGCCGATATCGAGCCATTCTACGCCGAATCCTATGTGAAGGGCGATCTGGCGCACGGCTTGCCGATCATCGTGCTGACCAATGCGGGGACTGCATCGGCGTCGGAAATCGTCGCGGGCGCGCTGCAGGATCATCACCGCGCGCTGGTGATGGGCGAGCGGTCGTTCGGCAAGGGATCGGTGCAGACCGTCATTGATCTGGGCGACAATGCCGCGCTGCGGTTGACCACGTCACGTTATTATACGCCGTCGGGTCGATCGGTGCAGGAAGGCGGGATCGAACCCGATATCGCCGTCCCGCAAATCTCCGACCCCGATTACAAGTCGCGCCCGGTGTTCCGCGAGGACGATCTGCGCCGCCATTTGATCAATGAGGTCAAGGCCGACAATGCCGCGATCGAGGAAGACGGCAAGCCCGACCCGCGCTTCGCGGCCACGGCCGATGCGCTCAAAGCCAAGGGCGTGGACGATTTCCAGCTGAGCTATGCGCTCAAGACGATCGGTCGCCTGTCGGGCGCGCCGCAAGCGGTCGCGGCGAAGTAGCGTGCGCGATCGGTTCGATACGGCGCGGTTGCTGGCGCTGGGCGTGCCGCTCGCGCTGCTCGGTGGCGCGCTGATCTCGCAATATGTCGGGCATCTCTATCCGTGCGAATTGTGCTGGTATCAACGCTACCCGCACATCGCCGCGCTTGCGCTGGCGGCGCTTGCGTTTGTCGTGCCAGGACGTCCGGCGCGCGGAGCCTTGGTTGCGCTCGCGGCGCTCGCGATTCTGCTCAGCGGCGCGATCGGCGTGTTCCATGCCGGGGTCGAATATCATTGGTGGCAGGGCTTCACCGAATGCACCTCGACCCTGTCGGGACCGGTCACGCTCGACAGCATCATGAACGCGCCGATCGTGCGCTGCGATGTCGCGCAGTGGCGTTTGTTCGGAATTTCGCTCGCCGGGTTCAACGCGCTCTTTTCGATCGGCGGTGCCATCGCCATCTTTGGGGTGATGCAAGGGCAGACTCAGGGAAAGCGCGTATGAGTGGATGGAAGCCGGGGGATGCCAAGCGGCTGACCGATTCGATGGTGCGGGTCGATCAAGCGGGCGAATATGGCGCGACGCGGATCTATGCCGGGCAGTTGGCGGTGCTGGGCGATCGCAGCCCGGCCGCGCGCGCGATTGCGGGCATGGCCAATCAGGAAGCGCGCCACCGCCAGTTCTTCGATGCGATGATGGCGCGGCGCGGCGTGCGCCCGACGCTGCTGCAACCGATCTGGAATGTCGCCGGTTTCGCGCTCGGTGCGGTGACGGCAGCGTTCGGGCCTGAGGCGGCGATGGCGTGTACCGCTGCGGTCGAGACCGAGATCGACAAGCATTATGCCGAACAGCTCGTTGTGCTAGGCGATAGCGACCCCGAACTGTCGGATGCGATCCGCGATTTTCAGGCCGAGGAGGTCGAGCATCGCGAAACCGCGCTGGCGGCAGGGGCGGAAAACACGCCGGGCTATCTGGTGTTGAGCGGCCTGATCCGCCTTGGGTGCAAGGTCGCGATCGCGACCGCGAAACGGATTTGACGGGAGACGGGATCATGAAAAGCCTGACGACAAAGACCGTAACGGCAGCGGCAGCGACGATGCTGGCCTTTGGCGCGCTGACCGCAGCGCCCGCCGTCGCGCAGGGCGTCACCGCGCCACCGCTGATCATCTATGGCACCCAGAAATGCCCGACCGACGCCGACGGCAATGAAATCGTCGTGTGCGTGAAGCGCCCGCCCGGTGAACAATTCCGCATCCCCAAGGAATTGCGCGATTTGAAGGTGACGCCGGAAAATGAAAGCTGGGCGGCCAAGGCTGAAGCCAATGATCGTGTCGGGCAAGACGGCATCGGTAGCTGCTCCAATGTTGGCGCAGGTGGCGCGACGGGCTGTTTCGTTCAGGCCGGCCGCGCGTACAAAAAGCAGAAACAGGAAAACAAGGCCGATCAGCGCGCGGTCGACGCGGCGATCGTTCCCTGATCCGATCGGCTGAGGGGGCAGCATGGCGACACTTGCAGGACAAACGCGGCCGACGGCGGCCAGAGCGCTGGCACCCGATAGCTATGAACGCTTTCTGGCGATCGCCGCTGGCCTTTTGTTCGTGACGATTGTGGTCGCGCTCGCCAAGGGCCAGTCGCAATGGGTCTATCTGCCGGCGGTTGTTTGGGGGCATCTCGTCACGGTGATGACCGCGCTCGCGTTGACGCCGATCATGCTGCTGCGCCCGCGGGGAGACCCGACGCATCGGTTGCTCGGCCGGGTCTGGGTCGCGGCGATGTTCCTGACCGCCACCGAATCGTTCTTCGTGCGCTTCAGCAACCATGGCAATTTCAGCTTCATCCATCTCATCTCGGCCTATGTCGTCATCGTCACCCCCTTGCTGTGGTGGAGCGCGCGCACGCACCGGATCGCCGCCCACCGCCGCCATGTCCGCGGGATGGTGACGGGGGCTTTGCTGATCGCGGGCTTCTTTACCTTGCCTTTCGGGCGCTTGCTCGGCTGGTGGTTGTTCGCCTGACCGGATGACCAAGCAGGACGGGATTGTTCGCGGGCCGCATGGCGTCGCTTTGCTGTTATTCGCATTGGTATGGCTGTCGTGCGTCTGGTTCGGCTCGTTCGAGCTCAACCCCAACAATGCGACGCGGCTGTTCGGCGCGCTGTCGCTGGTCGAACGCGGTGAGGCGACGATCGATCGCTATCAGACGCTGACGATCGACAAGGCGCAGTTCACCCATGAATCGGTCACGCATTACTATATGGACAAGGCCCCCGGCGTGACGCTGATGGCGGCACCCGTGGTGTGGGCGACCAATTGGGTCACGGGCGGCAATTCCTATGATCAAGTGATCGACATCACCAACCCGAAGCTGGCCGATTTCCTGCGCTTGCGCCTCGCGCTCGCCGTGGCGTTCGGCGCGGCGTTGCTGACGGCGTTTGCGGCGGTATTGCTGTTCGATCTCGGCACCGGAATCACGGGTAGCCCGGCGGCAGGGCTGTTCGCCGCCTTGGGATATGCGCTGGGGTCGGTCGTGTGGGGCTGGTCGACCACCTTGTTCGGCCACGCGCCCGTCGCGGCGCTGCTGCTGATCGCGACCTGGGCGATCTGGCGCGGCACGTCGGGAGATCGCGAGATCGCGCGCTGGCGCTATCCGCTGATGGCGGGCGGGGCGCTTGGCTGGGCGGTGGCGATCGAATTTCCCTCGGCTCTGGGCGGCATCGCGATCGGGCTATGGGCGCTGTGGCGTAGCCGCGAGGCGGCATGGCCAGTGCGGCGGCGGCTGTATCTGATCGCGGTCGGCACGGCGCTGGTCGCGGTGCTGCCGCTCGCCGCCTATAACCAGTTCGCGTTCGGGACACCGTTCATGACGGGGTATCAGGGCGTGGTCGGCTTTGGCGGGATGAATGAGGGGCTGTTCGGCCTGACCTACCCCAAGCCCTATGTGCTGTGGGAAATCCTGTTCGGCACGCGGCGCGGGCTGCTGTGGGTGGCACCCGTGCTGATGCTCGGCGCGCTCGGCGTGTCGCGGATGATCCGCGCCCCCGCGACGCGCGATCTGGGGGTGCTGGCGCTGTCGGTCATTCTGATCGTGCTCGCGGTCAACGCGTCTTACGCCTATTGGGACGGCGGCGCGTCCGTAGGCCCGCGCCATTCGGTGCCGGCGATCCCGTTCCTGGCGCTCGGTCTGGCGCCGTTCTGGGCGTCACTCCGGGGGATGGGGGCGAAGGTTGCGGCGGCGGCTTTGCTCGGCGCGTCGATGCTGCTCAATTTAGTGGTGGCCGCGACCGACATCTTCGCGCCCGAGACGATGGTCACCCCGGTATGGACGCGCAATTTCGTCGGACTGTTCGCGCACGCCAAGCTCAATACGCTGCCCAATCTCTATTGGGGTTGGCAGCCATGGTGGGGCTTTGCGCTCTATCTCGACATCGCGCTGCCGCTGTTGGGACTGATGCTGTGGTGGACGCGGCGGGCCGATCGCGCCCGCTCAGAATAGCCGCCCGCCATTGGGTACCGATCGGTTCGGTTCGATCAGCACGACCTCGCCCGCCGCATCGGGAAAACCGAGCGTCAGCACTTCGGACATCATTTTCCCGATCTGGCGCGGTGGAAAATTGACGACCGCGGCGACCTGCCGCCCGGGCAATTCCGTGATCGTATAGTGCGCGGTGATCTGCGCCGACGATGTCTTGATGCCGATCACCGCGCCGAAATCGATCAGCAGGCGATATGCGGGCTTGCGCGCTTCGGGAAAGGGCAGGGCCTCGATGATCGTGCCGACGCGGATATCGACCTTCAGGAAATCGTCGAAGCCGATAAGTGGGGCTGCCTCGGCGGCGGGGTCATGCGTCGCGTGCATCGGCCCACTCCTTCAAAAATCGACATCGTCATAATGTTTGGGGGGCACGATGCCCTCCATCCGTTCCGACAATAAGGGACGGAAGCTCGGACGGCTCTTGAACCCGCGATACCATTTCGCGGTCTGTTCGTGATGCTTCCAGTCGATCCCACCGAGATAATCCGCGACCGAAATCTGCGCGGCGGCGGCCAGATCGGCGAGGCTCATCGTCGCGCCCGCCATCCAATTATGCCGGTCGAGCAGGAAATCGGTATATTCGAGATGGCGCACCGCCGCCTTCATCGCTGCGCGCAGCTTGTTCGAATCGGGCGGCGCCTTGGTGACGATCCGCTTCTCCATCCGTTCGTGCAACAAGGGGGCGACGATATCGGCAAAGAATTGCGTGTCGAACCACGCGACCAGCCGCCGGATTTCCGCGCGGTTGACCGCGGTGCCGCTGATCATCGCGGTCTTGTCGACGGTTTCCTCAAGATATTCGCAAATCGCCATCGAATCCATCAGCCGCAGCCCGCGCGCGGCGTCGGTCATCACCGGCACTTGCCCCGCCGGGTTCATGTCGAGGAATTCGTCGCGCTGCTCCCACGGATATTCGCGCACGAGTTCGCACCCCACCCCCTTTTCGCCGAGCAAAAGGCGGACTTTGCGCGAAAAGGGACAGAGCGCGAATTGATGGAGTTGCCACATTGCGCGACGTTAGCCCCGTCGGACACCGGACGGAAGACGCGGTGACGCGCCTTCGCCGATTATCCGCGCGTGGGCGCTCACTCCGCCGCGATTTGCTCCAGCTGATCGTCGAGCGGATGGGAAAGCCGCGTCAGCATTTCCTTTGGCACCACTTGCCAGAAATGCTCGACCACACGGCCCCAATCGTCGAGCAATGCACCCGACCATTTCGAATCGGTTGCTGCGTGATGCGCGCGGACCAGCCCAAGCAAGGTCGCTTCCCAATGCAGCGAGGACAGCCGGTTCCACGTGATGTTCTCCGGGTTCGCGCGGCGCGGGAAGCGGCCTTCGGGATCGTAGACGAACGCCATCCCCCCGGTCATGCCTGCGCCGAAATTCGCGCCGACCGTGCCGAGCACGACCGCGATGCCGCCGGTCATATATTCGCACCCGTTCGCACCGCAGCCTTCAACCACCACGCTCGCGCCCGAATTGCGCACTGCAAAGCGTTCGCCGGCCTGGCCAGCGGCATAAAGGCTGCCCGAGGTCGCGCCGTAGAGCACGGTGTTGCCGATGATCGTATTGTCCTGGCTCGCGAGCGGCGAGGACACGACCGGGCGCACCGCGATGATCCCGCCGGACAGGCCCTTGCCAACATAGTCATTGGCGTCGCCGAACACTTCGAGCGTAATGCCCTTGCACAGGAACGCGCCGAGCGATTGCCCCGCCGAGCCACGCAGCCGGACATGGACGTGCCCGTCGGCGAGCGCCGACATGCCGAAGGTCCGGGTGATCTCGCTCGACAGCCGCGTGCCGACCGCGCGATGCGTGTTGCGCACCGAATAGGTCAGCTGCATCTTCTCGCGCCGGCTGAACACGGCAGCGGCATCCTTGAGGATTTGCGCATCGAGGCTGTCGGGGACTTCATTGCGCCGTCCGGTCAGGCTGAAGCGGCGCTGATCGTCGGGCGCGTCGACCTTGGCGAGGATCGGGTTCAAATCGAGATCGTCGAGATGTTCCGCGCCGCGGCTGACCTGGCGGAGCAATTCGGTGCGGCCGATCACTTCGTCGAGGCTGCGGAAACCGAGTCGGGCGAGGATGTCGCGGACTTCCTCGGCGATGAAGGTCATCAGATTGATGACCTTTTCAGGCGACCCGCTGAATTTCGCGCGGAGCTTCTCGTCCTGCGTGCAGACGCCGACCGGGCACGTGTTCGAATGGCATTGCCGCACCATGATGCAGCCCATCGCGACGAGACTGAGCGTGCCGATGCCGAATTCCTCCGCGCCCAGGATCGCGGCGATGACGATGTCGCGCCCGGTCTTGAGTCCGCCATCGGTGCGCAGCTTGATCCGCCCGCGAAGCCCATTGAGCGTCAGTGTCTGGTTGACCTCGCTCAGCCCCATTTCCCATGGCGTTCCGGCATATTTGATGCTGGTCTGCGGGGAAGCGCCGGTGCCGCCGACATGGCCAGCAATAAGGATCACATCGGCATGCGCCTTGGCGACGCCCGCCGCGACGGTGCCGATCCCGGCGGAGGAGACGAGCTTCACGCACACCCGCGCGACGGGATTGATCTGCTTCAAATCGTAAATGAGCTGCGCCAGATCCTCGATCGAATAAATGTCGTGGTGCGGCGGTGGCGAGATGAGCGTCACCCCCGGCGTTGCGTGGCGCAATTTTGCGATGAATTCGGTCACCTTGAAGCCGGGCAATTGCCCGCCCTCGCCGGGCTTGGCCCCTTGTGCGACCTTGATCTCGATCTCGTCGCAGGCGTTGAGATATTCCGCCGTCACGCCGAAGCGCCCGCTGGCGATCTGCTTGACCGCCGAATTGGCATTGTCGCCATTGGGATAGGGGTGATAGCGCGCGCTGTCTTCGCCGCCTTCGCCCGATACGGCTTTTGCGCCGATCCGGTTCATCGCGATGGCGAGCGTCTCGTGCGCTTCGGGGCTGAGCGCGCCCAACGACATGCCCGGCGTCACGAAGCGCTTGCGGATCTCGGTGATCGCCTCGACCTGATCGACCGCGACGCCCTCCGCCGGGAAATTGAACTGTAGCAAATCGCGCAGATAGACCGGCGGCAGGCTTTCCACCCCGCGCGAGAATTGCAGATAGGTCGAGTACGAATCGGTCGCGACCGCATTTTGCAGCAAGTGCATCAATTGCGCCGAGTAAGCGTGCGTCTCGCCGGTGTGGCGCTGGCGATAGAAGCCGCCGATCGGCAGCGTCGCAACGGCCTCGTCAAACGCCTTGTCGTGGCGCAGCTGCGCGTTGAGGTGGAGCGAGGCATAGCCTTCGCCCGAAATCTTCGCGGGCATGCCGGGGAACAGATCGTTGACCAACGCCCGGCTCAAACCGACCGCCTCGAAATTATAGCCGCCGCGATACGACGAGATCACCGCGATCCCCATTTTCGAAATGATCTTGAGCAGCCCCTCTTCGACCGCGGTGCGGTGTCGCGCGAGACACTGGTCGAGCGTGAGATCGCCGAACAAGCCGCGCGCGTGGCGGTCGGCGATCGACGCCTCGGCCAGATAGGCATGGACCGTCGTCGCGCCGACGCCGATCAGCACCGCATAATAATGCGTGTCGAGGCATTCGGCGGTCTGGATGTTGATGCTGGCGTAAGAACGCAAGCCCATCCGCACGAGATGCGTATGCACCGCCGCCGCCGCGAGCACACCGGCAATGCCGATCCGGTCGGGGCCGATCGTGCGGTCGGTCAGGAACAATTCGGTCCGGCCCTCGCGTACTGCGGTCACCGCTTCGGCCCTGATCCGCGCGATCGCGGCGCGCAGCGTTTCCGCGCCGCCGCCGGCCTCAAAGGTGCAGTCGATTTCGGCCGCCTGCGCGCCGAAATGCGTCTTCAACCGCGCCCAGTCGGTTCCATCGAGCACGGGCGATTCGAGCACGAGCACGCCATCGCGCCGGTCCTCGGTATCGAGGATATTGGCGAGATTGCCGAACCGCGTGCGGAGCGACATGACATGGCGTTCGCGCAACGGGTCGATCGGCGGGTTGGTGACCTGGCTGAAATTTTGCCGGAAGAATTGGCTGATGAGGCGCGGCTTGTCGGAAATGACCGCGAGCGGGGTATCGTCGCCCATCGATCCGATCGCTTCCTTGGCCCCCTCGACCATGGGCGACAGGATCAGCTCCATATCCTCCATGGTTTGCCCGGCGGCGACTTGGCGGCGGATCAGCTCGGCGCGATCGTACCGCGCGATCACCGCATCCTTTGGCATCGGCAAATCGGCAATCGTCGTGAACGCGCCGATCATCGCGGCATAATCGGCTTCGCCTGCGATTCGGTCCTTCACCGCGCGGTCGTGGAGCAATTCGCCCTTGTCGAGGTCGACCGCGATCATTTCGCCCGGGCCCAAGCGGCCCTTTTCGATGATCGTCGATTCAGGAACGACGACCATCCCGCTTTCGGACCCGACGATCAGCAAACCGTCGATCGTGCGGACGTAGCGCAAGGGGCGCAGCGCATTGCGGTCCATGCCGGCGACGGCCCAGCGGCCATCGGTCATGGCGAGCGCGGCGGGGCCGTCCCACGGCTCCATCACCGAGGCGAGATATTGGTACATGGCGAGATGCTCGGGCGGCATGTCGCTATTGGGCGCCATCGCTTCGGGCACGAGCATCAGCTTGGCGGTGGGCGCATCGCGGCCCGAGCGGCAAATCGCCTCGAACACGCAATCGAGTGCTGCGGTGTCGGACGCACCCGCCGGGATCACCGGCTTGATGTCCTCGCTATGCTCGCCGAACGACAGGCTCGCCATCTTGATCTCGTGGCTGAGCATCCAGTTTTTATTGCCGCGGATCGTGTTGATCTCGCCATTGTGCGCGAGGCAGCGGAACGGCTGCGCCAGCCACCATTGCGGGAAAGTGTTGGTCGAATAGCGCTGATGAAAGATTGCGACGCGGCTTTCGAAGCGCATGTCGCACAGATCGGGATAGAAGACCGACAGGCTTTCGGCGAGGAACAGGCCCTTATAGATGATCGACACGCACGACAGGCTGCAGACGTAGAAACCCTGGATCTGCGCTTCGATAACGCGCTTCTCGATCCGGCGGCGGACGAGATAGAGGTTCTTCTCGAATTCGGCGGCGCTGGCCTCGTCGGGCAGGGGGCCGGCGATCATGATTTGCTCGATCTCGGGGCGCGTGGCGAGGCCCTTTTGCCCGATCACCGAGACATCGACCGGCACTTGCCGCCAGCCATAGATCGTATAGCCCTCGTCGATGATCACGCTCTCGATGATCGTGCGGCACGCTTCCTGCGCGCCAAGATCGGTGCGCGGCAGGAAGATCATCCCGACCGCGAGCCGGTTGGGCAGCGGCTTGTGGCCCGAGGCGGCAATTGCATCGTCGAAGAATTTGAGCGGGAGATCGATGTGGAGGCCAGCACCGTCACCGGTCTTGCCATCGGCGTCGACCGCACCGCGGTGCCACACGGCTTTCAGCGCATCGATCGCCGACTGCACGACGCGGCGCGACGGCGTGCCATCGGTCGCGGCGACGAGCCCGACGCCGCAGGCATCGCCCTCGAATTCGGGGCGGTACATGCCGTGTTCGGCGAGGCGCGCGCGTTCGGAGTCAGGAATGCTTGGCATTTTTTTGACTTTCATCTCGCTCGAAGATTGGTTTCACCTCGGCAAGCAACGTTTCGACCTCGTCCTTCACACGCGCCTGCGCACGTGCAGCGACGCCAGATTGCCAAGCTGCGACACCTGGATCACCCAAGATCGCCAGGCTTTGCTGCTGATACTTCTGACCGGTGGGCGCCGACGGAGCGCCCCCGGTCTGCGCGGCGACAGGCGCCGCGAGGATTAGGCTGGCGGCAAGAACGATCCGCTTCATGCCGCCTTCCTCCCCGCGCTCGCCGTCGCCTTCAGATATTTGTGCATGCTCGCCGCCACGTCGCGCCCGTCGCGGATCGCCCACACCACGAGGCTCGCGCCACGCACGATGTCGCCCGCCGCGAACACGCCGTCGAGGCTGGTCATCAGCGTCTTGT
>NZ_JBBATX010000027.1:0-27093 GCF_040398505.1 Sphingomonas sp. | reverse complement strand
GTCGCATCCTGATAGCGGCCGATCCAATAATAAGTGTGGCTCGGCATGTGGATCAGATGGCTGGCGGCGGGCGCGAGCGCGCCGAGCCGGTCGGCATAGCGCTCGGCGCGCCCCGGAAAGCCGCTCATCTCGGTCGCATGGATGTAGAAATGGATCGCCGGGGTGAAATCCGGATTGCGCTTCAGCACCACCTCCAGCAACGCGACCGCGCGCGGCATTCCGATCTTATTGTCGGCCAGTGCCGCCGGGATCATCCACGCGTCGGCTGCGAGCGTGAGCAACTCGTCGCTTTCAGGATGCGCCAGCGCGATCGCATCCATCGCACGGGCATAGGCTTGGTCGCCCCGCCCCTTGCCGCCGCCATCCGTGTAGCGCAGCTTGAGCGCCGCGAGCATTTGCCGCTCGAGCAACGGCCCCGTCGCCGCGAGCGGGATCGCCGCGTCGGTCAGCTTGCCCATCTTCACTTGCGTCGCGGCATCGACGGTGAAGTTGATCGTCGGCCCGCCCGACCAGGCCTCGCCCCACACGCACATCGCACACGCCGGATCGATCCGCGCCGCTTCCTTGAACGCGCCGCGACCCGCATCGTGCGCAAAGGCGTGGCTCAGTTGCATGCCGTTATCGAAGAACGCCTGCGCTTGCGGCTTCGTGGTCGAGATCGTCAGCGCCCCAGCCCCGAACCCGGGCAAGATCCGTTCGATGCCCGGCGCGGCGGTATCGTCGCCACAAATCGTATGGAGCGGCGCATCTTGCGCCACGACCGCCGCACCCTCGGCGCTCGGCGCGAGCAACAACAGCATCGGTGCGATCATCAGCAAACGCATGGCAAGTCCCCCCATCGCGCGGTCGTATCGCATCACGACCAACCGAGCCATGCTTGAGATACGGCGCGGCCTCGCCTAAGCCATGCGACCATGATCTCCACGAACGACATCCGCCGTAGCTTCCTCGACTATTTCGCCGCCAACGGCCACGCGAAGATCGCGTCCGCGCCGCTGGTGCCGCAAAACGATCCGACGCTGATGTTCGTCAATGCGGGGATGGTGCCGTTCAAGAACGTCTTCACCGGCCTGGAAACGCGGCCGTACGTCACCGCGTCCTCGAGCCAGAAGTGCGTGCGCGCAGGCGGCAAGCATAACGATCTCGACAATGTCGGCTACACCGCGCGGCATCACACCTTCTTCGAAATGCTCGGCAATTTCTCGTTCGGCGATTATTTCAAGGAACGCGCGATCACGCTCGCCTGGGGCCTGCTGACCAAGGAATGGGGGATCGACCCGAGCCGGCTGACCGTCACCGTCTATCACACCGACAATGAAGCGTTCGATCTGTGGAAGCGAATCGCGGGCCTGCCCGAAGAACGCATCATCCGCATCGCCACCAACGACAATTTCTGGTCGATGGGCGATACTGGCCCGTGCGGCCCGTGTTCGGAGATTTTCTTCGATCATGGCGACCATATCCCCGGTGGCCCGCCGGGCAGCCCTGATGAGGATGGCGACCGTTTCGTCGAAATCTGGAACCTCGTGTTCATGCAATTCGATCAATCGGCCGATGGCACGCGGACCCCGCTGCCCAAGCCGTCGATCGACACGGGCATGGGGCTCGAGCGGATCGCCGCCGTGTTGCAGGGCGTCCACGACAATTATGACACCGACACGTTCAAGGCGCTGATCGCCGCCTCGGGCGCGCTCACCGGCACCGCGACCACCGGCGACAATCAGGCAAGCCACCGCGTCATTGCGGATCATTTGCGCACCTCGGGCTTCCTCGTCGCCGATGGCGTGCTGCCCGCCAATGAAGGCCGCGGCTATGTGCTCCGCCGCATCATGCGCCGCGCAATGCGCCACGCGCATTTGCTTGGGAGCAAGGAGCCGTTGATGCACCGGCTCGTGCCTGCGCTCGTCGCGGAAATGGGCGCGGCGTACCCTGAGTTGGTGCGCGCGCAGGCCTCGATCGAATCGACCTTGTTGCAGGAGGAGACGCAGTTCCGCCGCACACTGGTCAACGGTCTGCGGCTGCTCGATGAAGCGACCGCCGCGATGGAACCGGGCGCGACGCTCCCCGGCGAAACCGCGTTCAAACTCTATGACACCTTCGGCTTTCCCTACGATCTGACCGAGGATGCCCTCCGCGCGCAGGGCTTCGGGATCGACCGCACCGGGTTCGACACCGCGATGGCCGAACAGAAGCGCGCCGCGCGCGCCGCGTGGAAGGGATCGGGCCAGCGCGCGTCCGATGACGTATGGTTCGACATCGCCGAAGGCTCAGGCGGCACCGAATTCATCGGCTACACATCGGAGGAAGGCGAGGGCCAGGTCGTCGCGATCGTCAAGGATGGTGCGCGCGTCGACAGCGCATCCACCGGCGAAACCGTCGAGATCGTCGTCAACCAGACGCCTTTCTATGCCGAAAGCGGCGGACAAGTCGGTGACACCGGCACGCTGACCGCACCCGGCGTGCTGGGGCAAGTCGAGGACACGCACAAATATCTCGGCCGCCTCTGGTCGCACCGCACCACGATCACGCAAGGCCAGATCGCGGTCGGTGATGCGCTCCACCTTACGATCGACCGCGCCCGCCGCGACCGCATCCGCGCCAACCATAGCGCCACCCACTTGCTGCACGAGGCGCTGCGCCAGCGCCTGGGCCTTCACGTCGTGCAAAAGGGCAGCCTCGTCGCACCCGAACGCTTGCGCTTCGATTTCTCGCAGCCAAGCGCGATCGATCCCGCCGCGCTCGCCCAAGTCGAGGCCGATGTGAACCACCACATCCGCGCCAACGGAGCCGTCAGCACGCGCCTGATGACCCCCGACGAAGCGATTGCCGAGGGCGCGATGGCGCTGTTCGGCGAGAAATATGGCGAGGAAGTCCGCGTCGTCTCGATGGGAACCGAGGACGATCGTACCTATTCGCTCGAATTGTGCGGTGGCACGCACGTCCGCGCGCTCGGCGATATCGGCCTGTTTACGCTGGTTAGCGAAGGCGCGGTCTCCTCGGGCATCCGCCGGGTCGAAGCGCTCACGGGCGAAGCGGCGCGCGCCTATCTCACGTCGCGCGATGACAAGCTCAAGGAAGCCGCGACCGCGCTCAAATCCTCGCCCGATGAGGTCCCGGCGCGTGTGCTCGCGTTGGTCGAGGACCGCCGCCGCCTGGAGCGCGAACTCGCCGAGGCCAAGAAGGCGCTGGCGCTCGGCGGCGGGGGAGGGGCGGCACAAGCTGGCCCCGAACAGATTGGCGGGCTCAATTTTCTCGGGCAAGTCGTCGATGGCCTCGACCCCAAGGGCCTGCGCGGCGCGGTCGATGACATGAAGCAACGCCTTGGTGGCTCGGGCATCGCGATGATCATCGCGGTCAATGACGGCCGCGCCTCGGTCGCGGTCGGTCTGACCGAGGATCTGGTCTCCACCAAGAGCGCGGTCGATTTGCTCAAGCTCGCCGTGGCGACGCTCGGCGGCCAGGGCGGCGGTGGCCGTCCCGACATGGCGCAGGGCGGCGGGCCGGATGGCGCAAAGGCGGCCGATGCCATCGACGCGGTCAAGGCCGCACTGGCCGGCTGAACGGGCACGCCACCGCGGCGGCGGCGTGCCCGATCAAAGCTTTCAGAATTTGAACCCCGCCTCGACCCCGAAGATGCGGGGTTCGTTGACGAAGCCGGTCAGATTGTTGAAGTCGATCCCGCCGACTGCCTGCGTCGTGTCGGTGATGTTGCGCACGAAGCCCGCCACATCGAAGCGATCGGTTTTGTAGCCGACGCGCAAGCCGCCTTCGAGCAGATGCTTGCTCTGGAATTCGACCGATTCGTACAGGAAGAAGTTGATCTTCGAACGGTACGCCCAGTCGGTATAGGCATAGACTTCGCCATTGCCGATCGGCACGCCATAGCGCGCGGTCCAATTGGCGATCCAGCGCGGCGATTGCGGCAGGCTGTTGCCGTTGATGTTGACGACCGCCGCGGTGAACGGCGCGGTCGGCACCACCACCGGATCGAGCACAGTACACAACGCCACGCCGTCCGCGCCCTGCACGCCGCACGCCGCGGTGGTCAGGTTCGGATCGCGAATTTCGGTGTGGTTGTAGCTCAATCCTGCGGTCAGCGTCAGGTTCGGGATCGGGCGCAGCTCGGCATCCGCCTCAAGCCCATAGCCGCGCACGTTCTTGGCGTTGAGCAAGCGGTTGGCGTTCACCCCGCCGCCGACTGCGGTCAACTGCGCATTGTTGAGGTCATAATAGAAGCCGTTGAAATTGAAGCGGCCGCGTCCGCCGAGGAAGGTCGATTTGACGCCCGCCTCCCACGACTGGATCGTTTCGGATTTGGCAGTGGTGACACCGTCCTCCAGCGTGTTGGCGGTGTTGGCGGGGAACAGGATGCGTCCCTGGATGCTCGGCGCACGGTATCCCTTTGCGGCGCGGGCATAGAGGTTGACCCCGTCGGTCGCCTTGAAGTTGGCGGTCGCGTCCCAAGTGACGTTTTCGCCCGAAACTGAGCGCCGCACCGATCCGAGCGGATCCTGCAGGAAGTTCGGAAACTGCGTGTCCTTGGTGCGCGTGACGAAATAGTTGCGCTTGTCGTTATTATACCGAACGCCGCCGGTCACGCTCAACCGGTCGGTCAGCTTGTACGTAGCCGACCCGAACACGCCATACGCCTTGCTGTCCTGATCCTGTGAGACCAGAATGTTGACCGCGCCCGGCGCATTGTTGGGGTCGCCCAGCGTCGAATAATTCTCGCTGACGATCTGCAATTGCTCGCTGAAATAGAACACCCCGGCCTGATAGCTGAGCGCGCCATTGCCATTGCTGGCGATGCGGAATTCCTGCGTGAACTGGCGCAGCCGCGGCACGCTGTCACGCGTTTCGGCGGTGAAGGGGATGTTGCCTGGGCCATAGGCACCGGCGGGCAGGAAGTTGGCACCGAAGCCGCCATCGACATCGCCCACCGAGGTTGCGTTTCCGCTCCAATAGCTCGTCACCGAAATCAGCGACACCGGCCCGGCATTATAGGTGACGTGCGCCGACAGGTTCTGCGTGTCGACCTTCTGTTCGTTCTTGCCATCGGTCGACACGCGATTGCGGTCGAACGTGGCGTTGAGCCCGGTCTGTCCCTTGGTGAAGACATTGGCGCGGAACAGGCGGGCGGTACCGCGCAGCGTGCGCAATTGCCCGGCGAGCAGGATGTCAAAATTCTCGGTCGGCTTGATGTCGATCTGCGCGCGCCCGGCAAATTCCTTGAACCCCTCGAAGCGGTTCCGGGTCGTACCCGATGGCACGACATTGTCGACATAGCCGTCCTGCCGCTGATACAGCGCCGAGACGCGCGCGGTAACAGTATCGCCGACAATCGGCGCGCCGATCGCGCCCTGCGCGTTCACGCCGTTATAGCTGCCATAGGAGATGCGGCCATAGCCGTTGGTCCGGGCGCTCGGCTTGACCGAATCGAACTTGACGATGCCCGCCGGCGTGTTGCGCCCGAACAGCGTCCCCTGCGGCCCGCGCAGCACTTCGACGCGGTCGAGATCGAATACCGGAAAACCCTTCAGGATCGGGTTTTCGAGAACGACATCGTCATAGACCAGGCTGACCGGCTGCGACGCGTTGAAATCAAAATCGGTATTGCCGAGACCGCGAATGTAGAAGCGCGGGAAGGTGCGCCCGAACGACGATTCGACGATCAGGCTCGGCACGCGCGCCGACAGGAAGCGGATGTCTGGTCCGCCCGCTGCAATCGCGTCGAGCTTGTCGCCACGGATCGCGGTCACCGACAGCGGCACGTTCTGCAGATTTTCCGAGCGCCGCTGGGCGGTTACGACGATGTCGTCGAGCCCTTTGCTCTCTGTGGCGGGCGCGGCCGGGGCCGGTTCTGCAGGCGCTGTCTGGGCGAGCGCGGGCGTGGCGAAGACCACGAGGAATGTCGTGGCGAGAAGCGTAGAATGGCGCACGGAAGGCCCCCCTTATTCATGAAAGTGCAACATTGGCGGTGCCGTCCGTGGGCGTAACGGTCAAGCCTAGTTGGCGCGCGGGGGAAATTACGCGACGCAGCCGATGCGATAAAGCAACACCTTCGCGCGGCGGTGCGCTGCGTGGCATGGCAATCAGTTCGGGACGCCAGCGTTCAGGTGCATGCCAGCGCAACGGTCTTGGCGCGCAGATCATAGGTGATCGACGAACAGTTTTTGAGATAATCGGTGCCGAGCGTGATCGCGTAGCGCGGCTTCTTCTTCGTATTTGCGGTTACGACGATCTCATCGGGATCAGGCACGACGGTGCTGTCGGGAATGCTTGATTTCGCCTCGGGACGGATGCGCACGGCAATATCGCCAACGCTATAACCGTCGATCAGGAACGGTCGGGTAAGCACCAGCCGCCGCCCCGGACGGCTCGTGCTGTTGAACAGCCGGTACTGCACCGGATCGCCGCTCAGCGCGCCGCCATAATGATCGGCCAGCAGCTTGCCCGTTGATGCGTTGACGAGCGTATCGTGGCGGTCGAGGTTGAAATCGACGCCGACGCGTTCACCGGCGATCTCGATCTCGAACGCGGCGCTTACCAGCCCAAAGAACGGAAAACTGCGCAGCGGATGCGTAATGACACGGTCGCCCGGCGACGCCGCGCGCAAGGTCATGCGGACGACGTCATAGCCGATCCCGGTTGGGCCAACCACACCGTCAAAGCCCGTGAAGACATCGCGGTCGGCCCACAACGCCCGTTGCCGCTTGCGCGAGTCGCCATATTGGCTGCGGACCACTTTCGAACTGATCGTAAAGGAATCGCCTTCTTCGGTCTTGCCCTTGCCCTTGAACGGCCCCGATTTCAGCGCGAGCGCGTTGGCGAAGCCGCCGTTGAGGATTGGCCATTTCAGGGCATCGGCCGCGACCTTAAGGCGTGCCGACTTTCCTTTCACAACGATCGGTATGATGTAATCACCTGATATCTCAATCGTTTTCAGAGGCTTGTCGCCGCGCTTAGCCTGAGCGCCGATCGCCGGATGATGCGGAACGGCAAGCATTGTGGCGAACACGGCAGCGACGACCGCACGGCGATAGCAACGTCCTCGGATCATCGACGGAACCTTCCAGCTAAGGGTGCCCGATACAGGACTCGCTTCGCGCCCGCAGGCATCGACGGATGTCCTACACGCGGCCTTCATGCCACAATCACCGCCGCTCTTTCAAACCGTCGATCCGCCATCACCCCAGCGCGAAAAAACCACGCGTTGGTGCGACTCGTGCGACTTTTGCAACAAAATTAGGCAAATCCAACCGCGTCCGAAACACGCTTTATCCCTAAACTTCGCCTAAACTTCCGCAGCATCTCCCGCGGTCACCCCGCGCCGCACCCGTTTCAGGCGCGGCAGCGCCACCATTTCCGCTGCCGCCTTGATCTCCTGCCGCAGCGCGTCGCGCTTTTCGTGGATCGAGGCGATCACCGGGCCGACCGCGACGCCGAGGTCGGTCAGTACCGCCTCGGCCAGTTGCAGCGAGAATTCGAGCGTCTCGGGCACCGCGTCGCTGACACCTGCCTTGTACAGTTCGGCGGCGTGCGCCGTATCGCGCGCGCGCGCCACGATCGTCAGATCGGGCACCCACCCGCGCACGCGCCGCGTCAGCGTAACGCTCAGCACCGGATCGTCCATCGTCAAAATCAGCGCCTTGGCGCGCCCGAGGTTGAGCCGATCGACCAGTTCGGGCCGCACGACATCGCCGAACATCACCGTATAGCCCTCGGCGCGCGCCGCCGTCACCGCGTCGATATTGGCCTCGACCGCGACATAGGGCTGGCCGTGGACCGCGAGCATGTCGCAGACCATCCGCCCGACGCGGCCAAAACCGATCACCACCGTTCCGGGGCCTTCGGGCGAAATCTCAGCGTCGGGCAAATCACCGCGCTGCTCCAACCCCCGCGCCACACGCTTGCCGAGCATCGACAGCAGCGGCGTGATCGTCAGGCCGATCGCGGTGACGGTTTGCCAGAAGCTCGCAAGGCCAGGCGCGATCAGCTGCGCCTGCGCCGCCGCGCCGAGCACGATCAGCGTGGTCTCGGACGGACTGCCCATCAGCACGCCGGTCTCCGCCGCGACGCCGCCACGAATGCCGGCGAGCCGCAGCAGGACGAAGGTCACCGCCGCCTTGACCGCGACCACTGCCGCAATGCCGAGCAAATAGACCCCCCAATCGGCCATGATCGCACGCAGATCGACGCTCATCCCGACGGTGATGAGGAACACGCCGAGCGCCAGCCCCTTGAACGGCGCGGTGATGACCTCGACTTCGCTGTGATAATCGGTTTCGGCGATCAGCAGCCCGGCGATCAACGCGCCGACGATCGGCGACAGGCCGACGGCGCTGGTCGCGAGACTCGCCGCGATCACGACGAGCAACGATGCCGCGAGGAACAGTTCGGGGCTCTTGGTCCGCGCGGCTTGGGCGAACAGCTTTGGCAACAGGAAGCGGCCGCCGATGAACAGGATCACCAGCGTGAGCACCGCCGCCCCGCCGACTCGCGCAAAGCCGATCATGCCACCCGCCGCGGCCATTGGCCCGACCGCGCCGAGGATGAAAATGATCGGCACCAGCGCCAGATCCTCGAACAACAGCATCGCGAACGCGGTCTGCCCAACGGGTCCCGTCGTCCCGGCGATCGGCAAGACCAACGCGGTCGAGGATAAAGCGAGCGCGATGCCGAGCGCCATCGCGCCCGCCCAATCAAGACCGGTCAGCAGATGCAGCGCGAACCCGATTACCGCGCCCGCGCCGATCAATTCGGCCGCGCCGACCCCGAATACCAGCCGCCGCATCGACCACAGTCGCTTGAAGGACAGCTCCAGCCCGATCGAAAACAACAGCAGCACGATGCCGAACTCGGCGAACGGCTCGATCGCGTGCGGATCGGAAATCGTGATGTGGTAAAGCCACGGATAATCATCGACGAGCGCACCGAGGCCGAATGGCCCAACCAGCAGGCCGACCAGAATAAAACCGATGACCGGGCTGATTTTCGCGCGTGCGAACGCCGGGATGACGAGCCCCGCCGCGCCGAGGATTACAAGCGTGTCGCTGAAGCCGGTATTGGAGAGGGGTGAGACCATCCGCGCACCTTGGCGCGAATGGTCGCCTTTGTCAGCTTATCCCTGCACGCCCATCTTGGTTTCGAGGTTGAGGCGGACCTGTTCGAAGAACTGCTCGGTCGTCATCCACGGCTGATCTGGCCCGATCAGCAACGCGAGATCCTTGGTCATATGGCCGTCCTCGACCGTCTGGATGCAGACCTGCTCGAGCGTTTCGGCGAACTGCGTCACGTCGGGTGTGTTGTCGAACTTGCCGCGATATTTCAGGCCGCCGGTCCAGGCGAAGATTGAGGCGATCGGGTTGGTCGAGGTCGCCTTGCCCTGTTCGTGCTGGCGGAAATGGCGCGTGACGGTGCCGTGCGCGGCTTCCGCTTCAACCGTCTTGCCGTCGGGGGTGAGCAGCACCGAGGTCATCAGCCCGAGCGAGCCGAAGCCTTGCGCGACCTGATCGGACTGCACGTCGCCGTCATAATTCTTGCACGCCCAGACGAATTCGCCATGCCATTTGAGCGCCGACGCGACCATGTCGTCGATCAGGCGATGCTCATAGGTGATGCCGGCTTCTTTGAACTTGTCCTTGAATTCGGCCTCGAAAACCTCGGCGAAGAGATCCTTGAAACGTCCGTCATAGTATTTGAGGATCGTGTTCTTGGTCGACAGGTACACCGGCCATTTTAGGTTCAGGCCATAATGCATCGACGCGCGGGCGAAATCGCGGATCGAATCGTCGAGATTATACATCGCCAGCGCAACGCCCGGAGACGGATAGCGGAACACTTCCTCGTCGATGACGGTGCCATCATCGCCGTGGAACACCATCCGCAGCGTGCCGGGGCTGGGCACGAGGAAATCGGTCGCGCGGTATTGATCGCCAAAGGCATGGCGACCGACGACGATCGGGTGCGTCCAGCTCGGGATCAGGCGGGGGACATTTTTGATCACGATCGGTTCGCGGAAGATCGTGCCGCCCAGAATGTTGCGGATCGTGCCGTTGGGCGACTTCCACATCTTCTTGAGGCCGAATTCCTCGACGCGCTGCTCATCGGGGGTGATCGTCGCGCACTTCACGCCGACGCCATATTTCTGGATCGCCTTGGCGCTGTCGACCGTGACCTTGTCGTCGGTGGCGTCGCGGGTCATCATCCCGAGGTCGTAATAATCGAGATCGATGTCGAGATAGGGGAGGATCAGGCGCTCGCGAATCCACTGCCAGATGATCCGCGTCATCTCGTCGCCATCGATTTCCACGACGGGCGTCTTCACCTTGATCTTCGCCATTACGCTCTTTCCTGTGGGGAGGTTTGCGCCAGCGTCTAGGAGGAAGGCGGGCGGCGATCAACCCGGTGCGGGCGCTCCGTCCATCGAGCCCGACCCGGACCGCCTCCGGTTCGCGATTGTCGCGGGCAGGGGGGTGGGGTAGGACCGGAGCATGTCACCCATCGAAAAACCTGTCCTCCCCGCCGAAGCCGTCAAATGGCGGGTGCCCGATCTCCATCCGGAGGGGCGCAAATATGTTATGATCGCGGGGGTGGTTTCGTTCGTCGCCTGGGTGTCGCTGGGCTGGTTCGTTGCCTGGCCGCTGATTGGCTTCACGCTATGGGTGGCGTTGTTCTTCCGCGATCCGGTGCGGGTGACGCCAAGCGGAGAAGGGCTGATCGTTTCGCCCGCCGATGGGCTCGTCTCGATGATCGAGCGCGTTCCCGTGCCGCGCGAACTCGCCGGGCCGAACGCGCTGGGCGATGCCCCGCTGATTCGCGTCTCGGTATTCATGTCGGTGTTCGATGTGCACATCAATCGCACGCCGATTGCCGGCACGATCAAGCAAGTCGTCTATATTTCGGGCAAATTCGTCAATGCCGAGCTCGACAAAGCGAGCGAAGACAATGAGCGGCAGCATATCCTGGTGGAAGGGCGTCCGGATGCAACCGGAACCGCTCGCCGGATCGGGTTTACGCAAATCGCCGGGTTGCTGGCGCGGCGAATCGTGCCGTTCGTGAAGGCAGGCGACATGGTCGCCGCCGGCCAGCGCATTGGCCTGATCCGCTTCGGCAGCCGAGTCGATGTCTATCTGCCCGACGATTGCGCGTGTCAGGTCGTGCTCGGCCAGCGCAGCGTGGCGGGAGAGACCGTGCTCGGGCGCGTTGGTGGAACCACCGCGACCGGCATCGCGCAATGATCACTCCGGTGCGGCGGCCATGAATCGGCGTTTGCGCCGCCGGACGGCGCGTGGGCTTCCTTTGCGCGCGGTCGCCCCGAACGCGGTCACCGCGCTGGCCTTATGCTCGGGCCTGACCGGCATTCGCTTTGCCATTGCCGGGCAATGGGAAACCGCGGTGGTGATGGTGATGATCGCGAGCGTGCTCGACGGGATTGACGGTCGAATCGCGCGGATGGTGCGCGGCGAGAGCCGCTTTGGCGCCGAACTCGATTCGTTGTCCGATGCGATTTCGTTCGGCGTGTCGCCCGCGTTGATTCTGTATCTCTGGTCGCTCCAGGATTTGCCGCGGGTCGGCTGGCTGATCGCGTTGGTGTTTGCGGTGTTCTGCGCGCTGCGCCTTGCACGGTTCAATGCCGCGATCGATGTCGCGGATCAGCCGCACAAATCGGCGGGCTTCCTGACCGGGTCACCCTCGCCGGTGGGGGCGGGACTTGCCATGCTGCCAATGTATTTGTGGTTCTGGACCGGTCTCGACCTGTGGCGGTCGCCGCTCATCGTCGGGCCATGGGTTGCGCTGATGGCGGTGCTGATGGTGTCGAGCGTCGCGACCTATAGCTGGTCGTCGCTGAAGCTCCGCCACAACATCCGCTTCGAGGCGATCGCCGTCGTCGTATTGCTGGGCGCTGCGCTGATCTCGGCGCCGTGGCACACGCTGACCTTCCTGGGCGTGGCCTATCTCGCGACGCTGCCGTTCAGCATCGCGGCCTATCGGCGCGTCAAGCGGCTGCGCGCCACTGCGGGCGAGACACAGACGTCACTGTCCGGGTCCGCGCGCGAAGCCGAGCTTCGCTGACGATAAAGACCGCAACGGCAGGGGAGACCGGGTCAACACCATCGCGCAGAAGGGCGACGATCCGCGGCAGGGCAGGTACCAGCGTCAACCAGAACACCGCAACGCTCGCCGCAAACGCGCTTGCGAAAACCAGAAAACCGACCAATGCCATCTTCCCACTCCATCCTTCACGGTGACGGGTTACGTTGTCGCAACCGGCGCGTGCGGGAACGGTTCTTTGTTCCGCCCACAAACATGATATGTTCCTTTTACGTTCCGTCTGTCAAGGATCATTACGCAGTTGCGTTTCCTGAGCGCTTCCGCTATCGGAGGTGCCTGCACACCGCATGGGAAGCCCATACAGCCGGTGTCCGTCCGGGGTTTTACCCTGATCAACGGATTACTCGCTTCCCAGAGGATCAACCGGAAAGGAACTCTCTTATGGCGGCACCTGTCGTCTCCATGCAGCAATTGCTCGAAACGGGCGCGCACTTCGGCCACCAGACGCATCGCTGGAACCCGAAGATGAAGCCCTACATCTTTGGCGACCGTAACGGCGTCCACATCCTCGATCTGTCGCAGACCGTGCCGTTGTTCGCGCGCGCGCTCGAATTCGTTGCCGCCTCGACCGCCGCCGGTGGCAAGGTCTTGTTCGTCGGCACCAAGCGCCAGGCGCAGGAGCCCGTCGCAGAAGCAGCGCGCCGTTCGGGCCAGCACTTCGTCAACCATCGCTGGCTGGGCGGCATGCTCACCAACTGGAAGACGATTTCGGGGTCGATCAAGCGCCTCAAGACGCTCGAAGAGCAGCTTTCGGGCGACACGCACGGCCTGACCAAGAAGGAAGTGCTCCAGCTCACGCGCGAGAAGGACAAGCTCGAACTGTCGCTCGGCGGCATCCGCGACATGGGCGGCATTCCCGACGTGATGTTCGTGATCGACGCGAACAAGGAAGAGCTGGCGATCAAGGAAGCCAATACGCTCGGTATTCCGGTCGTCGCGATCCTCGATTCGAACGTCTCGCCCGACGGCATCGCTTTCCCGGTTCCGGCCAACGATGACGCGAGCCGCGCAATCCGCCTGTATTGCGAAGCGATCGCGATCGCCGCGACGCGTGGTGGTAACGAGCAGCTTGCCCGTCGTCAGGACATCGGGTCGATGGAAGCGCCGCCCGCCGAGGAAGCGCTGACCGTGGCTCCGGAAGCACCTGCTGCCGAAATCACGCCAGCCTCCGACGCCGCGCTGCAGGCCGAGATGGTCGCCGAGGCCGAGCGCCAGATCGACGCATAAGCGTCTCCGAACTGACATGTAGGCGGGGTAGGGCGTTGGCCCCGCTCCGCCTATATTCGTTTTTTTCAGATAGAAGGATTTTGACATGGCCGAGATCACGGCAGCAGCAGTGAAGGACCTGCGCGAGAAGAGCGGCGCGGGCATGATGGATTGCAAGAAGGCGCTGACCGAAGCCGCCGGCGACATGACCATCGCAATGGATTGGCTGCGCGCCAAGGGCCTTGCCGCCGCCGCCAAGAAGTCGAGCCGTACGGCCGCTGAGGGCCTGATCGGGGTCGAAGTGTCGGGCACCAAGGGTGCCGCGGTCGAGGTCAATTCCGAGACCGATTTCGTCGCGAAGAACGAGCAGTTCCAGACCTTCGTCCGCGACGTGACCTCGGTCGCGCTTGAGCTGGGCGATGACATGGACACGATCAAGGCGGCACACCTTGGCGGCAAGACCGTCGAGGAGATCCTGACCAACAACATCGCGACGATTGGCGAGAACCAGAATCTGCGCCGCGCAAAGCGCCTCGAAGTGACGCAGGGTGCGGTCATCCCGTACATTCACAATGCGGCGGCACCCGGCCTCGGCAAGATCGGCGTGCTGGTCGCGCTCGAGAGCGATGCCGATCACGACGTGCTGCTGCCGCTTGGCCGGCAAATCGCAATGCACATCGCCGCGGCGTTCCCGCTGGCGCTCAACGAAGACGGCCTCGACCCCGAGATCGTCGCACGTGAGCGCGCGATCGCGACCGAAAAGGCGTCGGAGAGCGGCAAGCCTGCCGACATCGTCGCCAAGATGGTCGATGGCGCGATTGCGAAATATTGCAAGGAAAACGCGCTCGTCAGCCAGCTGCTGGTGATGGACGGCAAGACCAAGATTTCGGACGTCGTTGCCAATGCCGCCAAGACGGCCGGCAAGTCGATCGAGCTCAAGGATTATGTCCGCTTCCAGCTCGGCGAAGGCATTGAGAAGGAAACGAGCGACTTCGCCGCCGAAGTCGCCGCAGCGTCGGGCGTGCCGCAGCCGGTCGCCTGACCGTCTCGCTTCGCCGTCTATCCAGGGGCTGTGCCGGTAACGGTGCAGCCCTTGTCGCATCGGGCATCCGTGATCTGCACGGTTTCCGCGCTTCCAATCCCGGCGTGCCGCAGATAAGGTCCGCAGCGCCCACCTGCTACAGCCTGGAACCCCGTGACGAACCCCTGCTATAAACGTATCCTGCTGAAATTGTCGGGCGAAGTCCTGATGGGTAGCAGCGGTCTCTCGATCGATCCCGACGTCATCGCCCGCGTCGCCGCCGAAATCGCCGATGTGAAGCATCAAGGCTACGAACTGTGCGTCGTCGTGGGTGGCGGGAACATTTTCCGCGGCATTTCGGGCGCGGCACGCGGCATGGATCGCGCGACCGGCGATTATATGGGTATGCTCGCGACGGTCATGAATGCGCTTGCGGTGCAGAATGCGCTCGAGCAGATCGGCGTCGAGACGCGTGTGCAATCGGCGATCCCGATGGCATCGGTCTGCGAGCCCTTCATTCGCCGCCGCGCTGAACGGCATCTGGAAAAGGGCCGGATCGTGATCTTCGCCGCCGGCGTCGGTAGCCCGTTCTTCACGACCGATAGCGGTGCCGCCTTGCGCGCCGCCGAAATGAAGTGCGACGCGCTGTTCAAGGGCACTTCGGTTGACGGCGTCTATGACGCCGACCCGAAACTCATCCCGACGGCAAAGCGCTTTGACACCGTTAGTTACGGTACCGTCCTCGCGCAGGACCTGAAGGTCATGGATGCGAGCGCGATTGCCTTGTGCCGCGACAACAATATTCCGATCGTCGTTTTCAACATCCGCGAATCCGGCAATCTTGCCGCGGTTCTGCGGGGTGAGGGCGTTTCGACGACGGTCCAGCCCAGCATAGGAGAATAACCATGGCCGCATATGAAAAGGCCGATCTCGAACGCCGCATGGCAGGGAGCGTGGAGGCGCTGAAGGGCGATCTTCAGGGTCTGCGCACCGGTCGCGCATCGATATCGTTGCTCGATCCGGTAACGGTCGAAGTCTATGGCGCGCAAATGCCGCTCAACCAGATCGCGACCGTGTCCGCGCCCGAGCCGCGGATGCTGTCGGTGCAGGTGTGGGACAAGAGCAATGTCGGCCCGTGCGACAAGGCGATCCGCTCGGCCGGGCTCGGGCTCAACCCGATCGTCGATGGCACCACGCTGCGCCTGCCGATCCCGGATCTGACCGAGGAACGTCGCAAGGAACTCGCCAAGCTGGCTGGCAAATATGCCGAGGAAGCGCGCATCGCAGCGCGCAACGTGCGCCGTGACGGGATGGATTCGCTGAAAGTCGACGAGAAAAAGGGCCTGTTCGGTGAGGATGAGCGCAAAAAGCTCGAGACCGAAGTCCAGAAGCTGACCGACAAGACGATCGCCGAGATCGACGCCGCGGCGACCGCCAAGGAAAAGGAAATCCTCGGCAAGTGAGGCCGTTTGCCGCCTCGGCCGCCGATCCGGCGATCGCGCCAGCGCGGGGGGCAGATCCGCTCCCGCGCCATGTCGCGATCATCATGGACGGCAATGGCCGCTGGGCGAAAAAACGCCATTTGCCGCGGATCGCCGGGCATCGTCAGGGGATCGAAGCCGTCCGCCGCGTCGCGCGCGCGGCCCGCACGCTGGGGATCGAAGCGCTCACGCTCTACGCTTTTTCGAGCGAGAATTGGCGGCGGCCGGAGGAAGAGGTCAGCGACCTGATGGGGTTGCTGCGGCATTTCATCCGGAACGATATCGACGAATTGGTGCGCGACAATGTCCGGCTGCGGATCATCGGCGATTACCGCCGCTTCACGCCCGATCTGGTCGAACTGCTCGATAATGCCGTCGCGCGCACCGCGGTGAATGACGGGCCGATCCTGGTGATCGCGCTCAATTACGGCGCGCAGGCGGAGATTGCGGCGGTGGCGCGGCGCATGGCCGAACGCGCCCGCGACGGTTTGCTCGATCCGGCGACGATCGACGAGGCGATGTTCGAAAACGAACTCGAAACGCGCGATTTACCGCCGCTCGATTTGCTGATCCGCACATCGGGCGAGGTCCGGCTGTCCAATTTCCTGTTGTGGCAGGCGGCCTATGCCGAATTGCTGTTCGTCGACACGCTATGGCCCGAATTTGACGGCGACACGCTCGCACAGGCGATTGCCGCATTCGGGCAGCGGCAACGGCGGTTCGGCGGTCTGTGACGTCGCAAGTCCCGCCGAAAGGCATGTCCAACCTGATGCTGCGCGTGCTAGTCGGGGTCGTCCTGATCGCCGTCGCGCTGGCGGCCGTGTGGTTCGGCGGGATTTCCCTCTGGCTGTTGTGCGTGGTGCTGGGCATCGTGATGATGGGGGAGTGGGCTGACCTCCACGCCACCCCGCCCTCGACCAAGCGGCTGTCGCAATATGCGCTGTCGGTGCCGTTGGCGGTGATGATGCCGGTGCTCGGGGTCGGTCCCGGCTTTTTCGCGCTCGGGCTGCTGGCCGGGGCCGCTTTCTTCGTCATCATCACGACGCGGCGGAGCAGCCTGGCACGCGGTATTCTCTATGTCGGGCTGCCGATCATGGCGCTGCTGCTCATCCGGCGGCAGGAGGAAGGGATCGTCTTCACGATCTGGGCGCTTGCCTTGGTGTGGGCGTGCGATATCGGGGCCTATGCCGCCGGGCGCTTTATCGGTGGTCCTAAGCTCGCGCCGACGATCAGTCCGAACAAGACCTGGGCGGGGCTCGCCGGGGGCGTGCTGCTCGCCAGCGTGTTGGCGGGCTTTCTGCACTATCGTTACGGCCTTGCGCTCCGCCTGACGCTGGCGACGCCCGTGCTCGCCGTCCTGGCGCAGGGCGGCGATTTGTACGAAAGCTGGCTCAAGCGGACGGCCGGGGTCAAGGATAGCGGGACACTGTTGCCCGGGCATGGCGGCGTGCTCGACCGGCTTGACGGGCTGGTGCCGGTGGCGCCGGTCGCGGCATTGCTGGTGCTGTTGCCAAAATTCTATTGGTGGTGAAAACAGTTCCGATGAAGTCGATTACAATTTTGGGGGCAACCGGGTCGATTGGCACGTCGACACTCGATCTGGTCGAGCGCGCGCCCGACCGGTTCGAAGTGTTCGCGCTGACCGCCAATTGCGATGTCGCGCGCCTTGCCGCGGCGGCGATCCGCACGCGCGCGAAGCTCGCCGTGGTCGCCGACGAGAGCTGTCTCGACGATTTGCGGGCGGCACTCGCCGGGACCAATATCGGCTGCGCGGGCGGGCGCGACGCGGTGATCGAAGCGGCGCGCCTTGGTGCCGACATTACGATGGCGGCGATCGTCGGCTGCACCGGGCTTGAGCCAACGATGGCGGCGATCGCGGGCGGCAAGACCGTGATCATCGCGAACAAGGAGCCATTGGTTTCGGCCGGCGATGTCGTGCTGGCGGCGGCCAAGGCGTCGGGCGCGACGCTGCTTCCGGCCGATTCGGAGCATAATGCGATCTTCCAATGCTTCGACGCGCGCCGGCCCGAGCGCGTTCGGAGGATCATCCTGACGTGCAGCGGCGGGCCGTTCCGCAAGCTTTCGACCGACGCGATGCGCGGGATGACGCCCGAACAGGCGGTTGCGCACCCCAATTGGTCGATGGGCGCGAAAATTTCGGTCGATTCGGCGACACTGTTCAACAAGGGGCTCGAACTGATCGAGGCGGCGCGGCTGTTTCCGGTGCCGCACGACGCGATCGAAATCGTGATCCATCCGCAATCGGTGATCCACTCGCTGGTCGAATATGTCGACGGTTCGACACTCGCGCAATTGGGTCCCCCCGACATGCGTGTGCCGATCGCCTCGTGCCTTGCCTGGCCCGACCGGATGGCGACGCCGATGGCACCGCTCGATCTGGTCGCAATCGGGCGGCTCGACTTCGAAGCACCTGATCCGCTGCGCTTCCCCGCGATTCGCCTGACACGGGACGCTCTGAACGCGGGCGGGGCGCGGCCGGCGATCCTCAACGCCGCGAACGAGATTGCGGTCGCCGCTTTTCTTGATAAGCGCATCGGCTTCCTCGAAATTGCCGCAATCGTCGAAGATACGCTATCGGTATATGATCCGGCCGCGCCGGGGACATTGGGCGATGTCCTCGCGGTCGATACCGAAGCACGCAGCATAGCGCGTCGGCTGATCGCGGTTCGCAACGGGGCGTTTTTGAAGGATACCGTCGCTTGAGCCAATCACCTGGCCTGTTGCTCACCCTCCTGGCGTTCGCGCTGGTGCTCGGGCCGCTGATTTTTCTGCATGAGTTGGGGCATTATCTCGCCGGGCGCTGGTTCGGCGTAAAGATCGATGCGTTTTCGATCGGCTTCGGCAGGGAGCTGTTCGGCTGGACCGACAAAAGCGGCACACGCTGGAAATTCAGCGCCTTGCCGCTTGGCGGTTATGTGAAGTTCGCCGGCGATCTGAACCCCGCAAGCGTGCCCGATCCGGCATGGCTGGAATTGCCGCCCGAGGACCGCGCGCGCAGCCTGCAGGCGCGCCCGGTGTGGCAGCGCGCGATCATCGTCGCGGCGGGGCCGGTGATGAATTTCATCGTTGCGATCGTGATCCTCGCCGGGATGGCGATGGCGTACGGCGTCGATGCGACGCCCGCCACGGTCGGGCTGGTCCAGCCGGGCAGCGCAGCGGCGGTGGCGGGGATCCAGCCCGGGGACAGGATCACCGCGCTTGGCGGGCGCGCCGTCGCGACCTTCTCCGATCTGGCGAGCTTCACCGTTATGCGCCCGAATGAGCGCGTTGGCGTATCGCTCTTGCGCAATGGTCAGCCCGTCGAAATCGACGTGACGATCGGCGCGCTGACGCAAAAGGACCGGTTCGGCAACGAATCGAAGATCGGGCGCTTGGGGATTGGCCCCGGCGCGCCCGCGCTGCGCAAGGTCGGCTTGCTCGAAGCACCGGCGGCGGGTGTGCGCGCGACGGTCGAGGCGTTGCAAGGGACGGTCGACGGACTTGGCCAGATCATTTCCGGCCGGCGTTCGGTCGAAGAATTGGGCGGGCCGCTGCGGATCGCGAAAATGTCGGGTGAGACGTTGTCTTTGGGCACGCCCTATCTCATTTGGTTCATCGCGATGATCTCCATTAATCTGGGATTCATCAACTTGTTGCCAGTCCCCTTGCTCGATGGCGGCCACCTGTTTTTCTACGCGATCGAGGCGATCCGGCGCAGGCCAGTCCCGCCGCACGTGCAGGAATGGGCGTTTCGCGGTGGTTTGGCGGCGATTCTGGCGTTGATGGTGACGGTGACGTTCAATGATCTTGGCGCGTTTGGCTTGTGGACGACGCTGCGCGGGTTGATCGGTTGACGCAGGTAAGGCAGGGCGGGCCGAGAGTTTTCGGCCACACGGAATTTTCTCCGACTTGGGGTGGGATGTGACAGCGATCAAGGTTTCAAATTTCGGGGCACGGGCCACCGCCGTGCTGCTTACCGGCACGATGCTGGCGGGCCTGCCCGTGGCTGCGTCGGCGCAGACCACCGGACAGCCGACCGCGCCGGCGGCGCAAACGGCGCCTCCGCCGCCCGTCGCGATACCGCTGGCCGCCCCGGTCACGCGCACGATCAAGTCGCTCCGCGTCGAGGGCGCACAGCGGCTCGAGCCTGAGACGGTGCTGTCCTACACCAAGCTCCGCAGCGGTCAGGCCTATACCAACGAGACGCTCGATCAGGCGCTCAAGGATCTGATCGCGAGCGACCTGTTTGCCGACGTGACGATCAGCGGCGTCGAGAGCGGCGACATCGTGCTGCGCGTGCGTGAAAATCCGGTGATCAACCGCGTGATCTTCGAGGGCAATAAGCGCCTGAAGGAAGACAAGATCAAGAAGGAGGTGAAACTCGCCCCCCGCCAGATCTTCACGCGCACCGCCGTCCGTCAGGACGTCGCGCGGATCGTCGAGCTCTATCGCCGCCAGGGCCGCTTTGCCGCCGTGGTCGAGCCGAAAATGGTCAATCTCGACCAGAATCGCGTCGACGTGATCTTCGAAGTCAGCGAAGGCCCCAAATCCAAGGTCCGCCAGATCAACATCCTCGGCAACGAGGTCTATTCGGACAATAAGCTGCGCGAGCAGATGGCGACCAAACAGGCGCGCCTCATCACCTTGCTCAGCTCGAACACGAGCTACGATCAGGATCGCCTCGCCTACGATCAGCAGAAATTGCGGCAATTCTATCTCACCGAAGGGTATGCCGATTTCCGCGTAACCTCGGCGGTCGCGGAGCTGACTCCCGATAAGAAGGACTTCATTATCACCTATGTGGTGGAGGAGGGTAAGCGCTATAAATTCGGCGATGTGACGGTCGACAGCGACATTCGCGATTTCGACAATAAGAAGCTCGCGGCGAATCTCGGGATCAATAAGGGCGATTGGTACAACGCCAAGAAGGTCGAGACGTCGGTCGATTCGCTGAGCGAAGCGGCCGGCCTGTTCGGCTACGCCTTTACCAATGTGAACCCCGACTTCCTGCGCGACAAAGAAACGCTGACGATGGGGATCAATTTCCACATCGCCGAGGCGAAGCGGTCGTATATCGAGCGGATCGACGTCAACGGTAACACGCAGACGCAGGACAAGGTGATCCGTCGCGAAATCCGCCTGGCGGAAGGCGATGCGTTCAACAGTTTCCAGGTCAAGCGCTCGCAGGACCGGATCAACTCGCTCGGATTTTTCCAGGACAAGTTCGAGATCAAGCAGACGCAAGGGTCCGCGCCCGATCGGGTCGTGCTGACCGCCAATGTCGAAGAAAAATCGACCGGCGAATTGTCGCTGTCGGCGGGTTTTTCGAGCCTTGAGCGCTTCATCATCCAGGCGTCGATCCGGCAGCGCAATTTCCGCGGCAAGGGCCAGGAATTGCGCGCGAGCGTGAACTATTCGACCTATTCCAAGTCGGTCGAGCTGGGCTTTACCGAACCGTATCTGTTCGACAAGAATATCGCGATCGGCGGCGATATCTTCCGGCGCGATTATAATGCGTTCAACTTTATCGGTAACCAGCGCCAGACAACCTACACGCAGGTGTCGACCGGGTTCCAGATCCGCTCTGGCGTTCCGCTGACCGAATATGTTCAGCTCGCGGCCCGCTATGGCCTGTCCTACGATCAGGTCGGCCTTGACCAGAATTCGTATTTTTCGCCCAATCCGGTGACCGGCGCACTGTCGTGCGATCCGATCAAGGCCGGACGCTATCTGTGCGACGCAATCGGCAACCGCGTCACGTCGTCGGTCGGCTATTCGCTGATCTATGACAGCCTCAACAGCCGCCTGCGCCCGTCGGCCGGGCAGCGCGCGATCATCAGCCAGGACTTTGCCGGCCTCGGCGGTGACGTAAAATATATCCGCACGAAGTTCGAAGGATCGAAATTCGTCAATATTGGCAGCGGTTTCATCGCCTCGCTCAACGTCGAGGGCGGGTATATCCGCTCGCTCGAAAAGAGCCGCGGGGAAGGGATCGACAAGGTCCGCATCACCGACCGCTTCTATCTCGGCGAGCCCGATTTCCGCGGCTTCGACATTCGCGGCGTCGGCCCGCGGATTCAGCGGATTCAATACACCACCGACGCGACCGGGAATCAGACACTCGTCACCGACCGCACGCAGTTCGTCGACGATGCGCTGGGCGGGCGGGCTTATTATCTCGGCAAGCTCGAGCTTGAAATCCCGCTGCCATCGGGTGCGCGCGAGCTTGGCTTGCGGCCGTCCATCTATGTGCAAGCGGGCGCACTGTTCGGGATCACGCGTCCGCTGCCGACGATCGGGCTTTGCGCGACCGGCACCACGGGGAACAATTGCTTCGCGACCGTCAATGGCGTCGTGCAGCCGCTGGTCACGACCGTCTTGGCGAGCAACGGCGCGCCGTTCTACACCGTGCCGGGCATCGACGCGACCAACCCGCTGCAGGTCACGACCTGCGCAGTCGGCTATTCGGCAACCGTGGGCGGGCCTTGCGTCGGCTCCTCGACCAACACGCTCTATACGAGCTCGCAGGCGCCGTTCCTCGAACGCTTCGTTGGCGATTCGCCGCGGCCGCGTATTTCGGTCGGCGGTGGCGTGAACTGGAACTCGCCGTTCGGGCCGCTGCGCATCGATCTTGCCTATGCCCTGCTCAAGGACAAAGGCGACGACACCAAACTTATCACTTTCAACGTAGGGACACAGTTCTAATGAAGATGTATCAGACATTCCTGCTGGGCTGCGCGGCGATCGCGCCGGCTTTCCTGATCGCGGGCACGGCGCAGGCGCAGGTCGGCGGCGTCGCGATTTCCGATCCCGAAACCGTCATCCTGACCGCCAAGGCGCTCGATGCCGCCAATCAGACGATCGGCACGACCTACAAGGCGCAGCTCGACCAGGCCAATGCCCGTCAGACCGCGCTGCAGGCCGAGCTCGCCACGATCGGCGCGCCGCTCGACCTCAACAAGGACAAGCGCTTGTCGGAAGACGAGATTGCGGCCGCGCAGCGCTCGAACAGCCCGATCCTCGCCAAGCTCGAAGCTGCGCAGAAGGCCGGTCAGGCCGATGCGGCGCGCCTCAGCGCGCCCGCCACGCTCGCCCAGGCCTATGCGATCGAGCAGATCTCGCAGCGCTATGCGGCCGCGGTAAAGACCGTCGTCGAGGCCAAGAAAATCAGCTTGTTGCTGTCGGCTGGTACGGTGCAGTATAATGCGCCCGCGGTCGATGTGACCGACGATATCAAGGCCGCGCTCGACGCCGCTGCGCCGACCGTGCCGGTCACGCCGCCCGCGGGTTACCAGCCGAGCCAGCAGACGCAGCAGCTGCAGCAGCAGTTCCAGCAGCTTGTCTACCTCGCCGCCGTCCGTCGCGCGCAGCAGCAGGCCGCTGGTGGCGCGCCCGCCGCACCGGGTGCGAAGCCCGCGCCGGCCAAGCCGCCGGTCGGCCGCTGAGCCACAATCGGTGAGCGAAACGGCAGATCGCGGCGCGCTTGGCCCGCTTGATATCGCGCGGGTCATGGCGGCGCTGCCGCATCGCTATCCGATGCTGTTGGTCGACCGAGTCGAGGAGCTGATCCTCGACCGGTCGATCACCGCGATCAAGGCGGTGACGATCAACGAGCAATTCTTTCAGGGGCATTTCCCGGGACGTCCGATCATGCCTGGCGTGCTGATCATCGAAGCGATGGCGCAGGCCGCGGGGATCCTCGCGGTCGAATCGCTTGGGCTCGCCGGCTCGGGCAAGCTCGTTTACTTCATGGCGATTGACGGGGCGAAATTTCGTAAACCGGTCGAACCCGGCGTGCTGCTCAAGCTCGACGTCGAGTTCGTGCAGAAGCGTTCAAGCGTGTGTAAGTTCGCCGGTCGCGCGACGATCGACGGACAATTGGCGGCAGAAGCCAATTTTACCGCGATGATCGCCGATCCGCCCAAAGCGGGCTGAGACCGACAAGAGTTGCGTGATGCGCGCCCCTCTGATATGGGCCGCGCCTTCGCTGCTGGTCGGTAACCAGCGGCTTACCCGGAGAATAGACGTGAAAAAAGGCATTCACCCCGATTATCACACCATCACGGTGCAGATGACCGACGGCTCGCAGTTCCAGACCCGCACGACGTGGGGCAAGGAAGGCGATTTGATGACGCTCGACATCGATCCGCTGGCGCATCCAGCGTGGACCGGCGGGCGTGGTACTATGCTCGACGCGGGCGGCCAGGTGGCGCGCTTCAACAAGCGTTTCGGCGGCATGTCGGCGATCGGCAAGAAGTAAGCGGCCTGCCGCGTCGTTAACGGCGCGTTAGCGATACGGGCATAGGATTTCCTTCTCGCAGGTGTTGCGGGAAGGGACATCCCATGTTTGCTGCCGAATTCGAGCCTGCGATAAAACCCGACCGTCGTCGCAGCCGGCGCGCGCCGACTTCGCTCGACGCAAAGCTCGGACGTGACGGCCTCGATCGCGCCTTGTGCAAGGTGACCAACGTGTCGCTGCACGGCGCCAAACTCCATACCTATTCACCGATGGAAAAAGGCGCGACGATCTGGCTCACCTTGCCGCGTCTGGGGCAGGTCATGGCGACGATCATGTGGGTCGACGATTTCGAGGCCGGCTGCCAATTCTACGATCCGCTCGATGACCATGCCTTCGCGAGACTCGTCGGGGCAAATGCCGAGTTCGAATGAACGGCCCAGATCGACTGTGTAAGCAGCGACGGCTGTTTCTCCGATGAGCGCCGGAGTGGCAGTCGCGGGACCAGCCGCTGCGTGCCGCCGCATGGGCCGTTCAGTGGTCAGAGGCGGGGAGGACCTGCCGCTTCCCAGGCGCGCCGTCGCATGTCGGCACCAGCCCCAAAGCTTTTAATAGGTGATACCAAAAAGAGGGCACGGGGTCGTCTTGCTGCGCGGATCGGACCTCAGGTTCGTCTGCGCCTTCACGCGAAAGTGCGCGCGGATCTCGGCGTCTCGATCGCGAAACAGCCAGCGCCTGATAGTCGACGCGTCGCCAGCGGGACAGCGCTTGTCATGACTGAAAATTGCCATTCAGCATGCGCCACTGGAGTGCCGATCTCGATCTCCCTCCGCGCTGTTACCGCCGACGTAAACCTGATACCGTTCCTTTTATGTCCCAGATCTTTCACCCTTCACGAGCCGCTGGATTGGCTGCGCTCGACGCTTTTGTGCCGCGCGCCGGGCGCCGCTACAGCGAGGCGCGTAATTTTGATGATGGACCGGGCAACCGGTCGAATATCTCGATGCTATCACCCTATATCCGACATCGAATCATCACTGAGCAGGAGGTGATCAGGCGCGTCCTTGCCCACCACCGTTTCGTTGATGCGGAGAAGTTCATTCAAGAAGTGTGCTGGCGCACTTATTGGAAGGGCTGGCTCGAAATGCGGTCGTCGGTGTGGGCGGTTTATCAGACCGATATCGCCACTTTACCGCGGTCAGCCGCCTACCACGCCGCCTGCGCGGGTGAGACCGGTATCGACTGTTTCGACGCGTGGGCGGTAGAATTGAAGGAAACAGGCTACCTCCACAATCATGCGCGGATGTGGTTTGCGAGCCTGTGGATTTTCACGCTTGGCTTGCCCTGGCAATTGGGGGCAGATTTCTTTTATCACCATTTGCTTGATGGCGATCCCGCCTCGAACACGCTGTCATGGCGTTGGGTGGCGGGGTTACAGACCGCGGGGAAAACCTATCTCGCCCAAGCCGACAATATTTTCAGATTTACCAATGGCCGCTTCAATCCCACCGCCTTTGCGCAGTCAGCCGGGCCACCAAGCGAGGGGCCAGTTGCAGCCGTACCGATAAAAGCCAATCCGCCGCTCCCAACGGGTGCTGTCGGCTTGCTGCTCACCGAGGAGGATTTGCACCCGGAGAGCCTCGATCTTGGCGGAATGCACATCACTGCTGTGGCGGCTTTGCCAGCGATTGCGAACCGGGCCGACGCTGTCACCAGATTTGCCCATGATGCGCTCGGCGAGGCGCTGTTGCGGAACGCCGCTTTGTCGCGATCCTCTTCGGTGATGATGCAAACGGTCGACAGCGACAGCTTGATCGCGTGGGCACAAGCACATCAGCTCAAGGTCATCGCGACTGCTTATGCGCCAGTTGGCCCGATCAGCGACCGGTTGGCAATCCTTGTCCCCGCGCTTGCAGCGGCGGATATCGCCCTCGTGCCCATCCGCCGTGAGTGGGACAGCGCCGCTTGGCCGCACGCAGCCAAGGGCTTCTTTGCGTTCAAGGATAAAATACCGGGATTGATCGGCGCATGACGGTGTAAAAGAAGTTTACAGTCCGTTCTGTCGGCCGAGCGAATAAAACGACTGCAAAGGCCAGCATGGCCGGTTCTTTGCCCCTCACAATATGCCACCGAATCTGTCGTGGCCACGTCTCCCCAATGGCCCATCGCCTCCGACTCGACGGGGGCAAAGGGGACCATGCCGAGAGCCGCTACATGAACGCTGCGACGTCGCCGCATGGCATCGCCGTAGGATGACCGGGGTGCGACGTTTTCGTGCGCGCGGGCAACAGGATCGCGCGGTTACTATTCCATCGCGCTCGGTTTTCGACCGCCAGCGCAGTCAGTCGCTTGGTAACACGCGCTATTATTCACAACACATCCGCCAACGACGATGTCATGGAACCAGAAAAAATCGCCGAAAGCCCAGCAACCATCATCGCGTATCGTATCCCCGAGGCTTCCCGAGACCCGGGGGTGGGGCGTATCACCCTATACAAGCTGATCAGCGGGGGCGAGTTGCCGACCGTTAAAATCGGCACCCTAGGCCTGATCCGTCGCATCGATCTCGACAACCTACTGGGCCGCAACCTCGTCACCGCACGCAGTCGGCCCGGCCGTCCGGCTTGAACGTGAGTTCCAGGCGACTGATCCGGAGCTGAATGGCCGGGATTGGGTTGAAAATGGCCCGCCGGACGCTTTGGATTATCGGCGCGATTTAAGCTGCCGTTTGTTTACAACGCCACCCGATCAGGTTTACTTCAATCGCGTCCTTGCGGCATGAGACTGGCGGACGCTCCAGTTAGCGATCGTGCCGAGCTGTTCACATAAACCGTGTCCCGTTTATTGCCTGCGTCGGTTTCGCGATACGGAGTGCATGGCATGCTTGTTTCTGCATATTAGTTGGCCGCCAACTTCTTATCATATCAACGAGCCGCTTGATTTGACGAACACACGCCGCGCGCACGCCCCAGCGACGCTGTAAGCGCAGCGAAATTTACTCCCTGAAGGGAATGGAAAACTCCTGCCGCCCCTTC
>NZ_JBBATX010000026.1:0-27736 GCF_040398505.1 Sphingomonas sp. | reverse complement strand
ACTTTAGCGCCCGCGCAACGCCTGCGATCGTGTGACTCGTGTGACTTTAGCGGGGCGCCCCGCCGCAGCAAAGCCGCGGCGTCGGACGCGGCTGCTGGCCGCGCCGGCCGGCGGGTGCGCTGAAGGCGCGATTTAGCTGGCGCTAAATCTTGCGCGCACCCGCTCACCCCTTCGGCGGCACATGATACACCGCATGGCACCCCGCACACGTCTTCCCCACCACATCCAGCTGCGCGGTGAAGCCCGCCGTATCGCCCGCCTTGGCGAGATCCGCGAGCGTGTCGGCGGCGGCGGCATAGTCGGCGGCCTTGGCGGCGAAGCCCGCGCGGTCGGTCCAGACCGTGGGGAGCGCCTCGGTCGGCGCGACATTGCTGCCTGCCGGGAACATGCTGGGGATCGCGCGCGCCCATCCGGCGAGCGCGCGGGCTTGTCCGGCGACCTTGGTCAGATCGTCGCCGCGCGCGGCGGCTGCCTTCAAATTGCCAAGGATGCCGCCCGACAGGCGGAACGCGGCGCGGCGACCTTGCACCAAGTCACTCGCGGGCAAACTCGCCGCCGGGGCCATAGCGGGCGCGGTCCGGGCAAGCGCCGCAACGCCGCCCCCGGCAATTACAAGCGCGGGGAGGATCAGGATCGCTAGGCGCATAACGGCTTCCTTCGGCTGGAAAGCGTACACGCTAACCCCGAACGCCGCGCCCCGCAATCGCGCGGGCGCTGGCTCGCGTGCCGATCAGGCCCGCGCGCCCTCCGCCACCGCGCCCGAATTGTGCCGCAACGCCTTCAGCACCGTCTCGACGATCGCATCGGCATCAAGCCCGGCTTGCGCATATTGCAGCTCGGGCTTGTCCTGATCCTGGAAGATGTCGGGCAAGCGCAGCGTGCGCAGCTTGAGTCCGGCATCGATCAAGCCGTCGTCGGACGCGAAGGTCAGCACGTGCGCGCCGAGCCCGCCGACCGCGGCCTCCTCGATCGTCACCGCCACTTCGTGCGTTGTCAGCAGCTTGCGGATGAGATCCTCGTCGAGCGGCTTGGCAAAGCGCAGATCGGCGACAGTGGTGCTGAGCCCCCGGGCCTCGAGCGCTTCGGCCGCCTTGAGCGACTCAGCCAGCCGCGTGCCGAGCGACAGGATCGCCACCTTGTGCCCCTGCCGGACGATCCGGCCCTTGCCGATTTCGAGCTGCTGCGCTTCCGCTGGCAGTTCGACCCCGGTGCCATTGCCACGCGGGTAGCGGATCGCGATCGGCCCACTGTCGTGCAGCACTGCCGTGTGCGTCATGTGGACCAATTCGGCCTCATCGGCGGGTGCCATCACCACCATATTGGGCAGCGTGGCGAGATAGGTCACGTCGAACGACCCGGCATGCGTGGCACCGTCGGCACCGACGAGTCCCGCACGGTCGATCGCGAAGCGCACCGGCAAATTCTGGATGCACACGTCGTGGACGACCTGATCGTACGCCCGCTGCAGGAAGGTCGAATAGATCGCGCAGAACGGCCGCATCCCCTGCGCGGCGAGGCCGGCAGCGAAGGTGACCGCGTGCTGCTCGGCAATGCCGACGTCGAAGAAGCGATCGGGATGCGCCTTGCTGAACGCATCGAGCCCGGTGCCCGACGGCATCGCCGCGGTGATCGCGCAGATCGTCGGATCGCTCTCAGCTTCCTTCGACAGCTGCGCGCCAAACACATTTTGGTACTGTGGCGGCCCCGGAGGAGCCTTGGCCTGCGTTCCCGTGATGACGTCGAACTTCTGGACGCCGTGATATTTGTCCGCCGCCGCCTCGGCCGGGCCGTAACCCTTGCCCTTCTTGGTCACGACGTGAACGAGGATCGGGCCTTCCTCGGCATCGCGGACGTTTTCGAGCACCGGGATCAACTGGTCGAGATTGTGCCCGTCGATCGGCCCGACATAATAAAAGCCGAGTTCTTCGAACAACGTACCGCCCATTGCGATGCCGCGGGCGAATTCGTCGGTCTTGCGCATCCCCGCCGCGATCGGCCTCGGCAAATGCTTGGCGAGCTTGCGCGCCAGATCGCGGAAGCCGAGGAATTCGCGGCTCGACACGATTCGGCTGAGATAGGCCGACAGCCCGCCGACCGGCGGCGCGATCGACATGTCATTGTCGTTGAGGATGACGACCAGCCGGTTGCCGGCTTGGGCGGCGTTGTTCATCGCCTCATACGCCATGCCCGCCGACATCGCGCCGTCGCCGATCACCGCAATGCCCTTGCCGGGCTTGCCCGCAATCTTGTTGGCGATCGCAAAGCCGAGGCTGGCGGAGATCGAGGTCGACGAATGCGCCGCGCCGAACGGATCATACTCGCTCTCGCTGCGCTTGGTGAAGCCCGACAGGCCCCCGCCCATGCGCAGCGTGCGGATGCGGTCGCGCCGGCCTGTCAGGATCTTGTGCGGATAGCATTGGTGGCCAACGTCCCAGACGAGCTTGTCATTGGGCGTGTCGAACACATAGTGGATCGCGACGGTCAGCTCGACCACGCCAAGCCCGGATCCCAGATGCCCGCCAGTCACGCCGACCGCGGCGATCGTCTCCTGTCGCAGTTCGTCGGCGAGCTGCCGCAACTGCGTCGGCGCGAGCGCGCGAAGATCGGAAGGGAGCTGGACCGTGTCGAGCAACGGCGTTGTGAGTGCGTCAACCATCCCCCCTGTTTAGCGCCGCTCCGGGGCCGTGTCGATTGTCGGATCGCGCGCCGCTGCACACGCCACATTTTCTTGACGAACGATGCAACGGCGCACCACATATGGGCATGCCCGGCCTCACCTACCGCCTCGCAACCGAGGCCGACATCCCCGCAATCTCGACGCTGATGGAACGCGCGATCGATTCGCTACAGCGCCCTTACCTTTCCTCGGCGCAGGTCGTGGCGAGTCGGTTGAGCATGGGACTCGACACGCAATTGATCGCCGACCGCACCTATTTCCTGGTCGAACAGGATGGCGTGCCGGTCGGTTGTGGCGGGTGGAGCTACCGCGCGACGCTCTATGGCGGCGACCACAGCGCGGCGCAACGCGATGTCCGTGCACTCGATCCGGCGCATGATGCCGCCCGAATCCGCGCCATGTATACCGATCCGGCCTATGCCCGCCGCGGGATCGGGCGGCTGGTGCTCGCGCTGTGCGAAGATGCCGCGCGGGCGGCGGGCTTCCGCCGGGTCGAGATGATGGCGACGCTCGCGGGCGAGCCGCTCTACCTCGCCTGCGGCTATCTGCCGATTGAGCGGGTACAGAAAATGGCGGAAACCGGCCCGGCGGTACCCGGCGTCCGGATGGGTAAAGATTTGCCCTGAACCGTTAGATCAGTCGCAGGTCGCGCATTTGCCGCGCACTTCGATCACCGGGCGCACTGGCGAGAAACCCGCTGCTTCCGCTGCCAGACGCACACCCCGGGTGATGCGATCGTCATCGAGATGCGTCGTCTGCCCGCATGTGTCGCACACCAGAAAGATGCAGTCGTGCAGGCAATCGGGGTGGGCGTTGGCGATGTAGGCGTTCGAACTCTCGACGCGCCGCGCCAGGTTGGCACCGACGAACAGGTCGAGGATGCGGTACACGCTGTTGGCGGCGACGCGGCGTCCTTCGGCCTTGGAGACCGCCTCGGCAATGTCATAGGCCGAGGCCGGCTTGTCGAACCCGGCGAGCGCGCGGAAGATGTTGGCACGCATCACGGTCCATTGCTCACCCGATTTTTCGAGCGTTGCCTGTGCCGCGGTGGCGAGATCGGCGCCTTGCGGCTCGTGATGATGATGCGCTGCCATCGATCGGAGATAGGCTCTCGGCACCCGCCCCGCAATGCGCCGACTCGGCCAGACGCTTAGGGCCGGACTCTGACGGGTCGCCTAGTTGGCGGCGCGCCGGTTGAGATCGTGGCCGAGCGCGAGGATCGCGACGCCGATCAGCGTCCACACCGTCTCCATGCCCGACCCATCATGCGGCAGCGAAATCGCGCCCGCCATCGTGCCCAGTCCGGCCGAGCCGACCACCGCCGGCATCATATAGCCATGCGCAAAGATCCCGCGTCCGAGCGCGAGGATGCCGAAGCCGATCGCGATCGTCAGCCCGATTTCATGGAACAGCGGGTTGAGCAGCAACCCGCCCGCGGTCGAGGCGAGCGCGATGAACACCGAACTCGCAATGCAATGCACCACGCACAGCCCCGACAGGCCAATCGCCATATTGTCGAAGCGCTGCTCGATCCATTGGACCGCAGGGGTAGAGGCAAGAGTCGTCATGCTGCGCGCCATGTGGCACGGCGGGGGACAAGTTACAACATATCATCTTGGGTTTTTTGTGGGTTTGGGATTGCGCCCTGCCCCACTCGCTTCGTCACTCCGGCCCCGTGCCGGGGTCCACCCCGCAGCACGCACGGCGCCGCCGACTCAAACGCCTAACCCGCTGCACCGTGGACCCCGGCACAAGGCCGGGGTGACGATGGGCTTTGCGAGATATCGTTCAGTTGCTCCGGTCAGCTTTTCACGGCTATCTCAGACGCGTGAGACAACGCATCGCGTTGATCGACGGCAAACCTAGCCTCCACCTCCCACCCAATCCCCACCCGTCAGATTTTGCACCTATACCGCCCAAATCCTCAATCGACGCGGGCCTTACGGAAGCGTAAGGCGATCCCATGCTCCAGGCATCCACCCTCCCCACTCGCCTCCGGCCGCGCACGCTGTCGAACTGGCTCTTTATTGTCGCTGCGCTGGTCGTCGCGATGGTCGTCATCGGCGGCATCACGCGGCTGACCGAATCGGGTCTGTCGATCACGCAGTGGAAACCGATCAGCGGGATCATCCCGCCGCTGACGGGTGCGCAGTGGCAGGCCGAGTTCGACAATTACAAGAAGATCCCCGAATATCAGCAGCTCAACCGCGGCATGACGCTGGCCGGGTTCCAGGCGATCTTCTTCTGGGAATATGTCCACCGCTTGCTCGGCCGGGTCGTCGGCGCGGCGTATCTTTTGCCGCTGCTCGCCTTCTGGGCGGCGGGCCGGTTCCCGCGCGGCTATGTGCCGCGGCTGTTCGCGCTGGTCGCTTTGGTGTGTTTCCAGGGTGCGATCGGGTGGTGGATGGTGTCGTCGGGCCTCGCGAAGCGCACCGATGTCAGCCATGTCCGCTTGGCCGTCCACCTCGTGACTGCGCTGACGCTGCTCGCCGGCACGGTGTGGACCGCGCTCGACTTGCGTGATTTGGCCGCCAACCGCCTCGCCAACCCGGCGCGGCTGCGCGCCTTTGCCGCTGTGGCGCTGCTGTTGCTCTTCGCGCAGATCATGTTCGGGGCGTTTACCGCCGGGCTTGATGCCGGCTATGCCTTTTCGAGCTGGCCGCTGATGGGCGACGAAATCTTTCCGGCGGCAACGCCGCTGACCGATCCGCTGTGGCGCAACGCCGTCGATAACCCAATCGCGGTGCAATTCATCCACCGCTGGCTGGCCTTCGTCGCGGCGGCGGGGATCGTCTGGCTGGGGGCAAAGGCGATTCGGGCCGGCGCGCCGCGCATTGGCTGGTCCGTGATCGTGCTGATCGGCTTCCAGATCATCCTCGGCATCACGACCTTGCTGAGCGGTGTCGAAATCGTCATCGCGGTCGCGCATCAGGCCAATGCCGCGCTCACGCTGATCGCCGCGACCGCAGCGGCGCATGCGGTGAGCCGCCGCCCCGCGTGATTCACGCCGGGTTCGGTCTGTCGGTCCTGCTGTGGTCGGGCGCAGCCGCAGCGGAGTTCCGCCCGGTCGCGGATCGCCCCTACCGTTACGACACCGTCGAAACCCGCACGGCGGACGGCGTGACGCGCTTCCAGGCGAGCCGCACCATTGTGTTCCACAAGACCGATGCCGGGTTCGATGTCACGGTGACGCTCGACACGATCGACGAACGCGCCGGTGACGACGTCGGGGCGATGTTCCGCGCGGCGACGGGTGCCTTGCTCCACCGCCCAATCCGCTATCGGCTCGATGCCAGCGGCGCGATCGTGGACGTCGCGGATGCCGACGCCGCGATCGCGCTGATCGCCGACGCGATCGAACGGATCAGCGCACGGCGCGCGCGCAGCGGCGATGCGCGCGTGCTGGCCAGCCCGCTGCGCGCGCTGCCGCCAGAGCGCAAGGCCGCGATGCTGCGCTCGGTCCTGACCCCCGTCCTTGCCGGTGCCGCGGCCGATCGCGCGCCCGGGCAGCGTGCGATCACCCTGCCCAGCCGCCCGCCGCTCGCGCCCGGCACCGCGCTTGAGGGGATCGAAACCACACGCAGCGCGGGCGGGATCGTCGCGATCGAGGTCCGGGCGGCCGGCGGGGTCGATACCCGCGCTGCGGCCGACACGCATGGGCACGATGTCGCAATCCCGGCGCAGCGGCCGACCGCCACGATCACCTCGATTCGCCACATCGACGCCGCAACGGGTCTGCTACGCGATGCGCACGACATCGCCGAGACGCGGTTGAGCGACGGAGCGACCGCCCACACCACGCAGATCGAGACCATCCTGACGCTGCAACTCCGCCCGTCAAGGTAGTCGGTACTAGGTTACCCGTCACGAAACCCGCCAATTGCTTGACTTCCACGCCGTCCCGCAGCAATAGGCCGCCATTGGAGCCGTCCCTCGGGGCGGCACCTGTCGTTTTAGCATAGAAGGTCACAAGCCCCATGAAGGCGCTGATGAAGACCACCAAGCCGGCGCTGCCGGCTGAGGTGATAAAGAAATGGATTATCGTCGATGCCGACGGTCTGGTCGTCGGCCGCATGGCGTCGATCATCGCGAACATCTTGCGCGGCAAGCACAAGCCGAGCTTCACCCCGCACGTCGATTGCGGTGACAATGTCATCGTGATCAACGCCGACAAGGTGCGGTTCACGGGCAACAAGCTCAAGGACAAGATCTATTATCGCCACACCGGCTATGCCGGCGGCATCAAGGGCGTCGCGGCGGGCAAGATCCTTGAGGGTCGTTTCCCCGAGCGGATCATCGAAAAGGCAATCGAGCGGATGATTCCGCGCGGTCCGCTGGGTCGCGCGCAAATGCGCAACCTGCGCGTCTTCGCCGGCACCGAGCACCCGCACGAGGCCCAGAACCCCGAAGTCCTCGACATCGGAGCCATGAACCGCAAGAATAAGGTGGGCGCATAATGTCTGACAACCGCCAGTCGCTGGCCGATCTCGCCGGCCTGACCAACACCCCCGCGCCGGTCACCCAGGCCGCAACCGACACCGTGCCGACCGAGGTCAGCGCACCGGTCAACAACTCCGGCCCAGTGCCCGAGCCGATGCCGCTGCGCGAGCAGATCCTCGACAAGCTCGGCCGCGCTTATGCGACCGGCCGTCGTAAGGACGCCGTCGCCCGCGTCTGGATCAAGCCCGGCACGGGCAAGATCACGATCAACGGTCGCGATCAGGAAGTGTATTTCGCGCGTCCGACGCTGCGTCTCGTCATCAACCAGGTGTTCGGCGTCACCGAGCGCGAAGGCCAGTATGACGTCAATTGCACCGTCAAGGGCGGCGGGCTCTCGGGCCAGGCCGGTGCCGTGAAGCATGGCATCAGCCAGGCGATCACCAAGTTCGAACCGATCCTGCGTGCGCCGGTGAAGGCAGCGGGCTTCCTGACCCGCGACAGCCGTACGGTCGAGCGCAAGAAGTATGGTCGCGCGAAAGCACGCCGCAGCTTCCAGTTCTCGAAGCGCTGATCGGCCTGGGATTGCGCAAGCAATCCCCGGACTCGATCGAGCCGGCCGGCGGGGTGGCCAGCCACCCCGTCCGACGACACGGACTTGTTCCGTGTCGGCATTGGCAGCAAGCCATACCAAAAAGGGCGGTCCGGAAACGGGCCGCCCTTTTCGTTTCTCCGCGCGTCGCAGGGATGACGCAGCGCCAGCGTAACGATACACTTCGCCAATGCCCCTCCCCAACCCGATAACCGTCAAGATCGTCGCCTTTCTCGACGAGGTCGGCATCCCGGTCGTGCTGACGCCGCTCCCGGAGGATACGCTGCTCCCCGCCATGACGGTGAGGCGCGGTACGCTGCTGGTCGACCCCGCCCGGCTGACCTACCCCGGCGACTTGTTGCACGAGGCAGGCCATATCGCCGTGACCGATCCGGCGGTGCGCGCGACGCTCGAGACGGTCGCCGACAATCAGAGCGAGGAGCTCGCCGCGATCTGTTGGTCCTATGCCGCCGCGCAGGCGATCGGGGTCGATCCGGCAATCGTGTTCCACGGCGATGGCTATCGCGGCAATGGCGCGTCGCTCGCGATGAGCTTTCAAATGGGGGTCTATCTTGGCGTACATTTGCTCGTCGGCTACGGCTTGACGACCAATGCCGCCTATCCGGCCATGGCCCGCTGGCTGCGGTAAGACTGCATCTTGCCCTATCCCGTTCGGGCTGAGCCTGTTGAAGCCCCGCCTTGCACAACCCGCGTCGGACGTTTGGCGCGCAGCCCTTCGACAGGCTCGGGGCGAACGAAGCGGCGTGGCCATGTTAAGCGACCTACGCGTTATCGAGCGCCCAATGCCTCCAAACTCCGCGCTCGCGCCAAGTCTTTCGGTCGGCCGAACGCCAGCAGCAGTTGGTGCAGTTCGCCGCGTTCCGGCACGAACACGGTGGTGCCTGAAACGTCGATCGCCCGCCGCGTCGTCGGCGCGAACGTGACCCAGTCCGGACCGCTGCGATAGGCGAAGTCGGCCATGAACTCGACCGGCAGCGCCGCGCCGCGCCATGTCGTGAAAATGCCCGAGCGGAACATCGCGCTGGCGCTGCCGCCAACGACCTCGAGGCCGATCGTCGGCATGATCCGCAGCGCATCGTCACGACTGAGCAGTACGTCGACATCGGCGACCACGCCGGCATCGGCACCATGCAGCGCAACCGCCGCGCTCGCGATGATCCACCACGGATCGTGCGCCGCCGCCATCACTTCGGCGACTGCGCGCAGCGCCGCGACCAGACGATCGTCGAGCGCCATACGCCTACTTCGCGTCCAGCCCCGCAACAGTCCCCGTCGCCATCGGCTCGCCGCGCAGCGCGTCCGCGGCGCGTTCCGCCCCCTCCATCGCGCGCAACACATTGCCGCCAGCGAGCTTGGCGAGATCGCCATCGCTCCACCCGCGCCGCGCGAGTTCCGCCAGCAGCGCAGGATAGGTATCGACCCCGTCGAGCCCCTGCGGCAGATCGGGCACGCCGTCCATGTCACCGCCCAACCCGACCGAAGCGACCCCCGCCACCTTCGCGATATGGTCGATATGGTCGGCGACTTGCGCCAGTGTCACGACCGGCCGGGGGTGCGCCTTTTCCCATGCAGCAAGCGCCGCCTTGGCCTTGTCCGGCTGGCCAATATACAGCCCGCCGAACGGCGGCGCGTTGTAGCTGGCAATCTCGCCATTGCGCGCCGCCTCCCACACCCGCCGATCCTCCGAAATATAGCTCGGCGCGAAATTGACCATGATGACGCCGCCATTCGCCGCCAGCAGCTTGAGCACCGCATCCGACACATTGCGCGGATGATCGTCGAGCGCGCGCGCCGAGGAATGCGAGAAGATCACCGGCGCCGTGGTGACGCGGAGCGCGTCACGCATCGTCGCCTCGCTGACATGGCTGAGATCGACCAACATGCCGAGCCGGTTGAGCTCGTGCACAACCGCCTCGCCGAACTTGGTCAGGCCATCATGCTGCGGGTCGTCGGTCGCCGAATCGGCCCAGGCGATTGTCCGCGAGTGCGTCAGCGTCAGATACGATGCGCCAAGCCGGCGATAGGCGCGCAGCACCGCAAACTTGCCGTCGATCTGCCCACCGCCCTCAACCCCAAGCAGCGACGCGATCCGGCCCGCCGCATGGATGCGACGGACGTCGGCGGCGGTGACGGCGGGTTCGAAGACCTTCGGGTAGCGTGCGAAGATCTGCTGCATCAGCCCGATCTGGTCGAGCGTCGCCTCAACCTGTTCGGGGCCGGGCAAATTGGCGGGGACATAGACCGACCAGAATTGCCCGCCGACCTGCCCCTTGCGCAGGCGTGTAATGTCAGTGTCGAACTTGGCCGGATCGAGCCGGTTTAGGTCGATCGTCCAGCGCGCATCGCCCGCGACGCCGACCAACGTCTCACCCCAATCATTATGCCCGTCGATCAGCGGCGTCGCTTTCAGCACGCGCGCCACGCGGGCGTCGACGTCGGACGGCGCGGCGTACGCGGGAAGCGCTGCGAACAGCGCGAGCGGAGCGAACAGGAGGGCTGGTTTCATTGCGCCAGCATATCGATGCGGCGGGGGGCGGCAAGGCGTGTTCTGAGCGCCCTATGTTTCCCTCCCCAACGTCCTTCCCCGGCGAAGGCCGGGGCCCAGTTGCGCCCCTCACGATGGCGGGGCGCAGCGCTCGCTTACGCCGGTTTCACCACTGGGCCCGGGCCTTCGCCGGGGAAGCAAAGGGAAAAACCGCTACCTCGCCCGCTCGCGCACCAAAAGCGCGTCCGGTGCCGCATCCATTGCGCGCACGACGACATCGAACTTCCCGTCCTCCACCCGAATCTCATTGAACGACGGCGGGGTCGTGCGCGTGCGTTCGGACAGCGTCCCCGCGCCGATCATGCGGATCGTCTGCCCGTCGATGACATGCGTGATGTCGAACGGATCATGGATATGCCCCGTCAACACCGCATGCGCCCCCGCCTCGGCCAATGCGCCAAGCGCATCGGCGCCGCGATGCGTCCGCGCCGATGCCGACGTCGCGCCCTCGATCAGCGGGTGGTGACATGCGATGAACACCAATTTGCCCTTGGGCACTTCCGCGAGCAGCGCGAGCGCGCGCGCGAGTGCGCCCTTGCTTACCGCGCCCTTCGACCAATTCCACCGCCACTGCGCCCGCGCGGTCGTCACCAGCGGCACGATCGCGATGCCGGGCAAATCGAGCGGCACTTCCACCACGCGCTTGATCGCGCGCATCCGGTGATAGGGGCGGAAGAAGCGGTCGATCGGATTGAAATAGGGCAAATCGTGATTGCCGACCTCAACCGTCACCGGCACGCCTAGCCGTTGCAGCCAGCCGAGCCCTGCCGCGAATTCCCGCCGCCGCGCGCGCATCGTCAAGTCACCGGTCATGATCACCGCATCGGGCTGTTCCGCCTTCACCAAGGCTTCAAACCAAGCGATCGCGGCGGGATCCTCGCGCCCGAAATGCACATCGCTGACATGGAACAGACGCATCAAGCCTCCGGGAGGGTGGTGACGAACAGGTCACGCGTCATGCCTACACGCACCACGCTGCTCGGTTCCAGCATGATCGGCTCGCCATCGACCAAGGCGAGTGCGGGCTTATCGCCGCGCGTGCGGAATTCGCGCGTGTGGCACTGCGTGACTTCCGAGGCCGCGACCCAATCCCCGGTCAGCCATTCCCAGCCGAGACTGGCCAGGCCGCGAAAATCCCGCGCATCGATCGCCGCGACATCCAGATGCCCGGTCTTGGCGCGAACCATTACCGCCTGCGCGCCGTGCTTGAGCCCCGGCACGCCGTCGAGCCGAATGCCGCGCCCGAACGTGCGCCGCCACGCATGACGCAACGCCCGCCTGAGCCCGCGCAACCGCCCGGCGCGGACCAGTTCGCGCGCACGCACCCAATTCGCCGCCGGCCCAAGGATCAGCCCGACCAACGCGCGCTGTCCGCCGACCTCGACGCAGGGCAAAGCGACCGTGCGCTTCTGCGTTACCGCTGCCGCGATGATCGCGGCGGGTTCGGCCGGGCCGTGGAGCAGCTTGGCGAGCAAGTTCATCGTACCACCCGGCAGGATCAGAATCGCGCCGTGCCATTCGGCGAGCGCCGCCACCGCCGCATTGATCGTCCCATCCCCGGCATAGAGCACCGCCGTATCGACCCCCGCCGCATCGAGCGATTCTGGGGTCGGCAAGGGATCGTCGGGAAAGGCGGTCCGCCCGCCCAGCGTCAGGCCGCTTTCGACGAACAGCGCCGCCAGCGCATCGGCCTTGGCGGGGGTCGCCGTGCCGGATTTCGGATTGGTGATGAACCAGAGTTTCTGCATGGCGACGCCAACGCACGACTCCGTCAAAGGTGACGGCTGCGCAACGGAAAAAGCTTTAGCACTTGGATGAATGCCTGACGCAGCCCAAACCCCGTTCGGGCTGAGCTTGTCGAAGCCCTACCCACCACAAGCGGTGCCGGGCTTGTGGCACGATGCCCTTCGACAGGCTCAGGGCGAACGGGATAGGCGGGCTAGTCGATCGCGACGTGGATCGGTTCGTCACCGGGCTGTGGCGGCGCGGGTCGCTGGAGCAACAGCACCAGCGGCACGGCACACAGAGTCAGGATCATCATGAATTTGAAATCGTCGAGATAGGCGATCATCGCCGCCTGGGCGTTGACCATGCCATTGGCAAGCGCGAGCGCCGCCTCGGTCGATCCGCCGGTGATCGCGCTCGCGACCGGATCGTTCGACACCAGGCCGGGATCGGGAATATGTTGCGCCAGTTCCGCATGGCTCGTCTGGATGTTGCGTGCCAGCAACGCCGTGACGACCGAAATGCCGACCGATCCGCCGATATTGCGCGACAAATTCATCAGGCTCGACGCCTCGGTCCGGTAATGCGGCGAAAGCGTACCAAACGCCATGATGTTGAGCGGGATGAAGACAAGGCCAAGCCCGATCCCCTGAATGAAACCGGTCACGATAAAGGGCTTCGCGCCCATTGCGATCGTCCAGCCGGTCATGTCGTACAGCGACCACGCCGCGATCAGCAGCCCGCCGCCGACCATCAGTCGCGGATCGACCTGGCGCTTCATCAATTGCCCCGCCACGAACATCGCGCCGACGATCCCGATCCCGCGCGGCATCAACAGGATTCCGGCATCGAGCACGGGATAGCCATAGAGCGTTTGCAGCATCGGCGGCAGCAACGCGATCGTCGCGGTCATCAGCACGCCGATGACGAGCATGAATCCGATCCCGGTCAACAGATTGCGATTGAGGAACAGCGCGCGGTCGAACATCGGGTTCTTCGCGGTCAGCAATTGCACCAGAAACAGCCACGCCGCGCCCAATGCGACCATTCCTTCGGTCCACACTTCCCACGAACTGAACCAGTCCTGCGTCTGCCCGCGATCGAGCATCAGCTGAAAGACGCTGATCGCCACCGCGAGCATCGCGAAGCCGAACAGATCGAACCCGCGCCGCGTGATCTGCCGCGAGGGCAGCAGCGCCCACAGGATGGCGAAGCATATCGCGCCGATCGGCACGTTGACGTAAAAGCACCAGCGCCAATTGTAATTGTCGGTCAGCCATCCGCCGATCACCGGCCCGAGGATCGGCCCGACCATGATCCCCATGCCCCAGATCGACATGGCGGCCGCCTGTTTGGAGCGCGGATTGATGTCCATCATCACCGTCTGGCTGAGCGGATTCATGAACGCCGCGGCAATGCCTTGCAGGATCCGGAACACCACCATTTCGGGCAAATTGGTCGCGAGACCGCACAGCATCGACGCGATCACGAAGCCGACCACCGCGCCCAGGAACAGGTTGCGCGAGCCGATCCGGTCGGCGAGCCAGCCGGTCAGCGGAATCGCGACCGCCGACGCCACGATATAGCTCGTCAGCACCCAGGTGATCGTGTCCGCCGTCGCGCCGAGCGACGCGGTCATGTCGCGCAGCGCCACATTGACGATGGTCGAATCGAGGATCTGCATGATCGTCGCCGCCATCACACCGATCGTCAGCAGCGGGCGGTTGCTGGTGAAGAGCGCGGCGCGCTCCTCGAACGGCGCCGCCTCCTCGGTCGATGGCGTGCGCGCGAGCCGATCGGACTCCTCGCGGTCGGCCGGGTTAGCAGTGGCCACGCACGTCGACCGTGACATTGGTGCTGAGCCCGGCAATCAACGGACGCGGGCTCGCTGCGTCGATCGCGATCCGCACCGGCACGCGCTGCGTCACCTTGACCCAATTGCCCGTCGCATTCTGCGCCGGGAGAACCGAAAATTCCGAACCAGTACCAGCCCCGATCGACTGGACGTGCCCTTTGAGCTTCAGACCGCCATAGGCTTCGAACGACATTTCGGCGGGCTGACCCACGCACATCTTGTCGAGGTCGGTTTCCTTAAAATTCGCCTCGACCCACGCGGCGTGGGCGGCGACGACGCTGACCGCGGGCAGCCCGGTGATCATCATCTGCCCGACCTGCAATCGGTCCGACTGGCTGATCGTACCCGCGACCGGCGCATAGACAGCCGTCCGCGACAGATCGAGCGCGGCCTTGTCGCGCTGGACCATCGCCGCCTGCACGGCAGCTGGCACGCCCGATCCGCCCGTACCACTGCCGACCTGCACCCGCGCTTTATTCGCGCTGGCATTTGCGGTTGCGAGCCGCGCGCGGGCCGCCGCTACCTGTTGCGCGGCGGCATCAAAGCTCGCCCGCGTGGTGAAGCCTTGCCGCATGAGCTCGGCCTGCCGCCCATAGGTGGCCTGCGCCAGCGCGATATCGGCTGTTGCGCTGGATATATCGGCGGCAGCACTCCCGCTATCAGTGGCGAGCGTGTTGACCTGAACACGCGCGGTCGCGATCGCCGCCTCAGCCTGCGCCAGCGCGATCCGGTACGGCGCAGGGTCGATTCGGAACAGCAATTGCCCGACCTTGACCGGCTGATTCTCGCGCACCGCCACCTCGACGATGCGCCCGGCCACGTCGGCGGAAACCGAGACCTTGTCCTGCTGAATATAGGCATTGTCGGTCGACACAAAGCGCCCGGCAGTCAGCCAGAAATAGCCCGCAATCGCGATCAGCAGCAACGGCACGCTGATCATCAGCACCGGGCGCAGCCACGCACGGCGTTTGGCCGGGGCTTCGAAAGGGACGGTCGGCGTTGGCGAAATGATGACGGTTTCGGTCGCGCTCGCACGGTCGATTTTCGGGTCGGCATCAGCCATTGGCGGCCTCACTGTCTTCATGCGTGTCGGAAAGATTGGTGTAGATACGCTCCAGCACCGCGACGGCGGCGGCATGGTCGGTCTCGGCAATCCCGGCGAGCGCGGTGCCGAGCAACTCCTCGGAAATCATCGCCAGATCGCGTAGCAATGGGCGCGCCCGATCGGTCAGGAAGATTTGCCAGGCACGGCGATCCTTTGGATCACGCCGCCGCTCAACCAGGCCGCCATCTTCAAGCCGATCGATCATCCGGCACAGGCTGATCGGCTCGACCTCAAGCAAATCGGCAAGCCCGCCCTGATTGATTCCCTCGCCGCGCTGCAGGAATTTCAGCACGCGCCACTGCGTCCGCGTCACGCCGATCAGCCGTGCGCGCTCATCGAAGCGGCGGCGCATCAAGCGCGATACATCGCTGATCAAAAAGGCAATCGAGTCGCTCATGACACTCATATAATAAGCATACTTAGGTTTGCCAATGCGTAGTATTGTGCAGTGCAATAAAACTCCGGTGCCGGATTGGTTCCCGCCCTTTTCCATCCACGCGCGCTGTGCCACGATGCGGCATGACCGATCGCCGCACCGCCGCTTCCAGCCCCATTGCCGAACTGACCGTCCGCGGCGTCCTGCTTGGCGGGATCATCACGCTGCTCTTCACCGCCGCCAACGTCTATCTGGGACTCAAGGTCGGGCTGACCTTCGCAACCTCAATCCCCGCCGCTGTCATCTCGATGGCGATTCTGCGGATGTTGCCGGGCGCGACGATCCTCGAGAATAACATCGTCCAGACCGTCGCGAGTGCCGCCGGCACGCTCGCCGCAATCATCTTCGTGCTGCCCGGCCTCGTCATGATCGGCTGGTGGCACGGCTTTCCCTATGTCCAGACCGCCGCGATCACGATGACCGGCGGCATCCTCGGCGTGATGTTCTCGGTCCCCTTGCGCCGCGCGCTCGTCGTCGACAGCGACTTGCCCTATCCCGAAGGCGTCGCCGCGGCCGAGGTGTTGCAGATCGGCGCGGGATCGCGCGGCGAAGACGGTGGGCGCGGCGAAGCCGAGTCGAAGCAAGGCCTGCTCATACTGGTCTGGAACAGCATCGCCTCCGCCGGATTTGCGATCTTCACCCAGACCAAGATTGTTACCGACACCGCTGCCACCACCTTCCGCGTTGGGGCGGGCGCGACCGGCATTTCAGGCAGCCTGTCGTTCGCCTTGCTCGGCGTCGGGCATCTCGTCGGCATTTCGGTCGGCGCGGCGATGGCGCTGGGTGTGGTGATCGGCTGGTTAATCCTGGTGCCGGTGATGACCGCCGCGCACCCGATGCCGGGGGATATCGCCGCCTGGGTCACCACGATCTGGAAGAACGACGTGCGCTTCTTCGGCGCCGGGTTGATCGGCGTTTCGGCGATCTGGACATTGCTCAAGATCGCCGGCCCCGTCATCGGCGGGGTGCGCTCGGCGCTGCTGGCCAGCGCGGCGCGCGGCAAGGGCGAGACGCTCGCGCTGCAAGAACGCGACATCCCGATCGCCTGGGTCGCGGGCGGATCGCTGCTGACGCTGCTGCCGATCGCCTGGCTGTTATGGGATGTGATCGCGGGGGGTGCGCTTGCCGCCTCCGCGCTCCTGCTGATCGCCGGGGCGCTCGTCTTCATCCTCGTCGCCGGACTGATGATCGCGGCAGTGTGCGGCTATATGGCCGGGCTGATCGGCGCATCGAACTCGCCGGTATCGGGCATCGGCATTTTGTCGGTGCTGGGCTCGGCGCTGATGCTCGTCGGTCTGTTCGGGCAGAATCCCGGTGCCGACACCACCACCGCGCTGATCGCCTACTCACTGATCGTGACGGGCATCGTGTTCGGCGTTGCGACGATCTCGAACGACAATCTGCAGGATTTGAAAACCGGCCAATTGGTTGGTGCCACGCCGTGGAAGCAGCAAGTCGCGCTGCTGATCGGCGTCGTGTTCGGCTCGCTCATCATTCCACCGGTGCTCAACGTGCTCAACAGCGGGATCGGCTTTGTCGGCGTGCCCGGCGCCGGGCCAAACGCGCTCGCCGCACCACAAGCCGGGCTGATCTCGGCGCTCGCCAAGGGTGTGCTGTCGGGCAATGCCAATTGGCCGATGCTCGAATATGGCGCGCTGGCGGGCGTGGTGCTGATCGGGCTCGATGAGCTGCTCGGGCGGTTGAAGCTGCTCCGCCTGCCCCCACTCGGCGTCGCACTTGGCATCTATCTGCCGATGTCGGTGATTTTGCCGACGGTGCTCGGCTCGGTGATCGGCTGGTTCTACAATCGCTGGGCGCGCGGGAGTGTAAACCCCGACGTCGCCGAACGGATGGGCACGCTCACCGCCACCGGGCTGATCGTCGGCGAAAGCCTGTGGGGGGTGGCGTTCGCGGTGATCGTCTACGCCACCAACAGCGACGCGCCGCTCGCGTTGATCGGCAAGGGGTATGAAACGCCGGCGCTGATCGGTGGGACAATGCTGTTTCTGGGGATCGCGGCGCTGCTGTATCGGCGCGCGGTGACGGCGGTGCGGTGATGGCAGAGCAAACAGTCACGCTTTGGCGGCCGGTCGGCCCAGCCGAGCTGCGATTGATCGAAGAGACTGGAATGAAAGAATTTCCGCCACGTCTTCCCGATCAACCAATCTTTTATCCGGTCACGACGGAAGCCTATGCCGTAAAGATCGCGCGGGATTGGAACGTGCGCGACAGCGGAGCGGGATACGTCACACGCTTTGCAGTCCGGAAGGATTACCTCGATGCCTACCGTGTGGAGGACGCGGGCGGGCGGGCACACCGTGAGTATTGGATTCCCGCCGAGGATCTGCCCAATTTCAATGCTGCCATTGTTGGCCTGATCGAGGTCGTCCAGACCTTCGAGTAAGGCCTTCGTCGCAGGCCGCGCCGACGGCAAAGCCGCCGTCGTGACGTCGGACGGGTCGCGCTGCGCTTGCCCGCCGACCGGGCCGGGCGCTGCGCTTTCGCGCACCGGGGCCGTCCCCCGGCTTTCGCCGGGGCGACGCCCCTGCACCCGTCCTCACATCGCCGCCAACAAGGCGCTAATCGGAATAAATGCAAACGCCACCGAGCTATCCGCCACCCCGTACGGCACGAACAGCGTGTCGCCGTGCCGGATCGCGCCGCAGCTATAGACCACATTGGGCACATAGCCCTCGCGGTCCTGGTCCGCCGCCGCCAGGATCGGCTCGCGCGTGCGGCCCAGCACCTTCGACGGATCGGTCTTGTCGAGCAGCACCGCGCCGATCGCATATTTGCGCATCGCGCCCACGCCGTGCGTCAGCAGCAGCCAGCCCTCGGGCAATTCGATCGGCGGGCCGCAATTGCCGATCTGCACCAGCTCCCACGGGAATGCCGGGGTCAGCAGCTTCTGCCCCTCGTCCCAATGCGTCAGCGTATCGGATTTGAGCAGGAACAGGTTTTCGCCGTCCTGCCGCCCGATCATCATATACTGCCCGTCGATCTTGCGCGGGAACAGCGCCATGCCCTTGTTGCGCGCGGCGGGGCCGGTCATCGGCACCAGATCGAACGCGCGGAAATCGCGCGTCCGCAGCAATTCCGACTGGATCGACGAGCCGTTATACGCGGTATAGGTGCCGAGCCATTCGACCGACCCATCGTCATGATGGAATTGGACAAGGCGCAAATCCTCCAGCCCCTTGGATTGCGCCGCCGTGATCGGGAAAATGACCGTGCCCGACAGGGTGGAGTCGCGGTGGCGATAGACGGTGATCGGCCCCTCGGGCATCGTCTCCTCGTCGAGGCCCGCAGCATCGGTCGCCGTCGCAAAGGGCGGTTCGGGTGCCAGCTTCAACTGATTGCCGTCGGCGATGATTCCCTCACGGAACGCGACCGAGGAAATATGTCCTTCCCCCACCGCGCGGAGACTCATCAGGATGCGCTGCGATCCGGCGGGCATTCCCGACTGGTCGAAATGCGGGACTGCGCTTGGGTTCATCAAGGCCGCTGCGGCATAGCTATATTCGTGGCAGAAATAGGCGCCAATCAGCTGGCGCTTCTCATCGCCAATCTCGGTCCCGTCGAGGCCGAGCATCTGCTCGATCTCGTCGTAGCGCGTCATAAACACGCGCCGCGTCTGCCAATGGCGCGCTTCAAAATCCTTGAGCACCAGTTCGAGTTCGGCGCGCGTCTCGGCGACATCGAGCGCCATCACCGCGCTGACGATCCGTTCGGTGCGATTGCCGCCATTGCCGCTCCACGCAAGGTGGAACGGCCGCACCACGACCCGTGACGGATCGGCATGAAGTCTCAACGCATGTTCGAACAGCTCGATCACCAGACAGCCTCGCGTAACGCCTTCGCAGCGTCCCCAGCGAGGCTAGGCGACGGCGCTGATCGGCCCTGCCACGCTTTCCGCCCGCTTTGCCAGCCCCGAAATGGCGCAACCGGCCAATTGCAGCGCCAAAATCGACTCGGCCCCCTGATTTCGGTTCAAGCCGCCAGGCATCAGCCCGTCGAAACACCCGCCATCCTGCGCGGTCGCCAGCGGCAGATCGAGGTCGTTCTGGCCCAGATACCAGCGATAGGCGCGGCCCGCTTCCTCAACCCAGCGCACATCCTTCGACGCATCGAACGCCGCGCTGCACGCATCGATCGTCGCTTGCGCTTCGAGCGGTTGCTGGTCGAATTGCAGCGGCTCGGCATAGATCCGCCCGAAGCTGTCGCTGCCGACCGCGCGGAAACGCCCCTCGGGCGAGGTCTGTTTCCCGACGATCCAGTCGAGTGTCGAAATGCCGCATTTGGTCAAATCGTCGCGACCGAGCGCAACGCCGGCGCGGATCAAGGCCTCGGGCAGCCGCGCATTGTCATACGCCAGCACGATCTCGAACCATTCCCATTCGGGCCGCCGCGCCTCTTCGAGCAGCCCACACAATTCGTCGCCAAAGCGCGACAAGATTGTACGCGCCAGCGGATGGCTCGGATGGGCTTCGAGGATCGCCGCCGCACCCAGCATCGCAAAGGCGTGCGCCCGCGGCGAACCGAGTTCGAGCGCAAGTGACGCGGTCATGTCGAACATCGACAGCGCCCAATGTCGGTGCTTGGCCAATTGCGCATCGCGCGCTGTCACGCCCAGCGCCCAAAGCGTCCGCCCGTTCGAATCCTCGGATCCGAAATCCTCGCACCACGTCCGGTCGAAATTCATGAAATTGCGGAAGCGCCGGGCTTCCGGATTCCACGCATATTGCAGGAACGACGCGTAAATCGTCATCCACGAATCGCGCGTGGCCTCGTCCATCTCAACCATCTGGCTGACCAGCATCAGCGCGCGGGCGTTGTCGTCGATGCAATAACCGTGTCGTCGGTCGGGCACCGAATAGATCGAGTGCTGCAGCATGCCGGTCGCATCGCTCATCCGCTCAACCGCCGAAAAGTCGGGCTTTAGCGGGATCGTCGCGACCATGCTCGTCGGCAGGCGCTGCGGCTTGGCCGCGACCATCTGCACGATTTCGCGCATCGCGACTTCGGCCAGGCGCGGCCAGATCATCGTCCGGCCGCGCGCATAGGCGCGCTCCGACAGTTTGATGCGATTGCGATCGCTGCCCAGCAGCGCATTGATCTCACGCGCAAACGCCGCCGAATCGCCGAAATCGACCAGCACGCCGTGTCCGTCACCCAGAATTTCGGTCGCATGGACATACGGCGTCGACACCACCGCCTTGCCGACGCCAACGGCATAGCTGAGCGTGCCCGACGTGATTTGCGCCGGGTTCAAATACGGCGTCGCATAGATATCCGCCGCCTGCAGATAATCGATCAGCTCCTCATGTTCGAGAAACGCGTCGATGAAATCCACGTTGGCACCAACGCCAAGTTCGGCCGCCAGCGCCTTCAATCCGTCACGATACTTCTCGCCTTCATGCTTGACGAGGTTCGGGTGGGTCGCCCCGAGCACCGCGTAGAGCACGTTGGGGTGTTGCGCGACGACAAGCGGGAGCGCCTCGATCATCACTTCGATCCCCTTGCCCGGCGCGAGCAAGCCGAAGGTGAGCACGACTTTGCGCCCGTCCCAGCCGAACCGGCCTTTCAGCGAATCGGGATCGACAAAGGCGCGGTCTGGCACACCATGCGGGATCATCACGATAGCGCGCCCGCTCGCGCCATACACGCGCTCGAGGATTTCGCGGCCACGCTCGGCCATGACGATCACGCGCGAACAACGGCGCAGCAGGCCCTCCATCACGCGCCGTTCGTCGGCATTGGGCTTTTCGAGGATGGTGTGGAGCGTGACGATGACGGGGATTGAAACGCGGTCGAGCAAGGCGAGGATATGCTCGCCCGCCGGCCCGCCGAAAATGCCATATTCGTGCTGCAGCCAGATCGCCTGCGCACCGCTCGCCTCAATCGCGCGCGCGGCGTCGAGATAGGCCAGGCGGTCCTGATCGGGGATGCTGCGCGTCACCTCGGGCGGATAATCGTACAGGCCGGGGTGATCGTCCATCGCATAGACGTCGATCTTCAAATCGGCGTACCGCCCCTTCAACGCGGTGAACGTATCGGTCGTATAGGTTGCAAGGCCGCATTTCCGGGGCAGAAAATTGCCGATCAACGCAAGGTGATCGATCGGGGTCACGACATCCGCCAAATGCATCATGTGTGTAATCCTCCGAGTGAAACGGGCTGGACGCCCACAGTTAGATCCCCACAAACAGCCAAGTTTCAATATGGTTGCAGTCATGTTGCATTGCAACACGAGGAATCGTGTTGATCGATATCAACCTTGCTGCGCGATGAACCGGTCGGGTGCTTAGCCACGCCCGCGATAGCCCGGCACGTCCTGCGGCGGCAGCCACAGCGGCTCGGGCGGCGGCCCGGATTGCCAGAACACGTCGATCGGGATGCCACCGCGCGGATACCAATATCCGCCGATCCGCAGCCATAACGGCTGCATTTCGGCAAACAGGCGCTCGCCGATCCCGACGGTGCAATCCTCGTGAAACGCCTGATGGTTGCGGAAACTCCCCAAGAACAGCTTGAGCGATTTCGATTCGACGATCGTCGCGGCGGGCGCATAATCGATCACCAGATGCGCGAAATCCGGCTGCGCCGTAACCGGGCACAGCGAGGTGAATTCGGGCACGGCAAAGCGCACGAGATAGGCGCGCCCGGGGCGCGGGTTGGGAACATAATCGAGCACCGCATCATCGGGCGATGTCGGAAGCGCGCTGGTCTGGCCAAGATACTTTGGGGTCATGGGGTCAAGATAGGGACGCAATCAGGCTAAGTCACGAAACGGATTCTCAATCCGGACGCTATCGACGACATGCCCGTGTTGCATGTCTTCGCTCAAGAGACGATCGCATCCTGCAACGAGCGCGGCGGCAACGATTGTGCAGTCCCACCACGAATAATTGGTCCGACGCGCGACCTCCCACGCGCGGGCAAAGACCGTCAGGTCGAGCGCCTGAACCTTGTGCCGACTCCATACGCTGGTCAATTGCCGTACGGTCTCTGGCGGAACGCGCGATATCTTACGTGGGTCTGTTGCACGCACGACAAACTCATTAAAAACCTGAAGAGAAAACACGCAACCGGGAGTCGCTAAAATCGATTTCGCAAGGTCGCGCTTGCCGCGCTCCGCGACATCGCCGCTGACAGCGTAGAGCAATATATTGGTATCGATAAACGACGTCACTCCCAAGCTGCGCGACGTTCCACCCTCACCCGATCGGGATCGTATAGTTCGTCACGCGACATATGAGGTCCCGAAAGACCAATGCCTTGCGCATCCATTTCAGCGTAAATTTCCTTTTCGAGCCGCGCGAGACGGTCGAATTCGCTCTCCTGCGCGCCATAGCTTTGCAGCACCTCGCGCACTACCGATGACAAGGAGCGATCGTTTTCCGCCGCGCGACGCCGCGCATTGCGATAGGTTTCGTCGTCGAGTGAAACTGTGACATTTTTCACGGTTTCACAATAACGCGGCGCAGTGAAAATTTCAACCGCGACCGCGCCGTAACTGCGCTATCGCCGTCGCATGACAACCCTCATCCCGATCCTCGGCGACCAGCTCTCGCTGACCATCTCCTCGTTGCACGGTGCCGACCCCGCCACGACCCGCGTGCTGATGATGGAGCTCGCCGACGAGACGACCTATGTGCGTCACCACAAACAGAAAATCGCCTACATCCTGTCCGCCATGCGCCACCACGCCGCGGCGTTGCGCGAACACGGCTGGACGGTGGACTATGTCACGCTCGACGACCCGGAGAATAGCGGCAGCTCCACCGGCGAAATCGCGCGCGCGGTCGCGCGGCTGAACCCGGCCAGGATCGTCGTCACCGAGGCCGGCGAATGGCGCGTCCAGGCGATGCTCGAGGCGTGGGAGACGCTGTTCGGCATCCCCGTCGAGGTCCGCGCCGACGACCGCTTCCTCGCCAGCCATGCCGACTTCGCCGCCTGGGCCGAGGGGCGGAAAGCACTACGCATGGAATATTTCTACCGCGACATGCGCCGCAAGACCGGGCTGCTGATGGAAGGCGACCAGCCGATCGGCGGGCAATGGAATTTCGACCATGACAATCGCAAGCCGGCAAAGACCGATTTGGCGATGCCGCGCCCGCTCGTCTTTGCGCCCGATACGGTGACGCGCGACGTGCTCGCGCTCGTCGCGGCGCGCTTCGCCGATCATCCCGGCCACCTTGAGCCCTTCGCCTGGGCCGTGACGCGCGACGATGCGCTGCGTCAGCAGACGCATTTCCTCGATCACGCGCTGGCGAAGTTTGGCGATTATCAGGACGCGATGCTCACCGGCGAGCCGCATCTGTGGCACTCGATCCTGTCGCCCTATCTCAATGCGGGGCTGCTCGATCCGCTCGACCTGGGCCGCGCCGTCGCCGACCGCTACGCGGCGGGCAAGGTGCCGCTCAACGCAGCGGAGGGTTTCATCCGCCAGATCATTGGCTGGCGCGAATATGTCCGCGGCATTTATTGGCGCGAGGGGCCGGGCTATGCCGACCGCAATTTCCTCGACGCGCATCGCCCGCTCCCGGCCTTCTACTGGACCGGCGAGACCGACCTGCACTGCATGGCCGAGGCGATCGGCCAGACGCTCAGCAATGCCCACGCCCACCATATCCAGCGCCTGATGATCACCGGCAATTTCGCGCTGCTGATCGGTGCGGACCCCAAGGCGGTGCATCAATGGTATCTCGAAATCTATATCGACGCCTATGAATGGGTCGAATTGCCCAACACGCTCGGGATGAGCCAGTTCGCCGATGGCGGTCTGCTCGGCTCCAAACCCTATGCGTCAAGCGGCGCCTATATCGATCGCATGTCGGATTATTGCCGTTCGTGCCGCTATGACGTGAAGCAACGCATTGGCCCCGATGCCTGCCCGTTCAACGCGCTCTATTGGGATTTTCTCGCGCGCAACGAAGATAAGCTCGGGCGGAACCAACGCCTCGCCATGCCGTATCGCAACTGGGCGAAAATGGACGACGGCGTGAAGCAGGATCTGCGCGCTTCGGCCAAGGCGTTTCTCGACACACTCGACGCGGGTGGCTAGGGACAAGCGAAACAAGGAGACGATACATGGACTCGCTGGTGACGACGGAATGGCTCGCGAACGAACTGGGCGCGAATGACCTCAGAATCGTCGATGCGACCTACATCCTCGACGGATCGCGCGATGCTGCGGCCGAGTATGAAGCGGCGCACATCCCCGGTGCGGTCTTCATGGATCTGGCCGAGATCGCCGACACGTCGAGCACGCTGCCCTCGATGCTGCCGCGCCCCGAGAAATTCGCCAGCCGCATGCAATCGCTCGGCCTCGGCGATGGCAGCCGCATTGTGCTGTACGACAATTCGCCGCTGCGCACCGCCGCGCGCGCGTGGTTCATGCTGCGCACCTTCGGCGCGCACGATGTCGCGATCCTCGATGGCGGGTTCGCCAAATGGCAGGCCGAGGGCCGCGAGACGGCAAGCGGCAAGGAACAGCTCCGCCACCGCCACTTCACCGTCTGGGCCGACGATAAGGGCGTGCGCACGCTCGACCAGATGAAGGCGAACGTCGACAGCGGCGCCGAACAAGTGCTCGACGCACGCTCGGCCGCACGCTTCACCGGCGAGGAACCCGATCCGCGCCCCGCGACGCATGCCGGCCACATTCCAGGCTCGAAGAACCTGCCTTATGGCGAGCTGTTCAACGCCGATGGCACGTGGAAAGCCGCCGACGCGCTGAAGGCTGCGTTCGAAGGAGCGGGCGTCGATCTGTCCAAGCCGCTCGTCACCACGTGCGGCTCGGGCATTACCGCGTCGGCCTTGGCGTTCGGCGCGCATCTGCTCGGCAACGAAGCGGCGGTCTATGACGGCAGCTGGTCCGAATGGGGGGCCGATCGCACCACCCCCAAGGCAACCGGGGCGGCGTAACACGTCCAACCGTCACCCCGGCCTCGTGCCGGGGTCCACCGTGCCGCGCGTCCTGCAAATGGTGGTTGCGAACCACGGTGGACCCCGGCACGAGGCCGGGGTGACGGCGGGATATTCAAATGAGTGACGAACCAAAAATCCCAAAGGGCGATTCGACCCGCGTCGTCTCGGCCGGGCGGCGCAAGGAATGGACGCAGGGGATCGTCAACACGCCGGTATGGCGGGCCTCGACGATCCTCTACGACTCCGTCGCCGATCTGCGCACGGCGGGCGGGCGCGATACGCACCACCGCCTGTTCTACGGGCGCAAGGGCACACCGACGCAGTGGAGCCTCGCCGATGCGCTGACCGAGCTCGAGCCGGGCGCGGAGGGCACGTTTCTTTATCCCTCGGGCGTCGCCGCGATCGCAGCGGCGTTGCTCTCGGTGCTCGTCCCCGGGGACGATCTGCTGCTGCCCGACAGCGCGTACGATCCGACGCGGTCGATGGCGACCGGCCTGCTCAAGCGCATGGGCATCGCGACGCGCTTCTACGATCCCTTGATCGGCGCGGGCATCGCCGATCTGATCGCCGACAAGACCCGCGCAATCCTCATGGAAAGCCCCGGCAGCCTTACCTTTGAAGTCCAGGACGTCCCCACGATCGTCGCAGCGGCCAAGGCGCGCGGCGTGGTGACCTTGCTCGACAATACCTGGGCAACGCCGCTCTTCTTCCCCGCCATCGCGCACGGCGTCGACTTGTCGATCCTCGCCTGCACCAAATATGTTGTCGGCCATAGCGACGTGATGCTCGGCTCGGTCACCGCCGCGCCCGGCCATTTTGCGCGATTGCGCGACACCAGCTTCCAGCTGGGCCAGGTCGCCAGTCCCGACGATTGCTGGCTCGGCAGCCGGGGCTTACGCACCATGGCGATCCGCCTGAAACAGCACGAGTCGAGCGCATTGCAGATCGCGCACTGGCTGTCACAGCAGCCCGAAGTAGCCACCGTGCTCCACCCCGCGCTCGCCACGTGCCCCGGCCACGACCATTTCGTGCGCGATTTCAAGGGATCGTCGGGGCTCTTCTCGTTCGTCCTAAACGGTGGGAGCGAAGCATCGCGCGCCGCGCTGATCGACGGGCTTGAGCATTTCGGCATCGGTTATAGCTGGGGCGGTTTCGAAAGCCTCGCGCTACCCGTCGATCCGCAGCGCTACCGCAGCGTCACCCGCCGCGCCGATGCAGGGCCGATCGTCCGGCTGCAAATCGGGCTGGAGGACCCGGCCGATCTGATCGCCGATCTGGCGGCCGGTCTGGCGCGGTTTGCGGCACTGCGCTGAGCGTTTTTTCATTGCTGAAACATTGCTGGCGACTTTCCCTTACGTTGCCAAACTGTTGCTGAACTGCAACAATCGGGTCCGAACCGGCGTCAAATCCGGAAAATTGAGTTGTGCAGTGCCGCATGAACCGCCACTCCTCCCGGATCGCCGGTTAGTTGCGCGGGGAGGCGAATAGCCCCTGACAGATGCTGCACCGGCGAAGCAGGCGGGGACGATCGCATTTTCGAAAGGGAAATGATGCGCATCTCCACAATGACGCTCGGCGCGCTCTTGCTCGCCGCTTCCGCTACCCCTGCCTTTGCGCAGGACGCGCCCACCGCACCGCCGCCGCCGATCACGGTCAACGCGACGGCTGCCATCGTCTCGGACTATCGTTTCCGCGGCATTTCGCAGACCGACAAGCAGTTCGCTTTCCAGGGATCGATCACGGTCACGCACGCCTCAGGCTTCTACGTTTCGGCATGGGGGTCTTCGGTGACCGATTATGTCGTCGCCGGCGGCAATGCGCGGCAGGAAATCGATCTGATCGCGGGCTATAGCAAGACGATTAACGGCATCAAGCTCGATGGCGGCGTGCTCTATTACTTCTACCCGCGCGACAAGACACCGGGAGTCCATTCGGATTTCTTCGAGCCGTATATCGATGTCTCGACGACGCTCGGCCCGGTCACCGCCAAGGCGACGGTGAACTACGCGCCGAAGCAGAAAGCACTGGCGCTCGACCAGACCGGCGTCGGCAGCTCGTTCAACAGCCGCAGCCGCGACAACGTCTATCTCGCGGGCGACTTTACCGGCGCGATCCCGAAGACGCCGCTTAGCCTCACCGCGCATCTCGGCCACACCTTCGGCACCAGCTGGCTGGCCTCGTCGTTCGGCAAGGGCAAGGAGCAGGACGGCTATACCGATTGGTCCTTGGGCGTCACCGCGACGTACAAGGTGCTTACGCTCGGCGTGAGCTATGTCGACACCGACGCGAAGTTCAACAATCTGGTTGGCGCGGTCGAAAGCAAGAGCGGCGTGGTCGCGTCGCTGACGGCAAGCTTCTAATACCAAGTCGCGGTGATTGTGACTCGCGAGGGGATTCCCAAGTGGGCAAT
>NZ_JBBATX010000025.1:17386-28325 GCF_040398505.1 Sphingomonas sp. | reverse complement strand
CTAAGGACCGGTCGCGGCAGACTGCGTGGTGCTGCCGGTGAGGATTGAACTCACGACCTCAGCCTTACCAAGGATGCGCTCTACCACTGAGCTACGGCAGCATACCGTCGGCGCTTACGCTGTCGGCGGAAGCGGCCTAAGAGACGGATGCGGCGGCAATGTCAACTTGATTGTCGCGGAGGAGCGGGTGACGTGGCGACCAAGGATGAAGAGACCGCCGCGCGACTCGCGGCAGCGCTGCGCGAAAACCTCAAACGCCGCAAGGCGCGCGACCGCGCACTCGACGCCCCGGCGGATGACGATTCCGCTAAGCAATAGGCGCGCATTTCGCCGCCAGCCAGGCGCGCTCCTCGGCGTCGAGGGAGCCGCCGATGACCGCCACGACGCGCGCATGATAGGCATCGAGCCAGTCCCGTTCGGCCGGGGTGAGCAGCTCGGCGACGATCAGCGTGCGTTCGATCGGACAGAAGGTCAGCGTCTCGAACCCGAGCATCGTCCCGCCCTCGGCCACGCGTTCCTCGACCAGGATCAGGTTCTCGATGCGGATGCCGTAGGCGCCCGCTTTGTAATAGCCCGGCTCGTTCGACAGGATCATGCCGGGGCGCAGCGGCTCGGCCGGGCCGCCGCCGGGATAGAAAGGCTGGGCGATCCGCGCCGGGCCTTCATGCACCGAGAGATACGCGCCAACGCCGTGGCCGGTCCCATGCGCGTAATCGAGGCCGATTTCCCATAAGGGCCGTCGCGCGAAGCCGTCGAGCTGGCCGCCCGTGGTGCCCGCCGGGAAGATCGCGGTGGCGAGCGCGATATGGCCCTTCAGCACGCGGGTGAAGCGGTCGCGCATTTCCGCGGTGGGTTCGCCGATCGGCAGCACGCGCGTCACGTCGGTCGTGCCGTCGGCATATTGTCCGCCTGAATCGACCAGATAGAGCTGCCCCAGCTCAAGCGGCGCGTTTGAGTCTGGGGTCGAATGGTAATGCGGGCTGGCGCCATGCGCGCCGGTCGCCGAGATCGTGTCGAACGACGTGTCGAGCAACACGCCGGTCGCCTCGCGGCATTCGAGCAGCTTGGCGACGCAGGAGAGTTCGGTCAGGCCACCCTTGGGGGCCTCGGCCTCGACCCAGCGCAGGAAGCGCGCGAGTGCTGCCCCGTCGCGGGCCGAGGCGGCGCGATGCCCGGCGATCTCTTGCTGGTTCTTGGTCGCCTTGGCGAGCACGACCGGATCGCGTGAGGGGAGGATCGTCGCGCCGCCCTGATCGAGCCGATCGAAAATCGCCGAGACGGCGGATTGCGGGTCGGCGGCGATACGCTTGTCGGCAAAAGCCCCGAGCGCCCCGGCAAAGGCGTCGCGCGGGTGGAGGCGAATCGCATTGCCGAGATGCTGCCGCACCGCATCGGTCACTTTGTCGGGCGCGACGAACAGATCAGCAGTGCCGTCGGCGTCGACGATCGCATAGGCAAGCGCCACCGGCGTGTGCGCGACGTCCTTGCCGCGCACGTTGAGCGCCCAGGCGATCGAATCGAGCGCGGTCAGCACCACCGCATCGGCCTTGTGCGCGGCGAGCCAGTCGGCGATCGCGGCGCGCTTGGCCGCCGAGCTCAGCCCTGCATGGGCGTCGTCCTGGACAACGAGCTGCGCGTCGGATGGGGCGGGGCGGTCGGGCCAGACGGCATCGATCGGGTTGGTGTCGACCGCGATGAGGTCGGCCCCGCGCGCGGCCAGCGCGGCGCGCGCCTCGGCAACCCACGCCCGCGTGTGGAGCCATGGATCATAGCCGATCCGCCCGCCCGCCGGCGCGTGTTCGCCCAGCCAGTCGGCGATGCTGGTGGCGGGAACGGCAACGTACTGCCAGTCGTCGCCCGAGACCTGTTCGCGCACTTGCAGCGTATAGCGTCCGTCGGTGAAGATCGCGGCGGCTGCGGGCAGCACCACTGCGCTGCCGGCCGAGCCCTGAAACCCGGTCAGCCACGCGAGCCGCTGGGCATAGGCGCCGACATACTCGGACATGTGTTCATCGGTCAGCGGGACGACGAAGCCGTCGAGGCGCTGGCGGGCGAGCTGGGCGCGGAGGGCGGCGAGGCGGGCGGTGTAGGTCGACATGCGCATTCTCGTGATTGCTGGAACGGGGGATGATGCGGGGTAACACGTCGTTTGCGACGACGCCGGACCTTGGCAGATCGCGCCCGCGCGCAACAGAGCCGGCGGCCGTGATTCTGCTCGCGCACCCGGTTCGCCTCTGGGTCGACTATAATTATGATTAGTTTTATCCGCTTCTTCCCGAAGGTGGTCTTGCCCATGTCGATCGCCAAGCGTCTTCAAATCGGTACTGCCCTGATCATCGGGATCGTTCTGATGGCGATCGGGATCGCCGCCTACAGCATCAATCTCGTGCGGATCGGCGGCCCCGTCGCCGAACAGATCCAGTTCGCGTCGGACTATGTCGCCGATATTTTGCCGCCGCCCGAATATGTGCTCGAACCGTTTCTTGAGGCGACACTGCTCGCCAATCACCCCGAACAGATTGACGCACGCGCCGCCCGGCTGGCGGCGTTGCGGCGCGACTATGACGATCGCCATGCCTATTGGACGCGCGCGACGCTCGATCCGGCGCTGGTGATCGCGCTGACGCGCGATGCCGATGCGCCCGCCCGCCGCTTCTGGGACGGTGTCGATCGCTTGAAGGCCGCAGTGCGTACGGGCGATTCGGCGGCAATCCATGCAAGCTATGCGCGCCTCGCTGCCGACTATGCCACGCACCGTACGCTGATCGATCGGGCGGTGACGCTTGCAGGACAGCATCAGACGATGCTCAAGGCCCGTTCCAGCCGGACTCTGACGACCGCGGCGATCGCCTTGCTCGCGCTCGCGGCGATGGTGCTCGGGCTCGCGATCGTCGCGGGTGTGTATCTGATGCGCACGGTGATGACGCCGCTCGGCAGCTTGATCGCAGTGACGATGGCGCTGGCGGAGGGGAGCGATCGCGCCGTCCCGTTTTGCGATCGCGCCGATGAACTCGGCGACATGGCGCGCGCGGTCGATGTCTTCCGCTGCGCTGCGCGCGATCGCGCGATCGAGGATGCGCGCACGAGCGCCGAGCAGACGTTCATCGCCGACAATCTTGGCCAGATGCTGCGGACGATGGCATCGGGCGACTTGCGGCACAGCACGACGATCGTGTTTCCACCAAGCTATGCCGGAGTGCATGCTGACCTCGATCGTGCGATCGACACGTTGCGCACGATGGTGCGCGCCGTGGTGGACACGACGAGCGATATCGATGCCACATCGGGGTCGATCGCGCGCGCGACCGATGATCTGGCCCATCGCACCGAAAGCAGTGCTGCCGCGATCGAGGAGACCTCCGCCGCGATCGAGCAAATGGACGAGCGGTTGCGCAGCACCGCGCAGGCCGCGCAGAAATCCTCACAAGGGTCGCAACAGACGCTCGATGCGGCGGGGGACGTTCGCAAGCGGACCGACGGCGCGATCGAGGCGATGCGCCGCGTTTCGGTCAGCACGGCGGGAATCGACGATGTGATCGAGGGGCTCGACAAGATCGCCTTCCAGACGCGCGTGCTTGCGATGAACGCTGCGGTCGAGGCGGGGCGCGCAGGCGACGCCGGGCGTGGTTTCGCGGTCGTCGCCGATCTCGTTTCAACGCTTGCGATGCGCGCCGAGGAGGAAGCAAAACGCGCGCGGGTGCAGCTCAGCGCAACGCAGGACGATGTCGGGGTCGCCGTTACGGCGGTCGGGCAGGTCGATGGCGCACTCGAGACCATTCTCGCGCGCTGCGCTGAAGGGGCGACCCTGTCGCGCGACATCGCCGATGATAATGCCGCGTTGGCAACCTCCATCGGCGAGATCAAGGGCGCGGTGACCCAGCTCGATGGAATCGCGCAGCAGAATGCAGCGATGGTGGAGGAGACTTCGGCCGCAGCGGCATCGCTCGCGTGCGATATTGCGACGCTGGCGGGGCATGCCAGCGCCTTTCGTCATGATCGCCGCGAGCAGGACGTGCCCGTCGCCATCGACCGGCGCGGGCACACCGTGCAAGGTTCGCCGAGCGCCGCTGTGCCGATCATGCCCGCGCTCGCGCGGATCATGCGCGTGCCCGCCGTTCCGCTGGTGTCCGCCTGAGCGCGTTCGTCAACGCGCGCATCTCGACTTGCCCGGCCGGGAGCGGGTAGGGATCGGGGATGACCAATCCCACGCCCCCCATCGCCGAAACCCGCCCGCACAGCTTCACCGCGCACGGGGTCACGATCCACGATCCCTATGCGTGGCTGAAAGACCCGAACTATCCCGAGGTGGGTGACACCGACGTACTCGCCTATCTCGAAGCCGAGAATGCCTATTTCGAGGGGGTGATGGCGCCGCTCAAAGGCCTGACCGACCGGCTCTATGCCGAGATGAAAGGGCGCATCAAGGAAGACGATGCTTCGGTCCCGCAAAAGGATGGCGACTGGCTGTATTGGACCTCGTTCGAGACCGGGGGCGAGTATCGCAAATGGTGGCGCAAGCCGGTCGCTGGTGGTGAGGACGACCTGATCCTCGACGAGACCGCGCTGGCGGAAGGCAAGGAGTATTTCCGGCTCGGCGCGTTTTCGGTGTCGAATGACGGGCGGTTGCTTGCCTATGCGATCGACGACAATGGTTCGGAGCGCTTCGAGGTCCGCGTTAAGGACCTCGCCACGGGTGCGCATTTACCCGATGTCATTCCCGGGATGCTGTCGGAGATCGTCTGGACCGCCGACGACAAAGGCTTTCTCTACGGCCTCGCCAATGAGCAATGGCGCACCGACAATGCGCGGCTGCACTGGCTTGGCACCCCCGTCACCGATGATGTGGAACTGTTCAAGGAGGCCGATGAAGGCTTTCGCGTCGGCGTTTCGGAAACGAGCGACCGCCAATGGATCGTTCTGGCAAGCGGCGATCATGTCACCAGCGAAATCTATCTGCTCCCCGCGACCGACCCGTTGGCGACGCCGCTGTGCGTTTCGCCGCGGCAAGTCGGGCGCGAATATGATGTCGACATGCATGGCGACACGCTGTTCATCCACACCAACGACACCGACCCCAATTTCCGGCTGTGTACCGCGGATATTGCGGCACCGGGCGACTGGGTCGAGAAGATCGGCCCGTCGCGGCATTTCTACATGACCGGAATCGATTGCTTCCGCGATTTCTTCATCGTCGACGGACGCGAGGACGGGTTGGATCAGATCGAGATCCATCGCTATGACGGGTCGATCGCACCGCAACGGATCGTGTTTCCCGAGGCGAGCTATGATGCGGGGCTCGGCAACAATCCCGAATATGACATGGACGTGCTGCGGCTCGGCTATGAATCGATGGTCACGCCGGGGACTGAATATGATTATGACGTAGCGACCGGAGCGCTGACGACGCTCAAGGTGCAGGAAATTCCGAGCGGCTATGACGTCGCAAAGTACCGCACCGAGCGGTTGAAAATCACCGCGCGCGATGGCACCGAAGTGCCGGTGTCGATCGTCTATCCGGCTGATTTCCCGAAGGATGGCAGCCGCCCGCTCTATCTCTATGCGTACGGGGCGTACGGCTATGCGATCCCGCCGGGTTTCTCGACCGGGCGGCTGAGCTTGCTCGATCGGGGCTTCGCCTATGCCATCGCGCATATTCGCGGTGGTGACGATCTCGGGCAGCAATGGTATCTCGACGGCAAGCTCGAGAAGCGCGCCAATACGTTCAACGATTTCGTCGATGTGGCGAAGGGGTTAATCGCGGACGGCTGGACCGCGGCGGGCAAGATCGCGATCGCCGGACGATCGGCCGGGGGTGAGTTGATGGGCGCGGTGGTCAATTCCGACCCCGAGCTGTGGGGCGCGGTGATCGCCGATGTGCCGTTCGTCGATGTGCTCAACACGATGCTCGATGCCGATTTGCCGCTGACGCCCGGCGAGTGGCCCGAATGGGGCAATCCGATCGAGGATAAGGCGGCGTTCGATCTGATCCGCGGCTATTCGCCGTACGACAATGTGCGCGCGCAAGGTTACCCGCCGATGTTCATTTCGGGCGGTCTCAACGATCCGCGCGTGACCTATTGGGAACCGGCGAAATGGGCGGCGAAACTCCGCGCGACCAAGACCGATGACACTGTGCTGCTGCTCAAGACCAATATGGGCGCGGGGCATGGCGGCAAATCGGGGCGGTTCGAGAGCTTGCGCGAGGCGGCGGAGGAACATGCGTTTGTGCTGTGGCAGTTGGGGGTGGAGGAGTAATTGCCATCTCCCCTCCGGGGAGAGGGCAGACGAGGCGAAGCCGAAGTCGGGAGAGGGGCAGTGACGCGGACGGTAAAGCACGGCACGGCCCCTCTCCCCGACCCTCTCCCCAGAGGGGAGAGGGAGAAACGCTTCACGCGCGCCTTTACCGCCATGCCCGCCGACATCGATGCGCTCGGCCATGTCAACAATGCGGTGTGGGTGCGCTGGATCCAGGAGCTTGCGGTCGCGCATTGGGCAGCGGTCGCGCCGGCGGAGCAGCAGGCAGCCTATGTCTGGGTCGTGACGCGGCATGAGGTCGATTATCGTGGCAATGTTGCGGTCGGCGAGACGGTGAGCGGTGAGACCTGGGTGCCCGAGCCACCCAAGGGCGCGCGCTTTGACCGGCACGTGCGCTTTACCGGGAGCGACGGGCGGGTGAAGGTCGAGGCGGTGACGACCTGGGCCTTGCTCGACCGCGCCACGGGGCGGTTGCTGCGCGTTCGCCCCGAGATCGCCGCGCCATTTTTGAGCATGCCGACGGAACAACGACGCGCGCCGGTGGCTTGAGTAACAACCGCTATCGAAAGGTTTACAGCGATGCTCGAACATATTCCCGAATGGCTTGGTGCCAGCCTGCGCAATGTGCGGGCGGGGGCTGAGCATCTGACGATCGTCAATCCCGCACTCGGTGGCGGCTATGCGCCGATTGCGCTCAGCAGTCCGGCCTTTGGCGATTGGACGGAGATGCCAGTGCGCTTCACCGCCGATGGCGCGGGCGTGTCGCCGCCTTTGGTGTGGGATGCGGTACCCACAGCGACGCAGAGCCTCGCGCTGATCGTCGAGGATGCCGATTCGCCGACACTCGCGCCCCTGGTGCACGCGATCGTCTGGGGGATGGCGCCGGATACGCGCGCACTCGCCGAGGGGGCAATTGTCGAGGATGGTGCGACCGGTGAGATCGGGCGGAATTCTTACCTCGCGCAAGGCTGGCTCGCGCCCGATCCGCCGAGCGGGCATGGCGAGCATCGCTATGTCTTCCAGCTGTTCGCGCTCGATGTCGTAGCAGAGGATTTGGGTGACGCGCCGGGGCGTGGGGCGGTCCTTAACGCGATACAGGGACATGTTATCGGCGCGGGGATGTTGACGGGGTTGTATGCGCGGGGTGAGGTGGTGGATGCGCCGGTGGCACCGGGCGTTGCGCCGCTGCCCGGATGAAGAAGGAGAAGGGGTTCACGCGAAGGGCGCGAAGAGAAGGAAAGGGCGCGAAGGCGGAAGGTCTTGTTGGAGCGCGCATAGCGCGCAAATATGTGTGGAGTGGTCAAAGTCTTCCGATCGCGCGGGACTTCGCAAACCCTTCTCTTCGCGTTCTTCTCTTCTCTTCGCGGCCTTCGCGTGAACCCCTTCTTCCTCCTACCCCGAGTTACGCAGCGCCGTCGCGATGGCGTTGATCGACAGCAGGATGCCCTCGCCAATGCGCTCGTCGGTGTCGCCTGCGCGGCGGCGTTTGATGAGTTCGATCTGCAGCAGATTCAGCGGCTCAATATAGGGCAAGCGCAGCCGGATCGACGCATCGAGCGCGGGATGCGCGGCGAGCAAATGCGACTGGCCGGTGACCTCGAGCAAGCCGTCATGCGCCTGGCTCCAGCCGCTTTCGATTTGCGGGAAGATCGCGTCGGCAAGCGCGCGATCCTCGACCAGCGCCGCATAGCGTGCGGCGATGCCCATGTCGGATTTGGCGATGACCTGTTCCATATTGGCGAGCGTCGCGGCGAAGAACGGCCAGCCTTGCGCCATTTCGCGAAGCAAACCCTTGTCCTCGAACCCAGCGAGCGCCTGGCCGACGCCGTACCAGCCGGGCAGCATGACGCGCGCTTGCGCCCAGCTGAACACCCAGGGGATCGCGCGCAAATCCTCGATCCGGTCGGATTTGGTACGGCTGGCCGGACGGCTGCCGATCTTGAGGCCGGAAATTTCGGCGATCGGCGTCATCTGGCGAAAGAAGGTGCGGAAGCCTTCAGTGCCGTAGACCAGCGCGCGATAGGCCTCGAACGCAGAAGCCGACAAAATATCCATCGCGGCGGCGAAGCGTTGGGTGTCGGCGCTTGAAAGGCTTGCGGGCTCCAAGCTGGCGAGGAGGGTGGCGGCGGTCATTGCCTCCAGATTGGTAATGGCACTTTCGCGCGTGCCATATTTTCCTGCGATTACCTCACCTTGCTCGGTGATGCGGATGCGGCCCTGGACGGTGCCGGCGGGCTGGGCGCGGATTGCGGCGAAGGCCGAGCCGCCGCCGCGCCCGACCGCGCCGCCGCGGCCATGGAACAATTGCAGTCCGATGTTCGAATCCGCGAACACATTTTTGAGCGCGGTCGAGGCTTTCGACAGGCTCCAGGTCGAGCTGAGATACCCGCCGTCCTTGTTGCTGTCGGAATAGCCGATCATCACTTCCTGATAGCCGCGCGCCGCGGTGATGCCGCGCACCTCGGGCAGCGCAAACCATTCGGCCATGATGCCGGGGGCGGCCTCGAGATCGCCGATCGTTTCGAACAAGGGCACCGCCATGATCGCCGCGCTGGGCTCGGGTCCGGGACGATACAGCCCGACTTCCTTGAGCAGGATGTTGAGTTCGAGCAGATCCGACACGCTTTGCGCCATCGAGACGATGTGCTGGACGGTGCAGGCCGGCCCGTACGTCGTGTGCGCCTGTGCGGCGGCACGCAGGATCGCGAGCTCGGATCGCGTCTCGTCGGAATAAGCGGCGAAGCCGCTCGCGAGCGGGCGGGCGTTGGACAGTTCGTGGCGGAGCAAAGAGACGCGCTGCGATTCACCAAGCGCCAGATAATCGGCCTCGACCCCTGCCACCTTGAGCAATTCGGCGACGACGCGTTCATGGACCGCGCTGTTCTGGCGCAGATCGAGCGTGGCGAGGTGGAAGCCGAAGGTCTCGACCGCGCGGATCAGCCGCCCGAGCGCGCCGCCCGACGACAGCGCACCGCCGCCACCGCGCAAGCCGCGCGCGATCGTGACGAGATCGGCGCGGAACGCCTGCGGGTCGGGATAAGGCGCGCCGTGGAGCAGGCCGGGGCGCGGCGCGGGCTTGCCGGTGAGCGCCAAATGCGTCGCGGCAAGACGGGCGTAAATCCCCGATAGCGCGCGGCGATAGGGTTCGTCGCTGCGGCTTTCGGCGGTGTCGCCGCTCGCTTCGGCAAGTGCGGTGACGGCGTGGTCGGCGGGGGCGAGGTTGGTCGAGATCGACAGTTCGGCCCCGAGCGCGTGGACCGCGTCGAGATAATGTCCGAGCACCGCTTCGCTGGCCTTGGCGAGCGCGGTTCTGAGGCTGTCGGCGGTGACGAACGGATTGCCGTCACGGTCGCCGCCGATCCAGCTGCCCGGGCGCAGGAAGCTCGGCACGCGTGTCCCCAGCGCGCGGTCCCAGCGCTGGTAGAGCGCGGGCAAAGCCGGGAGGAACACGTCGCGCAAATAGCTGAGCGCGATTTCGACTTCGTCGGTGACGTAGAGTCGCTCGCGGCGCAGCACGCGGGTTTGCCATAGAAGCGCGATCTGGCGGAGAATCGCGTCCTCGACATTATCGCCGTCGGCGGTTTCGGTGGCCCCCGTGTCCCGCAGCGCCATCAGCGCGGCGATGCGGTTGCGATGGTCGATCATCGATTTGCGCCGCACCTCGGTCGGGTGCGCGGTGAGGACGGGGGCGATCAGCGCGTGATCGAGCAGCGCCATCACCTGCGCATGGTCGATCCCTTCGCCCGCCAGCCGATCGAGCGCGGCGGCCATGTCGGCACCGGGTTCGGCGGCGATGCCCTGCCGGTCCTCGGCAAGATTGGCGAGCATCGAAAACAGCATGAAGCCGCGCACGAAATCGAGCGTGTCGTCGAGGCTGAGCGCGTCGAGCCCGAGATCCGCCGCGCCGCCTTTGTGGCGATCGACCGAGGCGGCGCGGATCGATTCGGTGCGCGCGTAGAGCGCCTCCCCGCCATAACTGCGGATCACGTCGCCGAGCAATTTGCCCAGAAAACGAATGTCGGGATTGTTTGCGATGCCGGGGAGGGTAGCCATAAGGTTATGCTGCGCTGCGGTAGACGTAGCGTCAACCGATTACGTTTCGGTACGGGCGAAACCGGTCAATGCTGACTTTACAGTCGCGCGTTGGCGCACACCCCCTGCCTGTCATCCCTGCGAAAGCGGGGACCCAGCACCCAAGGACCGAGATGGGTCCCCGCTTTCGCGGGGATGACAGAGAAGACGGGGATGGCCGAGAAGAGGGGCAGCCGTCCGAAACTAGCGCGCGCGCGCGGCGTCGCGTTCCTTGTTGGTGACGATGCCATCATGATCGGTGTCGTTGCGATCGAAGCGGGCGAGGCGTCCGGCGATGAATTCGGCGCGCGAAATCTTGCCGTCCTTGTCGGTGTCGAGCGTGTCGAGCATTCCGCTGCCTGCCGCGACGGCTTCGCGCTGGTCGATCGCGCCGTCGGCATTGGTGTCGAAACGGCGAAAACGCCGTTCGAGCAGGACCGCGAAATCGGCGCGCGGCATGACGGTCGGCGGCTCGAAGCCCGCCGCGACGGCGTCCTCCTCGGTGGGTTTGCGCTCGCAAGCGGTGAGCGCGAAGGCGGTCGAGGCGAGCATCGCGAGCAGGAGGCACGTCTTTATCGCGGTGCGCGCCGTGGGATCGCGGCCATCGTGGGGG
>NZ_JBBATX010000025.1:0-17286 GCF_040398505.1 Sphingomonas sp. | reverse complement strand
CAGGAGGCACGTCTTTATCGCGGTGCGCGCCGTGGGATCGCGGCCATCGTGGGGGTTCGAACGTGCTTGGGGCAAGGATTCATTCCTTCGGTAAGACAGTATCGAGCCCCCGCTCATCCCTCCAGTCTGGCATCGCAATAGAGCCAGTCAGGCCATGTGTCGTGCAGGAAATTGCACGGACGGCGCTGCCCCGCCATGGCTTCCTTAGCTCCTCCCCGGCACGGGCGGAATTAGGAGTTGCCCCCGGCTCACGCCTCCAGTTCAACATCCCAATACAGCCAGTCATGCCACGTGTCGTGGAGGAAATTGGGCGGATAGCGGCGGCCATGTTCCTGCAAATGCCAGCTCGTCGGGCGGATCGCGTCGATGTGGAGCGGCATGTTCGCCTGTTTCGGCGTGCGGCCGCCTTTCTTGAGGTTGCACGGCGCGCAGGCGGTGGCGACGTTTTCCCACGTCGTGCGCCCGCCTTGCGCGCGCGGCACGATATGGTCGAAGGTCAGATCGTTGCCCGATCCGCAATATTGGCAGACGAACTTGTCGCGCAGAAAGAGGTTGAAGCGCGTGAAGGCGGGGAAGGCCGAGGGGCGGACATATTGCTTGAGCGCGATGACCGAGGGCAGTTTGACGCGCATCGTCGGGCTGCGCACTTCGCGTTCATATTCGGCGACGATGTCGACGCGGTCGAGAAACACCGCCTTGATCGCGGTCTGCCACGGCCACAGCGAGAGCGGATAATAGCTGAGCGGGGTATAATCCGCATTGAGGACGAGCGCGGGACAGCCATCGGGATGGCGGATCAGATCGGGATGGTACATGCGAGCCCCCCTTTACACCCAAGTGGCGCTTTCCTGGCGGCTTCTTAACCCGTAGGATGACGCCGTGATGACAGCGCCACCCGTCGCCCGCGAGTTTCACACAAGCCACGACTCGCGGTCAAGGGCTCGATGATCGCGCCGGTCATGCCCGTCACGCGTTTCGCGCCAAGCCCGACGGGTAAGCTGCATCTTGGCCATGCCTATTCGGCGATCCAGGCGCATGATCGCGCGCGCGCGCGCGGCGGAACGTTCCTGTTGCGGATCGAGGATATCGACGGCGCGCGATCGCGCCCGGAGCATGTCGCGGCGATTGAAGCGGATTTGCGCTGGCTCGGGCTGGAATGGGATGGCCCGGTGCTGTTCCAGTCGACGCGGCTGGCGGTTTATGCCGCCGCGCTGGAGCGGTTGCGCGGGGACGGGCTGCTCTATCCGTGTTTCTGTACCCGCGCGGAAATTGCGGCGAGTTTGAGTGCGCCGCATGGGGGCGAGGCGGTGTATCCGGGGATGTGTCGGGGGTTGAGCGCGGGGGAGCGCGCCGGGCGGATTGCTGCGGGGGAGCGCTATGCGTGGCGGCTGGATGTGGTGCGGGCGATGGTGGCTCTTTCTCCTCCCCTCCCTGGAAGAGCGTCAGGTGAACAGCGCCCCGCGCTGTTCAGGTCAGGCCGGGGGCCTGACCGACCTGACGCTGGGATTGAGGGGTGGGTGGATGTGGGTGACGACGTACGCTCCCCACACGAACCCACCCCCAACCCCTCCCTTGCAGGGAGGGGAGGAAAAAGCGGGATGCTCCTCTGGCACGACGAAATCGCGGGCGAGATCATCGCCGACCCCCTCACACACGGCGATGTCGTGCTCGCGCGGAAGGATGCGCCGGCGAGTTATCACCTCGCGGTGACTCTCGACGATGCGGCGCAGGGGATTAGCCATGTCGTGCGCGGGGTCGATCTGTTCGCGGCGACGCATGTTCACCGGCTGTTGCAGGCGTTGCTGGGGCTGCCGACGCCGATCTACCGGCATCACCCGCTGCTCGTCGGGGCGGATGGACAGCGCCTCGCCAAGCGCAACGGTGCGCCGACGCTCGAAAGCGTGCGGTTGCGTGGGGAAGACGGTCTGGCGCTGGCCAATCGCTTGCGCGCGCGGAGCCTGCCCATTGGCTTTGTGCTCGCGAGTACCTAAATGCGTTTCATGAGCACTTTTCTGACCATTCTCCTGATCGCGTCGATGATCGCAGTTGTCGTCGTGCTGGTGCGCGGCCTCATCGTTTTCCTGCTCGGGGCGAGCCAGGATGTCCGCGAAGGCACGACCAGCGGGGACGGGTTGCTCGCATCGGCGACCAAATCGAACAAGCTGATGCAATATCGCGTGATGTTGCAGGCGGTGGCGATCTTCATCGTCGTGCTGCTGCTGTGGATGGCGGGCCCGCGCTAGGCGACCGCAATTGGGGGCGCGCTGACTGATGGTCAAACTCAACCGTATCTATACCCGCACCGGCGATGACGGCACGACCGGCCTCGTCGATGGATCGCGCGTGGCGAAGGACGACGCGCGGATGGCGGCGATCGGCGATGTCGACGAAGCCAATAGCGCGATTGGCGCGGCGGTCGTCGCGTTGCGCGGCGACGGCGTGGCGCTGGCATGGCTCGGCTTGCTGCTCGAGCGGATCCAGAACGATTTGTTCGATCTCGGCGCCGATCTGGCGACGCCTGCCAAGGATGCGGAGGGCGCGGATTTCGCGCCGTCGGAAATGACGCTGCGGATCGTCGCCGCGCAAGTCGACCGGCTTGAGGCCGAAATCGACCGGATGAACGGCGAACTCTCGCCGCTGACCAGCTTTATTTTGCCCGGCGGAACCGCGGCGGCAGCGGCATTGCATATCGCCCGCGCGACGGTGCGGCGCGCCGAGCGGGCCGGTGTGGCGGCGGCGCGGGCGGTGGCGATCAACCCGCTGGCGCTCGCCTATCTCAATCGTTTGTCGGATTATCTGTTCGTGGCGGCGCGCGCGGTGAACCAAAAGGCCGGTGGCGACGTTTTGTGGCGACCAGGTGCCACGCGCTGAGCATGGCGCTTTAGTCCGGGCACGCCAAAGGCGCGCCCGAAACGGGGACGAAACGATGCGAACGCGGACTGCCCCCAAGGCTGACCCCTCCTTTTTGGCTGCGCGCTTCCAGGCGGTGCGCGGGCTGTCGGTCGCGTTGGTCGCGCCGCTCTCGGATGCCGATGCGAGCGTCCAGTCGATGGACGATGCGTCGCCGGCCAAATGGCATCTCGCGCATACGACGTGGTTTCTCGAAACCTTCGTGCTGCGCGATTTCGTCAGCGGCTATGCGCTGTATGACGATCGCTTCCCGTTCCTGTTCAACAGCTATTACGAAGCCGAAGGCCAGCGGCACGCGCGCGGGCGGCGCGGCATGGTGACGCGGCCTGCGCTCGACGAAGTGATCGCGTATCGCGCGCAGGTCGATGCGGCGGTGTTGGCGGCACTGCCCGCTTTGCCGCACGCCGCGCGCGATCTGGTGGCGCTTGGATGCCATCATGAGGAGCAGCATCAGGAATTGCTGATCACCGACGTGCTGCATTTGATGGCGCAGAACCCGGTCGAGCCGGCGGTGTGGCCGGCGGCGCGGAAGGTGCCGGTGGCGATGCCGGGGCCGCTTGGCTGGATCGAGGGTGCGGCGGAAGTCACGGAGATCGGGCATGACGGCAGCGATTTCGCGTTCGATTGCGAGGGGCCGCGGCACGCAACCTTGCTCCGTCCACATGCGCTCGCCGATCGCACCGTCACCAATGGCGAATGGGCCGCGTTCATCGCCGATGGCGGCTATGACGCGGCGCGACACTGGCTGGCGGATGGCTGGGCGTGGGTGCGCGCCGAGGCGATTTCGGCGCCGCTTTATTGGGAGCGTGGCGAGAACGGGTGGACGCGCTTCGGGCTCGATGGCCGCCGCGCAATCGATCCGGCGGCACCGGTGACGCATGTCAGTTTCTATGAAGCCGACGCCTATGCCAGCTGGGCCGGGGTGCGCTTGCCGACCGAAGCCGAATGGGAAGCCGCTGCCGCATCGCACGATCCGGCGGGCGGCAATCAGTTGGACCACGCCGGACCGGTCGAACCGCGCCCCGCGAGCGACGGCCCGGCGTTTTTCGGTGACGTGTGGGAGTGGACCGGCAGCGCGTATCGTCCCTATCCCGGCTTCAAGGCGGCCGACGGCGCGGTCGGCGAATATAATGGCAAGTTTATGAGCGGGCAGTGTGTGTTGCGCGGCGGATCGTGCGCGACCCCGCGCGGGCATGTCCGCGCGAGTTACCGCAATTTCTTTTATCCGCACCAGCGCTGGCAATTCACCGGCGTGCGGCTCGCCAAGGATTTATGACGTGTTGAAGCAGGAAATCGAGGACGGCCAGGCGTCGCTGGCCGACCCGGCGTTTCGCCACGACGTGCTGCGCGCATTCGAAATGCGCCCGCGCGCGATTCCGGCGCGGTGGTTCTATGACCGGCGTGGGTCCGAATTGTTCGAGGCGATCACCGATTTGCCCGAATATTATCCGACGCGGACCGAAACCGCGATTCTCCGCGCGTGTTGCGGCGAGATCGCAGCGCTTGCAGGGGCGGGGCGGGCGGTAGTGGAGTTCGGTTCGGGCTCCTCGACCAAGACGCCGATCCTGCTCCAGGCGGTCGATCCGGTGGCCTATGTCCCGATCGACATTTCGGGGGATTTCCTGCGCGAATCCTCAGGGCTGCTGGCAGCGGCGTTTCCCGGGCTGACGGTGCTGCCACTTGAGGCGGATTTCATGCGCCCGATCGCGCTGCCTGCGCAGATCGCCGCTACGCCGAAACTCGGTTTCTTTCCCGGTTCGACGATCGGCAATATGGTGCCGCATTCCTCGGTCGATTTGCTGCGCGCGATGAAGGCCTCGCTGGGCGAGGGCGCGATGCTCGTCATCGGGATGGACCGGATCAAGGACCCCGTTGTGCTCGAGGCGGCGTATGACGATGCGCAAGGGGTGACCGCCGCGTTCAACCTGAATTTGCTCGAGCGGATCAACCGCGAGCTCGACGGGACAATCCCGATCGCGACATTCCGCCACCGCGCGATCTGGAACGATGATCGTTCGCGGATCGAAATGCACCTTGAGGCGATGGCCGAGATCGCCTTCGAAATCGAGGGGCGGCCGTTCGCGATGGCGGCGGGCGAGACGATCCATACCGAGAACAGCCACAAATACGCGCCGCGCGATGCGCGCATCCTGCTGCGCGCGGGCGGATGGACGCCGGTGGGGGAATGGACCGACCCCGCGGGGTTGTTCGCGGTGATCCTGGCCGAGGCGCAACCGGGGCGGACCGCGCCGTAAGGCTAGGGAGCGGCTAAGATCGCACACCCATGCCGTTCGCCCTGAGCTTGTCGAAGGGCTGCGTGCCACCCGCGGGGCAGCGCTTGTTGAGGGCAGGGCTTCGACAAGCTCAGCCCGAACGGTGGCGAGGAGGCGTCACGTCCTTACAGCAAGATCTCAGCGCAGATAGGTGAACAGCGACAATTGTCCGAGCTTGGTGAAGCTGGCCTGAGTTGCTTGCAGCACCGTCATCGTTTTCTGCAATGCGGTGATCGCGGTCGAGACATCGGTATCTTCCAGCGCGACGCGATCGGTTTCGCGCGCGGCGGCGGCGTTGGTTGCTTGCGATGCGACGATGTCGAGCCGCGCGGCGCGCGCGCCGACCGAACCTTGCACGTTGCTGACCTGGTTCTGCGCGCCCTTCAGGCCATCGGCGGCGCTGCCGGTCGCGGCCGAAACGTTGCCGCCCGCGTTGAGCGCGGCGATCAGGCTGGCGAGCACCGCGAACACATCGGTCGTGCCGCCGCCGCTGACGGGAATGTTGCCGAACACGCGTTGTGCGCTGTCGGTTGCGTGGATATCGGTGCCATCGGCGACGGGGATTGGCGAAATCTCGCCGGTACCGCCGAAGCTGACCGTACCGTCGGCCGCCTCGACGACCGCCGCACCACCGGTGCCTGCCCCGAACAAGGGCTGGCCGCGCGCGTCGGTAGTGCCCGCCAGGCCGACAAGATCGTCGCGAATGCTTTGCAGCTCGATCGCGATCGTCTTGCGGTTGGCATCGTTGAGCGTGCCGTTGGCGGCTTGCGTCGTCAGTTCGGCGGCGCGCTGGAGCTGGTTGCTGATTGCGCTGAGCGTCGTGTCGGATTGCTGGAGCAGCGACTGGGCGAGGCTGACATTGCTCGCATAAGCGGTGCTGTCGGCATTGGTCTGCCGAATTGCGGTGAGCCGGTTGTACGCGACTACGTCCTGCGACGGCGCGGTGAATTTCTTGCCCGTCGCGATTTGCGTGTTGAGCGTGTCGGCCTGCGTCGCCAGCTTGCCGAGCTGCGTCGCATTCGTGTCGTAAAACTGGTTGGTGCCGATTTGCATAAGCTACCCTAGCGGATGTCGAGGATCGACTGGAGCGTGTCGCGCGCGACCTGAATGACGCGGCTCGACGCGGAATAGGCTTGCTGGAAGCGCAACAGATCGACCGCTTCGCTGTCGAGATTGACCCCCGACACGGCATCGCGCGCGGCGACGGCATTGTCGCGGATCGCGCTTTGCGCCTCGGCGATTTGCTTGCGCCCGTTGAGCGTGGCGGCATTGCCCGAGATGAGCGCGGTGGTCTTGGCCTCGAACGCGCCGCTGCTGCGCAGCGTATCGAGGTTTTTCAAATTGCTATTGTCGCGCGGGCCGCCGCCGACTGCGGCTGCGGCGATCCCGCGTGGATCGGTGAGGGTGAGCGCAAGGTCGGTCGGGCGCGTGCCCGTCGTGAACAGCGCCACACCGGGATTGCCGTCGAGATCGCGTCCGCCCGCCTGCACCGCATTGAAGCCGGCGGTGAAGGCGGTGGCGATCGTCTCGAGCGTTATGCGCGCGTCGGCAATGCGCGCCGCGCCATCGATGACGCCGGCGAGCGCGCCGCCGCCCGGCGTGACCGTCGCGACGCCAGCCGGCGTTTGCAAGGCGAACGCCACTGTCCCGTCGCTGCCGCGCGCGAACGTGACCTCGCCCGATGTGTTGCCGGTCACGAAATCCGGGCCACCGGCATTGCCGAGTTTGACCGTCGCACGGCCGATGCCGTCGGTACTGACCGATACATCGCTGATCGCGCTCATTTGATCGAGGATCGCATCGCGTTGATCGGCGAGCTGCGCCGCGCCGTTCGAGCCGGGTTGCACGCGGCCGAGCCCGTCATTGACCTTGGCGAGTGCCGCGCCGAGGCTGTTAAGCGTCGTAACGGCGCTCGCAGCGGTCGCATCGAGATTGGCGTCGAGATTGTCGAGCGCCTTGCCGGTTGCGGTAAAGCTGCCCGCGACGGCGGTTGCCTGTTCGAGCAAGGCGCTGCGCGGGACGGTCGCGCTGGGATCGGCGGCGACGCTTTTGGCGGCATTGAAGAAACCGGTTAGCCGGTCGCCCAATTGGTTGCCGGTCAGCGCGGTTTCGATCCGGTCGAGCCAAGCGATCCCGGTTTCGCTGCGCGCGAGATCGGCGCTCGATGTCCGCACATCGGCCGCGCGGAGCGTGTCGGCCGAGCGTGTCACGCCTGCGACCGTTACGCCCTGACCGGTCTGGACGCGGCCGCCCGAAGTGATGCCGACGGCGGCTGCGACTTCGCGCAGATCGGCGGTGCGCTTGGCATAGCCCGGCGTCGCGGCATTGGCGATGTTTTCGGACACGGTGGTGAGCGCGCTTTGATACGCGCGCACCCCGCTGGCGCCGATGCCGAGCAGATCGCTCATGACGTCTTGCCGTCAGCGGGTGGCGGCGCGGCCTGCAGCGCGCTTTGCGACCGCGCGAGAAATTTGGTCATCGCCTTGCCAATGCCGAGCGGGGCGTGATCGGCCATGCCGGTCGCGAACTGGGTATCCTGCATTTCCTTGAAGGTATCGAGGCCCTTCGAGCCGAACAGATCGTCCTCGGCGAGATGCGTCGAGCGCATCGCCTTGACCATCATGCCGGTGAACACCGCCTCGAACTTCTTGCCCGCCGCTTCCAGATTGGCGCGGTTCTGCAAGCGGCTCGTGTCGACATTGACACCCTGTAACGGGCCCTGGACGGGCGGGAGGGCTGGCACTTCGCTCACAGGATGATCAACTCGGCTTTCAGCGCGCCAGCCTCTTTCAAGGCTTCGAGGATCGCGACCAGATCGGCCGGCGATGCGCCGATCGCGTTGATCGCCTTGACCACATCGGACAGACGCGGGCCGGGTTCGATCAGGAAGATCGGGTGTTTTTCCTCATCCACGCCGACCGCAGACTTCTGTTCCTTGGTGGTCTCGCCCTTGCTGAACGGCGCTGGCTGACTGACGCGTTCGGATTCGTCGATGCGCACGGTCAATTTGCCGTGCGTGATCGCGGCGGTGCCGACGCGGACGCTCGAATTGATCACGACGGTGCCGGTGCGCGCGTTGACGATGACGCGGGCCGAGGGTTCTGCGGAGACGATGTCGAGATTTTCGATCTCGCTCATCAAGGTCGCGCGGACATCGCCGCCGATGGGGGCGCGGATCGAGACCGAAATCGCATCGGTTGCTTGCGCGGTCCCGGCACCGAGCCGCGAATTGATCGCGGCAGCGACATTCTGTGCGGTGGTGAAATCGGCGCGCGCGAGATTGTAGGTCAGGACCGGCGTCGTTTCGAACCCGGTCCGGACCGCGCGTTCGACCGTCGCGCCGTCGGGGATGCGCCCGGCCGAGGGAATGTTGACGACGATCTGCGAGCCGTCCTTGCCCTCGGCACCAAGGCCACCAACCGCGAGATTGCCTTGCGCCATCGCGTAAATCTGTCCGTCGGCGCCGAGCAACGGCGTCAGGATCAGCGCGCCGCCGCGCAAGCTCTTGGCCTTGCCCATCGACGCAACGGTGATGTCGAGCTTCTGCCCCGGCTTGGCAAAGGGCGGGAGATCGGCGGTAATGATCACGACGGCGGCGTTCTTCAGGCCCGGATTGACGTTGGCGGGCAATTGCAGGCCGAAGCGCGAGGCGACCGCCTTCATCGACTGAATGGTATATTCGAGATTGTCGTCGCCGGTGCCGGGCAGACCGACGACGACGCCGTAACCGGTCAGCTGGTTGCTGCGGATCCCCTGAAAGCCGCCGAGATCCTTGATCCGGTCGGCCGAGGCGGGGGCGGCGAGGGCGAGGGTGAGGGTGGCGAGCGCGGTCAGCAGTGCGGCGACGAACCGCGCACCCCAACCCCGTTCGCCCTGAGCCTGTCGAAGGGCTGGTACCGCACGCGACGTCGCGCGTGTGGCGCGCTGTGCTTCGACAAGCTCAGCACGAACGGGGAACGGGGACAGACGGGCGATCAAAGTGCGCATCAGAACGGACTCACCACGGAGAAGAAGCGGCCGAGCCAGCCCTGGCGGCTGGCGCGGGCGACGTCGCCCTTGCCGGTATAGGCGATCTGCGCATCGGCGACGCGGGTCGACAGGACGCGGTTGTCGGCATCGATATCGGCGACGCGGATCAGGCCCTTGATCTGGACGAATTCGTCGCCGCGGTTGAGCGTGACGCGCTTCTGCCCCTGGATCAGCATCGTGCCGTTGGGCAGGACTTCGCTGACGGTCACGCTGACTTCGCCCGACAGCGTGTTCGACTGGTCGCTCGCGCCCTGGCCGGCAAAATTGCGCTTGCCACTCAGGCTCGCATCGGTCCCCTGGAACAGCGCAAGGCTGCCCGTGGTCGGCGGCGTGATGCTGAGGCCCCCGCCCGAATCGAGCTTCGAACTGGCGGATTTGGAGGCGACGGTGCGTTCGACCAGCACGATCGTCAGCGGATCGCCGACACGGCGCGCGCGCGTGCCTTCATAGAGCGCGGCATAGCCGTCGGCGATCTGGAAGATCGATCCGGTCGACACCGGCGGCGGTGGTGGCGGCGGCGGCGGCAGCGCCGCCGAAAAATCGACCGGCGGCTTCTTCTTGCCGAACAGGCTCGCCTCCGCCGCGCCGGGTGCGAGCGCGACGGTGATGAGGCAGGCCGCGCAGGCGGCGGCGAGAAGGGCGGACGATTTCATGCCCTTAGCTACCGAAATGTTGGTTAACATATTGTAGCATTTCGTTGGTCGCCGAGATCATCTTCGAATTGACCTCATAGGCGCGCTGCGTCTCGATCATGTCGACAAGCTCCTCGACGACATTGACGTTGGACCCTTCGAGCTGGCCCTGGCGGATGTTGCCGCGGCCATCCTGGCCGGCGATGCCGAGATTGGCGGCACCGCTGGCGGAGGTTTCGACGAGGTAATTGTCGCCCTTGCCGAGCAAGCCGGCGGAATTGGGAAAGCTCGCGACCTGGATCTGGCCGAGCGTGGTCGACGCGGCCTGCCCCGGGATCGTGGCCGAAACGGTGCCGTCGGTGCCGATCGTGATCGCGCTCGCGCCCTCGGGCACGGTGATGCCGGGCTGGACCTGATAGCCTTCGGATGTGATGAGCAAGCCTGCGGGCGAGCGCGAGAAATTGCCCGCACGCGTATAACCGAGCGTACCGCCGGGCATTTGCACCTGGAAATAGCCGTCGCCGTCGAGCGCCAGATCGAGGCTGTTATTGGTCTGCTGGAACGAGCCCTGCGTATCGATCCGCGCGGTCCCCTGAATCTTGACGCCGGTGCCGAGGTTGAGGCCGGTGGCATATTTCGATTCAGCGGTGCTCGGCGCGCCGGGCGCGGTCACGGTCTGATATGCGAGCGTCTCAAACGCGGCGCGATCCTTTTTGTACGCGGTCGTGTTCACGTTGGCGAGGTTGTTCGAAATGACGCGCATGCGCATGTCCTGGGCATCGAGCCCGGTCCGCGCGATATGCATGGCTGCACTACCCATGATCTATTCCTCTCAAGCCGGCAGGCGCATCAGTGATGCGCTGCTTTCATCCAATTCCTTGGCCGATTTCATAAGGTTGGCCTGGACCTCATAGGCGCGCTGATTCTCGATCATGTCGACCAGCGCTTGCGTCATGTTGACGTTCGACCCCTCGAGCGTGCCGCTCTCGATCCGCGTATCGAGATCGACCGGCAACACCCCGCCACCCTTGACATGCAGCAGATTGTCGGTGCCCTTGACCGTCTGCGTCCCCTTCGGGCTGGCGAGTTTCAGCGTGTCGATGATTTGCGGATTGCGCGGGTCGCCGCCAACCGGGACGATCGAGATCTTGCCGTCGTTCGAGATCGCGATGCTTTGCACCGGCGGCAACGTGATCGGGCCGCCCGCCCCAATTACGGGGAAGCCGTCGCCGGTTTGCAACACGCCCGAGGGCGCAATCTGGAGATCGCCGCGGCGGGTATAGGCTTCGGTGCCGTCGGTCGCCTGTACCGCGAGCCAGCTGTCACCGGGGATCGCGATATCGAGCGCGCGCCCGGTCTGTTGCAGCGCGCCGGGCTTGCGGTCGGCATCGGCGACTTCGGCCGAGGCGGAGGTGCGCGTGTCGAAACCGGAGCTTTGCAGCGACAGCCGTTCGAACACGACGCGGTCGGCGCGGAAGCCGATCGTCGACACGTTCGCCATATTGTTGGCGATCGCCGCCTGCGACGCGAGATGCGCCTTGAGGCCCGAGGCCGCGGTGTAGACCAATTTGTCCATGGCTTAGCTCCGATTCCGCCCCGCTCAGCCCCGAATCTGGAAGATTGTCTGCGAAATCTGGCTGGCGATATCGAGCGCCTTGGCATTTGCCTGGAAGTTGCGCTGTGCCGCGATCAGCGAGACCAGTTCCTCGGTGATATCGACGTTCGATCCCTCAAGCGTGCCCGACAGCAACGAGCCGAAGCCGCTTTCATTGGCCGCACCAAGCGCGGCCTGGCCCGAAATGCCGCTGGCCGACCAATAGCTGTTGCCGGTTTGGCGCAAGCCGGTCGGATTGGCGAAATTGGCGAGCGCCACCTTGCCGAGATTGATCGTGTCGCCGTTCGAATAATTGGCGGCGACGATGCCCTGTCCATTGACCGTGACGCCGGCCAGTTCGCCGACCGCCGAGCCATCGGCGGTGCGGGCATTGACCGAGAAGGCGCTCGACGCCTGGGTCGAGCCGGCGAGACTGAAGGCGAGGGTCTGCGCCACGCCGCCGGTGGTGGGCGTGAACGCGTCATAGGTCACCGGCGTGGTCGGCGCGGTGATGTTCCCGGTCGCATCGAAGGTGACGGGCGTGCCGGCGGTCGATCCGCCCACGCTCAACGCCGTGTCGCCGACATAGCTGTGGACGGTCCAGGCGTTGGTGCCGGTGTGGACGTAGTAATTGGTGAGCGTGCTCGCCTTGCCCGCCGAATCATAGATCGTCGTCGCGGTCGAGCTGTTGTAGCTTGCCGCATTGGCCGGATCGAAGGCGACGCTCGGGGTCGAGGCGGCGGCGTAGAGGTTGAGCTTCAGGCCGACGTTGGCGGTGGCCGATGGCGTGCCGCTGGTCGCGGCGAGGGTCAGCGTGATGAGGCCGTCGGATCCGGTCGCGGTCGCATTGCCCTTGGTATCGACGGGATAGCCCTGCAGCGCGGAGCCTTGCGCATCGACGATGCTCTTCGTCGCGGGATCGACCTGAAACGCGCCGTTGCGCGTATAAGCGGTGGTCGCGTTGAGCCCCGCCGTCTTCACCGCAAAGAAGCCGTCGCCGGAGATGGCGAGATCGAGCGACGATCCGGTGGTCTTGAGATTGCCCTCGCCGAATTGCTGGCGATTGCCCTTCACCACCGTGCCCGATCCGACCAGCTTGGTCGGATCGGCCGCGATGCTGGAGGCGATCACGTCGGCGAAATCGGTGCGGCTCTTCTTGAAGCCGTTGGTCGAGACGTTGGCGAGGTTGTGCGACACCGTCGAAAGCTCGGTTTGTGCCGCCTGCAGGCCGCTCAAGGAAGTGTAGAAGGACATGGATTTTGCTCCTTATCGAAGGCGAAAAATGGGGGTTCAGCCGACCTGGCGGACGGCGGAGACGGCAACGGTGCCAAGGCCGGGGACGGTCAAGGTGGGGCTGCCGCTGGCAGGCACCGACACGGCCGCGACCGGCGCCCAGACGAGGCCGCGCGCGGTGACGTTCGCGCCAGTCTTGGCGGCCTGGACCCGGACGGTGAAGGGACCGGTCCCGGCATCGGCACCCGCCGCGGTCTTGCCGTCCCACTCGTAGGCGATCGTCCCCTGCTTTTGCGCGCCGAGCTGCAGCGTGTTGAGCACCTGGCCATTGGCATCCTGGATCGAGACCGAGACATCGGTCGCATCGCCGTCGAGCTCGACCGCGCCGGCGATGCCGCCGGTCGAGCGGCCATAAGCGGTCGATCCTTCGGTCAGGATGGTCTTGCCGACATAAGCCAGCGCATCGGCGGTCGATGTGCCGCCAAGCTTGGTCTGGATCGATTTCAACGTCGTGTTGATATCGGTAATGCCCGATGTGCTCGTGATTTGCGCGAGTTGGGCGACCATCTGGCTGTTGTCGGTCGGCGAGAACGGATCCTGGTTTTGCAGCTGCGCGGTGAGCAGCTTGAGGAAATCCGACGTGCCAAGGCTCGACGAACTCTTCACCGCCGTGGCGGCGTTGCTCGTCGTCGCGCGATTGATGCCGAGATTGGTGAGCGTGGTATCGAAAGCGGAGGCCATGGCTTAGCGTCCCATCTTGAGGGTATCGAGGATCAGCGATTTCGCGGTCTGCATGACCTCGACATTGTTTTGATAGCTGCGCGCGGTCTCCATCATGTCGACCAGCTCGCGCGTTTCATCGACCGCCGCTTCCCACACATTGCCGTCTTTGTCGGCGAGCGGGTGCGAGGGGTCGTAGCGTTTCTCGGGGGCTTCGCCCGCGGTGACGATGCTTTCGACATTGACCGTGGCGAGGCCCGAGGCCTTGTCATATTCGGTGCGGAACACGGGCTTGATCGTGCGATACGCGGTGTCCGCGCTCGACGTGACCGACCCGGCATTGGCGAGGTTCGACGCGGTTGTGTTCATCCGCACAAGCTGTGCCGACATCGCGCGCCCGGCGACCTGGAAAATGGTGAGCGGTTGGTCGGCCATTATTCGCCACGCAACGCGCGGGTGATTTGCCCGATGCGCCCGTTGAGGAAGGATAAGGTCGTCTGATAGGCGACGGCGTTTTCGGCAAAGGCGGTCTGTTCGGTCGACAGTTCGACCGTATTGCCGTCGAGCGAGGGTTGCGACGGCACGCGATATTGCAGCGCGCTCGTGATGCTCGCATTGCCGCCGCTGCTTGCTGCGTTCTCGACCGAGGCGAGCGCCTTCTTGAAATCGACGTCCTGCGCCTTGAACCCCGGGGTCGAGGCGTTGGCGATGTTCGACGCGAGCACCCCCATCCGCTGCGAGCGCACTTCGAGTGCCGCACCATGTACCCCGAAAAGACCTTCGCTGGGCATCGCCCATCTCCTCACGCCCTATTGCGCGGAAGGGTATCAGCAAAGGCCGTGCCAAATGCGCCCGGGGTGGGGGCGGGAGGGTTTGACGGGGGTGAAGCGGCAAGGGATTGCCGGTTGGCGGCAATCGGGTTGCCGGGTCGGCCGGGGTGCTCCTCCACGGCTTCGTCAGCGTTCCTCCGTTTCTTTGTCATTCCCGCGAAAGCGGGGACCCAGCTCCGGCCGTTGGAGCTGGGTCCTCGCTTTCGCGGGGATGACAGAGGGCGGGCCGGGGTGACGGCGATGGTGGGAACTGGCCCGCCCCTTGCAGAGCATTCGCGCGATGACCTCTTTGCTCGCCCCTTTCCTCGATCCCGTCGCCCTCGCCATCGTCGGCGGCGGGACGCTTGCCGCCGCGATCCTGCGGACGCCGCTGCGCGATTTGATCCGCGGGTTCGCGGCGCTGGGAAGCCTGTTCGCGCGACGCTTCGAGGCGGCACCGCTGCTTGAGCAGATCGCTGCATTCGGGCGGATCGCGCGCGGGCATGGGGTGATGGCGCTCGACAAATCGGTGATCTCCGACCCCGACATCGCCGCCGCGATCGCCGCGATCGTCGATGGCGCGTCGCCCGACCACGTCGCCGAGCTGTTGCGCCAGCGTCACCGCGCGCGCACCGAGCGCGCGGTCGCCGCGTGCGAGCTGTGGAGCGCCGCCGCGGACACCGCGCCGGCAATGGGCATGGTCGGCACGCTGATCGGCCTGGTCGGGATGTTCGTGAAGATGCAGGATCCCGCCGCGATCGGCGCAGCGATGGCGGTGGCGTTGCTTGCCACCTTGTACGGCGCGTTGCTTGCCAATCTCGCGCTCGCGCCCATTGCCGCGCGGCTGCGCCGCTCTGCCCGCGACGAAGCGGTCGAGCGCTTGCGGCTCGATGCGCCGCTGATCGCGCTCGCGACGCGCGAACAGCCGCGCGGCGCGCAGCTGGCCGAGGTCGCCTGAGCATGGCGGCGTTCGACCCCGCGCTTCCCGACATCGCGCCCGCCCGTCCGGTGTGGCTGATGACGCTCGCCGATCTCGCTTTGTTGCTGGTCGGCTTTTTCGTGTTCCTGCAAGCCAGCGAGCAGCTCGACAAAGGCGCGCTCGCCAAGGGTATGCGCGAGGGCTTTGGCGTTTACGATCGCGCGGTTGCGCGCGAGCCGATGGCGGTATCCGCCGGGTCGGTCACCGGCTTTGCGGTCGGATCGGCGGTGCTCCGCCAGCCGCCCGATGCGCTGATCGGCTGGGCGCGCGACTCGACGCGGGATCCGCGCGTGGTCCTGCGCGTGGCAGGCGCGGTCGATGGCAGTGCCGATGATGTCGATCCGGTGACGGGCAGTGGCGCGGTGCTTGCCGCTGACCGTGCGCGCGCCGTCGCGACCGTCTTGCTGGTCACGCACGCCGTCCCCGCCGACCGTGTCACGCTGTCCGCCGCCCGGCCCGGCCGCCGCGCGGTTACTGTCACCACCGGCTTTGCCGCGCCAAATGCCGGGCACCGGCAATGATCTGCCGCCCGGCAACCCACCTTTGCCGCTTCATCCAGGGATAAAGCCATGCTGCGTACACTCACCCGTCTGTCGATTGCCCCGCTCCTATTGGTTGGCGCGACCCCGCTTGCGGCGGCACCACCGTTTCAGGATACCGTCGCGATCGATCGCGCGGTTGCCGCCTTTGCCGGTCGCGGGATTGGCGATGAAGGCGGCGCACGCACCCCGGTCGACACCCGGCTCAAGCTCGCTTCCTGCCCGATGGTGTCGATGGCGTGGCGTTCCGACGCGCACGACGCCGTCGTCGTCACCTGCACCGGGCCGGAGTGGCGGCTGTTCGTGCCGATGCGTATGCCGGTGACCGCGCCCAAAGCGGCCGCACCGCTGGTGATCGAACCGTCGAACGCGCCCGCGCCGCTGCGTCCGGTCTATGTCATCAAGCGTGGCGATCCGGTGACGATCAGCGCGGGATCGCCCGGCTTCACGATCACGCGCGAAGGCGTGGCGGCGGGCGATGCCGTCGCGGGCGGGCGCTTCCTCGTGAAGGTCGATCAGACGCGCGCGCCGGTCCAGGCGGTCGCGATCGCCAGCGGTCGCGCGACGCTGCCCGGCTGGACCGAATAATCTTTGGAAGTATTTCTTAAGGTCCGTCGCATTCGGTCGTTTCTACTCCTGTCAGCAAAACCCCAAAGGTGCAGGCGTGATAGAGTCGATCGGAGCCAAGGCTGGGACAGGAGCGGTGATAGCGCAGGACCGGCTGGTCGTGCCCGTCGCGCCCACGCCGCAAACCGCCAATGCGGCCACCCGGCCCAGCGAAGCGACGACCCGGCAGCTCGAACTGTCGGCGCTGGCATTCGATTTCGGCAAGGCGGCGCCGGTCAACGAGAAGCATGTTGAGGACGTCAAGCGCGCGGTGCGCAACGGGACTTACCCGATCACGCCCGATACGATCGCCGACCGGATGTTGGCGCTGAAACTCTATTGGAGCCCCAAAAAATGACGCCCGAAATGACGGCTGCGGGCACCACCCGGCGCGACGCGCTGATCGGCGTGATCGAGGCGCTCCATGCCGAGATCGCCGCATTGAAGGTCAATGATGTTGCGGGGCTGGAGACGGCAACGCGCGACAAGCTGGCCGCGATCGAGGCCGTCGCGGCGTTTGGCACCGCGCCGGCCGGCGATGAGCTGCGGAGCCTCGCCGAAGAAGCGCAGCGGCTGAACGATACGTGCCGCATCTATGTGAATTTGATGGCGGCAAACGTCCGCCGCCGCCTGCAAACCTTGACCGGTGCGGCAGGCGTCGCGGTCGGCAGCGCGCCGGGCTCGGTGTATCGACCCGGCATGGGGATGGCGGCGTACGCTTGACCTTCCTCCCCTCGCGGGAAGGGAGGGGATTGAGGGGTGGGTTGGCTCGTTGTCGCACCTCGCGCCTGCCCCATACCGACCCACCCCCTACCCAGTGTCGGGTCGGCCCTGCCCCCGGCAGAGCCTGAACAGCGCGGGGCGCTGTTCACCCGACACTCTTCCAGGGAGGGGCGATAAATACAAATGGCACGGCTCTTGCTGATGTTAGCCTGAACAAGGGCGACACAGCCGGGGACCGA
>NZ_JBBATX010000024.1:26574-28377 GCF_040398505.1 Sphingomonas sp. | reverse complement strand
TTACCGAAGCTTACTGCCCAGCCCGATCCACGTGCAGATCGACGTCGAGCTCCTCCTCGCCCTCGCCCAGCCGCGACCCCGCAACTGGCGCTGCGCCCGCCGAATCCAAAGCGACCGCCACCCGGACATAGGCTTCGTCGGCGCAGAGCCCAGTGCAAGGGTCGAATGCCACCCAACCGAGCCCGGCGACATGCGCCTCGGCCCAGCCATGCGGCGCGGGGCTGGCGTCGTTGCCGAAACAGGCCGGGCTGTAGCCCGAGACATAGCGCGCCGGAATTCCCAGCGACCGCGCCGCAGCAACGAACATTTGCGCCAGATCGCGCGGCGTGGTGGTCGGGTGCTGAAAGGCGGTGGCAGCGCTTTGGCCAGCGACCGGACGCCCGCGATCGAGCGCGAAACGCCGATGCACCGCACCGTTCAACGCGTGAAGCGCCGCCAGCGGCGCACCCCCGCCAACATCGCGCGCAAAATCGCGCAGGTCGGAATCCGCCGCTGTCAGCGCCGTCTCGCGCAGGAACAAGGCCGGCGGCAGCGGCTCGTGCGCACCGTGGACGATGCCGTTGGACGGGTTGGTCAGCACCTCCCCCGATACGGTGATCTCGATACTGTCGACCGGCCCATCGACATACAGCATCGTCGTGCAATTGCCGAAGCCGTCGCGCCCGCGACGAAAGCGCGCGTCGCAATCGACATGCACGTTCCAGCTCGCGACCGATTGATCATGCGTATCCTCGGGATTGACGCGGAGCATTTGGATGAGCCGCGCCTGCGGCGCGGTGAAGCGATACGTCGTGCGGTGATCGACGATCAGTCTCATTGGGGCAATCTCATCGCGGGTGCCGCATCATGTGAACTTGAACTGCCGACCAACCGCACGGTGCAGTTCGTCATTCTCGGCGATGAAGCCTTGCAGATATTGATGAAGCCCGCGCGCGATCACCGCGCCCGAAGCTGTCTTGGCCAGCCGCATATGGCGGTTGCGTGCCATCCGGTCGGCCTCGCCGTGCAGGCCGGTGCGCTTGGCGAGCAAGTTGAGGATATCGACCGCTTCCTCGACCGATGCCGCGAGACTGCGCGGCAATTCGGGTCGTGCGATCAGCAAATCGATGACATTGGCGGGCTTGAGCCCTTCCGAATACAACCAGCGATACGCCGTCACGGCGGAGACGGTCTGGAGAATCGTCGTCCATTGGTCGCGATCGACCACGCCGCCCACCCGTTCGCCCTCGGGCAGCAGGATGTGATATTTCACGTCGAGCAGCCGCGCGGTGTTGTCGGCGCGCTCGATCGCCTGGCCAAGCCGGATGAACCACGTCGTCTGGTTGCGCAGCATCCGGTGCACCGCGCCCTCAAACCCGCGCGTCTCGGCCTTGACCGCCTCGACCAGATTGAGCGTTGCCATCGCGCCGCCCGGGCTCGAGCGATTGTCGAACAACAGCCACGCGCGGTTGATCCCGGTCCACGCTTCCTTGGTGAGCGCGGTACGCACCGCGCGGGCATTGTTGCGCGCCATATCGAGCGAGCGGACGATCGACCCGGAGTGGCTCGAATCGACCGTCAGGAAACGTGCGACATTGTTCTGCGAGACGCTCTCGCCGGTCTTGGCGAAGGCGCTGTCGGTCTCGGTTACGGCGAGCGCGCTGGCCCACGCCGCCTCCCCCGCCGGCCGCGGCGAGAGCACGTCGAGCCGCACCGTCGCCTCGACCAGCCGCGCGATGAAATCGGTCCGCTCGACGTAGCGACCGAGCCAGTAAAGCGAGGATGCGGTGCGGCTCAGCATATCAAATCCTCCCCCGGGCACCG
>NZ_JBBATX010000024.1:0-26474 GCF_040398505.1 Sphingomonas sp. | reverse complement strand
CAGTAAAGCGAGGATGCGGTGCGGCTCAGCATATCAAATCCTCCCCCGGGCACCGAGGGAGGGGGACCATGAGCATTCAGCGAATGGTGGAGGGGGCGCGAGCGAAGCGAGCGTCCCGCGCTCACCCCTCTCCACCACCCGCTGAAGCAGCGGGCGGTCCCCCTCCCCCTGCTCGGGGGAGAATTTGAAGAGCACCCTCACGACCCCTGCCCCTGCGACTGCCCCTGCGACTGGCTCTGCCCGCGCGCCGCGCCATTATCCATCAACACGAAACTGTCTTTCGTCCCGCCGCCTTGCGAGGAATTCACCACCAGCGACCCCTCCTTCAGCGCGACCCGCGTCAACCCGCCCGGCACGACTTGCACGCCCTTCGATCCGGTCAGCACGAACGGCCGGAAATCGACATGGCGTGGTGCTAGCCCCGCAGCTGCCAGCGTCGGCACGGTCGACAGCGCCAGCGTCGGCTGCGCGATGTAGCGGTGCGGCTCGGCGATCAGCGCGGCGCGGAAGGTCTCGATCTCGGCCTTGGTCGCGGTCGGCCCGACCAGCATCCCATACCCGCCCGATCCATCGACGAGCTTGACCACGACGTCTTTCAGATTGTCGAGCACGTACTTCAGCGCCTGCGGCTCGCGGCAGCGCCACGTCTCGACATTGGGCAGCTTCGCCTCTCCGCCCGAATAGAAACGCACGATCTCGGGCATGTACGAATAGATCGCCTTGTCATCGGCAATGCCGTTGCCCGGCGCGTTGATCAGCGCGACATTGCCCGCCGCATAGGCCGCGATCAGCCCCGGCACGCCAAGCATCGAATCCGGACGGAAGACGAGCGGATCGAGATAATCGTCATCGATCCGGCGATAGATCACATCGACCTTCACCCGCCCCGCGATCGTGCGCATCCACACGACATCGTCATCGACGAGCAGGTCGGCGGCCTCGACCAATTCGATCCCCATCGAATCCGCGAGGAAGCTATGCTCGTAATAGGCCGAATTATAATGACCCGGCGTCAGCACGACGCAGACGGGAGCCGCGACACCCTCTGGCGCGACCGATTTCATCGTTTCGAGCAAGCGATCAGGATAGCTGTCCACCGCCGCCACACGGAAATCGCGGAACAGTTCGGGGCACAGCCGCAGCATCGCCTCGCGATTTTCGAGCATGTAGCTGACGCCCGACGGCGTGCGCGCATTGTCCTCGAGCACGAAGAAATCGTCGGGGCCGGTGCGCACCAGATCGATCCCGCAAATATGCGCCCAAATGTCGTGCGGCGGGCGGATCCCGGCGATCTCGGGCCGGAATTGCGCGTTGCCGAAGATCAGGTCGGGCGGCAGCACCCCCGCATCGAGGATTTTGCGCTCGCCATAAATATCGACCAGGAAGGCGTTGATCGCCTCGACCCGCTGCACGAGCCCGGCGGAAAGCCGCGCCCATTCGTCGGCGAGGAAGACGCGCGGGACGATGTCGAACGGAATGATCCGCTCGCTCGCGTCGCTGTCACCGTACACCGCGAAGGTGATGCCGAGTTGCCGGAAGGTCGCCTCGGCCGATTGTTGACGACGGCGCAATTCGGCGTCGGGCGTCGCATCGATCCACGCGCCGAGCGCGGCGAGTTCGGGCCGCGCCACCGTCGAACCGGCTTGCCCCATAATCTCGTCGAACGCAGGTCGTGTCGCCATTGAAACGGATAAGCCTCCAAACGCCTGACGATTCCATGCTGCGACGGATTGCTGCGTTGCACAAGCATCGGGAAGAAGAAATGTGCCGGGGGCACATTTCCCCGATGCTCGGCGCGCGAAGCGTGCCTCCGACCGCGCTAGCCCCCGAGCCCCGCCAGCAAAGCCGGCGTCAGCACTTGCGGCAATACCTGCGGCTCGGCCGCACGCGGCGCGTAATACAGATACAGCGGCACGCCCGCGCGGTTATGCGCTTCGATGAAGCGGCCCATCACCGGATCACCATTGGTCCAGTCGCCGACCAGCACCGCGACCTTGTGGGTCGCAAAGCTCTTGCGCGTCGCATCGGTTTCGATCGCGACCTTTTCATTGACCTTGCACGTCAGGCACCAATCGGCGGTGAAATAGACGAAGACCGGACGATTGGCCTTGCGCAAGGCGTCGAGCTTGGCTTCGGTAAACGGCTGGCTCCCGGTCTCGGCCACGATGGCACCTGCGGGCGCACGGCTGACCAGCATCGCGCCGCCGATCGTCACCAGCGCGAGCGCACCGAGTGCCACCCAGCCAAACGCCAGTCCGCGTGCCTGTCGCCGTCCACCAACCCACAAGGCGAACCCGGCGAACAGCGCCGCGCCGAGCCCGAGCGTCAGCCCGTTCACGCCTGCTTGCCGCCCCAGCACCCACGCCAACGCGAGCGCGGTCAGCCACATCGGGACCGACAAGATGTGACGGAAGGTCTCCATCCACGCGCCGGGCTTGGGCAAGCGCTTGCGCAACGACGGCACGAAGCCGAGCAGCAGGAAGGGAATCGCCAGCCCCAGCCCCAGCCCCGCAAACACTGCGAGCGCGGCGGGCCATGGCAGCACCAGCGCCGCGCCAAGCGCCGCGCCCATGAACGGGCCGGTACACGGCGTCGCGATGAACGCCGCGAGCGCACCGGTCGCGAACGCCCCGCCCGCGCCGCCCGATCGGTTGACGAATTGCGGTGTCGGAATCTCGAACAGCCCGCCAAGGTTGAGCGACAGCGCGACGGTGAGCAGCAGCAGCACAACGATCGCGCGCGGATCCTGCAGCTGGAACGCCCAGCCGACCGCCGTGCCCCCGGCGCGCAACGCGAGGATCGCGCCGCCCAGGCCAACGCACACCGCCACCACGCCAGCGGTGTAAGCGAGCGCCTCGTGCCGCGCCGCACCCTCATCGAGATGCCCGCGCGCAAGGCTCAGCGCCTTGATGCTGAGGATCGGGAAAACGCAGGGCATGACGTTGAGGATCAACCCGCCGAGCATCGCGCCGCCGAACGCGATCAGCGTCGCCAGCAACACGCCACCGGCACCGCCTGATGCAGCAGGGGTCGCCGCCGCCACAGTCCCGGCGTTGGCGGTGACGATCAGCCCCTGCTGCTGTCCGATCTGCAACACGCCCGACAGCGGCCCGGCGCCACCCGCGCCGCCCGCCTTGGTTTCGACCACCAGCCGGTCACCGTCCTGCGCAACCGTCTGCGGCGCGGAATAATCGATCGGCCCGGTCGTGATCGGATAGAAATAGACCTGCTTCGGCAGCGCTGCGCCCGCCGGATAGGGGACCGCGATCCGGATGCGCCCGCCGCTGGCCTGAAACACGCCCTTTGCGTCGAGCGGCTTTGGCACCGCGCGCCGCCAAGCGTCGAACCGGCCTTGCGATGCGGTCGAAATCGCGCCGTCGCCGATCGTTAGAAGCGTCGACAGATCGGCAGATTCGGGCACGCACACTTCCGCCGAACAGACGAGATAAGTGGTGTGCAGCTTGACCGGCAGCGGCGTCCCTGCCGCAAGCCCGGCGGGAATCGTCAGCGTCACCAACGGCGCATAGGGCTTGTCGAACACATAGTTCATCAAATCCGCGACGATCAGCCGACCCGGAACCGGATAGGCCGGTTCGCTGGCCGTCACGCCCTTGGGCAGCGTCCAGTCAAGCTTGGCGGCGAAACCGGCATCGCCCGGATTCTGCCAATAACCGTGCCAGCCCGGCTGCGGCACCGTCGCCAGCGCGAGCGTCACGGTCGATCCGGCGGCCGGACGTGCGCTTTCGGCGACCAGCGTGATCGCGATGTGCGGACCCTTGCCATAAGGATCGGGCGCCACGCCTTGCGCATGCGCGCCGTTCGCCGCGAGAAACGCCAGCAAAGTCACCGTGATGTAATGAAACCAGCGCATCGCTCATCCTTGTTGGCCAGCTTGTCGGCCCAGCCCCGACGCGCCATAGCGGCACAATCGGTCCGCCGCCAATTCGGAGAAGTCGAATGAATCGATACGCGTCTGTCACTGCTCTCGCGCTGGCGTTGCTTTCCGCACCGATCCGGGCCGATACCGCACCGCCAGCACCCACAACCTCGAGCGCACCCGTGACGCCCCCCAAGCTGATCGTGGTCATCTCGGTCGATCAATTCTCCGCCGACCTCTTCGGCGAATATCGCACATCGTTCACCGGCGGCCTCGCGCGATTGCAGCAGGGCGGCGTGTTTCCGAGCGGCTATCAAAGCCATGCCGCGACCGAGACCTGCCCCGGCCATTCGACAATCCTGACCGGTTTCCGCCCCGAACATACCGGCATCATCGCCAACAACTGGACCGATCTCTCGGTCGCGCGTGCCGACAAGCAAGTCTATTGCGCCGAGGATGAGACGGTACCCGGGTCGACCTCGGGCAACTATACCGTGTCGGATAAGCATCTGCTCGTCTCCACGCTCGGCGAGCGGATGAAGGCCGCGATCCCGGCGACACGCGTCGTCTCGGTTGCAGGGAAAGATCGCGCCGCGGTGATGATGGGCGGCCATACAGTCGATGAACTCTGGTGGTGGAACGGCAAGACCTTTGTTAGCTATGCCGGGCGCGCCACGCCCGCCGTCGTGGCGCGCGCGAACGCCGCGACCGCTGCCAACATCGCTGCGCCGCAAGCCGCGCTCGCCGTGCCCGATATCTGCAAGCCGCGCGATCGCGCGACGTCGGTCGGCGGCGGCAAGAGCGTCGGCGACGGTCATTTCGAGCGCGCCGCCGGCAATGCCTCGGCGTTCCGCGCCTCGCCCGCCTTCGATGGCGCGATCGTCGCGCTGGCCGCCGGACTGGTGCAGGACATGAAGCTCGGCACCGGACCGACCACCGACATCATCGCGATCGGCGCATCGGCGACCGATTATATCGGCCATACCTATGGCACCGAGGGTGCCGAGATGTGCATCCAGCTCCAGCAGCTCGACGCCACGCTCGGTTCCTTCTTCTCGGTGCTCGATACGACCGGAGTCGATTATGAGGTCGTGCTGACCGCCGATCATGGCGGCAACGACATCCCTGAACGCGAAGTTTCCGCCGGCCTGCCCGATGCGCAGCGTGCCAAGGTCGATCTGGCGCCTTCTGTGGTCGGCAAGCAGATCATGGCCAAGCGCGGAATCACCACGCCGGTGCTGTTTGGCGACATTCCGAACGGCGATGTCTACGTCGCGCGCGACCTGACCCCCGCGCAGCGCAAGCTCGTGACCGCCGACGCGCTGGCTTACTACAAAGCGAACCCGCAAGTCGCTGCGGTGTTCACCGGCGCGCAGCTCGCGGCGACCCCCACGCCGACGGGCGATCCGCTGACCTGGACGATCGCGCAGCGCGCGCGGGCATCCTATTATGCGGGTCGGTCGGGCGACTTGCTGGTGTATCTCAAGCCACGCGTCACCCCGATCCCCGATCCGACGCGCGGCTATGTCGCGACGCACGGCAGCCCGTACGATTATGACCGGCGCGTGCCGATCCTGTTCTGGCGCAAGGGGATGGCGGGGTTCGAACATGCCGCCGGCATCGAAACCGTCGACATTATGCCGACGCTCGCGCGGCAGATCGGCTTGCGGATCACCGGCCCGAAGATCGACGGCAAGTGCCTCGACCTGACGAAAGCAGGTGCGGTCTGCCGGTGAGCGATGCGCTCGCGCATATTCGCGGAGTCGAGGCGTATCTCGATCGGCTGAGCGGGCGGGCCCAGGCGCGCTTGCCCGAACATCAGTGGCGGATGCTGCTCGACACGCTGGGCCTGGGGATCGAGCAAGCGATGCAGCATATCGGGCGGACACGGCCCGACCCTGCGACCTTTGCCGATTGGGTGATCGCGACGGCGGGACAGCCCAACGCCGAGACGGTCGCGCGATATCACGCCGCGCTCGACGGTGCGCCGCTGCCCGCCGCCACCGCCGCGCGGCTGGCGGAAATCGATGCGATGCCGCCAGTGCTCGACGCGAACGACCTGTCGCATTGGGACGAGCACGGTTTCGTCATCCTGCGCGGCGCGATCGACCCGGCACTGGCGCACGATACGGCGGCGCTGGTGTGGCGCATCGTTGGCGCGACCCCGACCGATCCGGAAAGCTGGTATGGCAAATCGCACAACGGGATCATGGTGCAGCATTTCCAGAGCGCGCAGCAGGATGCGATCCGGCGCAGCCCGCGCATCCACAAGGCGTTTGCGCAACTCTGGGGCACCGCTGATCTGTGGATGAATACCGACCGGCTCGGCTTCAATCCGCCGGCGCGCGGCGACTGGAACTTCGCCGGTCAGCCGCTGCACTGGGACGACAGTCTGGTCCGCCCGATCCCCTTCGGAACGCAGGGCATTCTCTATTTGACCGACACTGCCGCCGAACAGGGCGCGCTGCGGCTGATCCCCGGTTTCCACCACAAGCTCGATGCGTGGCTCGACAGCCTTGGCGACCGCGATCCGCGATTGGTCGATTTGACCGGACAGGCGGTGCCGATCGCGGCCAATGCCGGCGATCTGATCATCTGGCGCGCGGACTTGCCGCACGGTGCCACCGTAAATCACGGCCGCGCGCCGCGTCTTGTCCAGTATATGGCGATGTACCCGCCGACGCCAATCGTCCCGCGCGATTGGCTGTAAACGGGGCTTAGCGGACTTCGTACATCCGGATCCCCGGCCCGAGCCGGTTCGCACCCACCGCCAGTTGATCCCCGCTCATATTGGCAACGAAGGCGGGATTGGTCGGGGCATTGGGCGCGAGCGTCGCGTCATTGCCTTCGACGCGCAGCCCGGTCGCGCGATAGGTCTTCGCCTCGGCCGAGACTACGATCAGTCCGCTATGGTTTTCTTTGCCCGCGCCTTGGACAAAGGTGTTGCGCGTGATCAGCCCGGTCGATCCTTCGGGCAAGTCGATCATGTAATTGGTCTTGCGGCCCCTGGTATCGTCGAAGCTGTTGTCGGCGATCGTCACGGTCGGCACGCGCAGCTTGACGTAATGCCCGCCCGTCCCGCGTTCGAAGCGCGAATTGGTGATCGTGACCGAACCCTGATTGGCGAGATAGATGCTGTGCGAACAGTTCGGATTTTCCTCGCACCCGCCCAGCCCGGCAAAGGTCGAATGGTCGATCGTGATCTTCTGTCCCGACGGATGCCCGCCAAGGATGCCCTCCTGGCTATCGAGAAAGGTTGAATCGCGTACGATCAGATCGCCGATCTCGGTGCGGATACCGGCGCCATTGCCATCGGCCACGCGCATCCCGCGGAACACCAGGCCATCGACGGTCGAGCCTTGCCCGCGCAGCACGAACGCCGCTTTGCCCTCGCACGTCGTCCCCTCGAAGATCGCCGTGCCAGGTTGCACCGCCTTGAAGGTGATCACGCCACCCGCCTGTACCGTGCATTGATGATAGACGCCCGGCGCTATCAGGATCGTCGCGGTGCCCATCCGGACCGACTGCACCGCATCGTCGATCGTCTGAAAGCCCTGCCCGGTTTCGGCGATGGTAAACGGTGCCCGCCCCTGCTGCGCGGCGGCGGGGACAGCGAGTGCAAGCACCAGCAGCGGGAGAATGTGACGCATGAGAACACTCCTTTTGCGGAGCGAAATGCGTCGCAGAGCGCGACTTGTGAAGGCGAATTGAGGGTTAACCGTGCGCGGGATCAGTCCAGATTCGGCCGCAACCAGCGCGTAGCGGTTTCCAGATCGACCCCGCGTCGGGTCGCATATTCCTCAAGCTGGTCTGGCCCCACGCGCGCCACGCCGAAATACTCCGCCTGCGGGTGGCCGAAATAGAAGCCCGACACCGCCGCCGTCGGCAGCATCGCGAAGCTTTCGGTGAGCGTCGCGCCGGTCGCGTGATGCACGTCGAGCATTTCGAAGAGCTTGGTCTTCAGGCTGTGCTCGGGGCACGCAGGATAGCCCGGCGCGGGGCGGATGCCGCGATAGTGCTCGCGGATCAGCGCTTCGTTGGTAAGCTGCTCGTCAGGCGCATAGCCCCACAGATCCTGCCGGACATGCTGATGCAGGCGTTCGGCGAAGGCTTCGGCGAGGCGATCGGCCAGTGCCTTGAGCAGGATATCGCTATAATCGTCGATCGCCGCCTTGAACTTGGCGAGATGCGGTTCGATCCCGTGGATCGACACCGCGAAGCCGCCGATCCAGTCGCCCTTGGGATCGATGAAATCGGCGAGGCACATGTTGGCCCGCCCCTCGCGCTTGGCGATTTGCTGGCGCAGGAACGGCAGCCGCACGATGTCGTTCGAGTCGACCAGATTAAGCATGTCGAAGCCGCGCAGCTCATCTGCGTTGAAATCGCCCTTCAAGTCGATGACGACATCGTCCTCGTAGCGCGCGCATGGCCACAGTCCGGCGACGCCGCGCGCGGTGAGCCACTTTTCACCGACGATCTTGTCGAGCATCGCCTGCGCATCGGCGAAGAGCGAAGATGCGCTCTCGCCAACCACTGAATCGGTCAGAATCGCCGGATAATTGCCAGCCAACTCCCACGCGCGAAAGAACGGCGTCCAGTCGATCAGCTCGCGCAGGTTGGCGAGATCCCAGTCACGAAACACGTGCACGCCTGGCTTGGCGGGTGTGCCTGGCTTGAGCGTCATGTCGGCGACAAAGCCATTCGCGCGCGCCTTGGCGATCGGGACGAGTTCGCTTTGCCCCTTGTTCGCCCGCGCCACGCGCACCGCTTCATACTCGTCGGCGGTCTTGCGGACGAACTCGTCGCGGATCGTGTCGCTGACGAGCGTCGAGGCGACGCCGACCGCACGGCTCGCGTCGAGCACATGCACCACCGGCCCCTTATAGGCCGGCGCGATGCGTAGCGCGGTATGGACCTTCGACGTCGTCGCACCACCGATCAGCAACGGCATCGTCATGCCCGCACGCTGCATTTCCTCGGCCACCGTCACCATTTCGTCGAGCGAGGGGGTGATCAGGCCCGACAGGCCGATCATGTCGGCGTCATTCTCGTTCGCGGCCTTGAGGATATCCGACCAGGGCACCATCACGCCCATGTCGACCACGTCGAAGCCGTTGCACTGGAGCACGACACCGACGATGTTCTTGCCGATATCATGCACGTCGCCCTTGACGGTCGCCATGATGATCTTGCCCTTGCCGCGCGCGCCGGGTTCCTTCGTCGCCTCGATGAAGGGCAGCAGATGCGCGACCGCCTTCTTCATCACGCGCGCCGATTTCACGACTTGCGGCAGGAACATCTTGCCCGATCCGAACAGGTCGCCGACGACGTTCATCCCGTCCATCAGCGGCCCTTCGATCACCTCGATCGGGCGCCCGCCCTTGTCGAAGATCGCCTGGCGCGCTTCCTCGGTATCCTCGACCACGTGCAAGTCGATGCCCTTGACCAGGGCATATTCGAGCCGCTTGTTGACCGGCAGGCTGCGCCACTCGGCCGCGGCTTTCTCGGCCACCGCATCGGTGCCCTTGAAGCTCTCCGCCATCGCGATCAGCCGTTCGGTCGCGCCGTCGTCGCGGTTGAGGATAACGTCCTCGCAGGCCTGGCGCAGCTTGGGATCGATCGCGTCGTAAATGTCGAGCTGCCCGGCATTGACGATCGCCATGTCGAGACCGGCGGGGATCGCGTAATAGAGGAAAACCGAGTGCATCGCGCGGCGCACCGGCTCATTGCCGCGAAAACTGAACGACAGGTTCGACAGACCGCCCGAAATGTGCGCGTGCGGGCAGCGCGCCTTGATGTCCTTGCAGGCTTCGATGAAATCGACCGCGTAATTGTTATGCTCCTCGATCCCTGTCGCGACCGCGAAGATGTTGGGATCGAAGATGATGTCCTCGGGCGGGAAGCCGATCCCCACCATCAGATCATAGGCCCGCCCGCAAATCTCGACCTTGCGCGCGCGCGTATCGGCCTGACCGACCGTGTCGAACGCCATTACGACGACTGCCGCGCCGTAGTTCATGACCTTCTTCGCCTGGACGAGGAACTGCTCCTCGCCCTCCTTCATGCTGATCGAATTGACGATCGGTTTGCCGCTGACGCACTTCAGACCGGCCTCGATCACCGACCATTTCGAGCTGTCCACCATGAACGGAATGCGCGCGATGTCGGGCTCGGCGGCGATCAGCTTGAGGAAGGTGACCATCGCATATTCGGCGTCGAGCAGGCCCTCGTCCATATTGACGTCAAGCACTTGCGCGCCGCTCTCGACCTGCTGCCGCGCGACTTCGACCGCGGCGGGATAATCGCCCGCCATGATGAGCTTCTTGAACTTGGCCGAGCCGGTGACGTTGGTGCGCTCACCGATATTGACGAATTGGGCGGTGGTGGTGGTCATTGTGTACCTTCTCCCTCTCCCCTTCAGGGGAGAGGGCCGGGGAGAGGGGAAGTTACGGAGAGGCGCCGCCTGGTACTGCCCCTCTCCCAACCCTCTCCCCTGAAGGGGAGAGGGCTTAGATGAGCTAAGCCGCCATCGTCATCGGCTCCAGCCCGGCGAGCCGCGTGACGACCGGCGGCACCGGCACCACGCGCGGGGCGAGGCCCTGAACGCCATCGGCAATCGCCTTGATATGCGCAGGGGTCGATCCGCAGCAGCCGCCGAGCACATTGACTTGCCCCGCCTGCGCCCATTCGCCGACCAGCCCCGCCGTCGTATTCGGGGCCTCGTCATATTCACCCAATTCGTTGGGCAGACCGGCATTGGGATAGACCATGATCAGCGTGTCGCAAATCTGCGACAATGTCCGCACATGCGGGCGCAATTGCTCTGCCCCGAACGAACAGTTGAGCCCGATCGTCACCGGTCGTGCGTGCCGCACCGCGTGCCAGAACGCCTCGACGGTGTGGCCCGAGAGATTGCGACCGGACAGATCGGTCAGCGTCATCGACAGCATGATCGGCACGTCGCGCCCCAGCGCATCGCCCGCCTCGAGCACCGCCATGATCCCGGCCTTGGCGTTGAGCGTGTCGAACACCGTTTCGATCAGGATGAAATCAGCCCCGCCTTCGAGCAGCGCGTCGATCTGCTCGCGATACACGTCTTTCAGATAGTCGAAGTCGATCTCGCGAAAGCCGGGATCGTTGACGTCGGGCGAGAGCGACAGCGTCTTGTTGGTCGGCCCGACTGCGCCCGCGACAAAGCGTGGCCGGCCATCCTTGGCCTGATATTCATCCGCCAGCCGGCGTGCCAGCTTCGCGCTCTCGACGTTGATTTCCCGCACCAGCCCTTCAGCGGCATAATCGGCCTGGCTGATGCGGTTGGCGGAGAAGGTGTTGGTCTCGGCAATGTCCGCCCCCGCCTCAAAATAAGCACGGTGGATCGTCTCGGGCACCTCGGGCTTGGTCAGCGCGAGGATGTCGTTATTGCCCTTCTGGTCCTTGGCGAGGCCGAGTGCGCCGGCATAGTCGGCCTCGGACAGCTTCCAGTTCTGGATCTCGGTCCCGAACGCGCCATCGGTGATGAGGATGCGCTTGGCGGCTTCGGCGAGGAACGTTTCGCGGATGGTCATGGTCGTTTCCTTCTCCCCTCCCGCTTGCGGGAGGGGTTGGGGGAGGGAATGTTTCGGGAGCAGCCTCTTGCAGGCCCTCCCCTAGCCCCTCCCGCAAGCGGGAGGGGAATTGGATTACGCCGCCTGCGCGGCAGCCACAGGAGCCTTTGCCCGGATCCCCAGCAAATGGCAGATCGCGTAGCTCAGCTCGGCGCGGTTGAGCGTGTAGAAATGGAAATCGCGCACCCCGCCGGCGTAGAGCCGACGACACAGCTCGGCAGCGATCGTCGCCGACACAAGCTGGCGCGCGGCAGGATGATCGTCGAGCCCTTCGAACAGCGTGCCCATCCATGGCGGCACGACCGTGCCACACATCGCCGACATGCGCTGCACCGCGCCGAAATTCATGATCGGCATGATCCCCGGTACGATCTCGGCGCTCACGCCCGCCTTGCTCGCGGCATCGCGGAAGCGGAAGAACGTCTCCGCCTCATGGAAAAATTGGGTGATCGCCCGCGTTGCGCCGGCGTCGAGCTTGCGCTTGAGATTGTCGATATCGGCCGCCGCATCGACCGAATCCGGGTGGCATTCGGGATAGGCCGAGACCGAAATCTCGAACGGGTGGAGTTTGCGCAAGCCCTCGACCAGTTCGACCGCATTGGCATAGCCGCCGACCGGCGACTGGAATTTCTCCCCCGGCACCGGGGAATCGCCGCGCAGCGCGACGATGTGCCGCACCCCCGCCTGCCAATAGGCGTCGGCAACGGCATCGATCTCGTCGCGCGTCGCCGCGACGCAGGTCAAATGTGCGGCCGCCGGAATAGCGGTATCGCGCGCGATCCGCGCCACCGTCGCATGGGTACGCTCGCGCGTGGTGCCGCCAGCGCCATAGGTCACCGACACGAAACGCGGGCCGAGCGGCGACAGCGTCTGCACCGATTGCCACAGCGTTCCCTCCATCTTCTCGGTCTTGGGCGGGAAGAATTCGAAGCTCACGCGCGCATCACCCGCAAGATCGGCGAACAGCGGCGTCGCCAATGCGTGGCGCGCTTCCTCCATTTGCTTCACCGAAACCGTCATGCCGCCCTCACTTCGTTCATTATACGTCCCACTTTGCGCGCGAGCCACAATTTCACGGTCAATTCACCACCACCCAGCGTCTCGATCCGCACCGCAGCCAGCCCTGCCGCGGCAAACCATGTCGCCATCTGGTCGTCGGCGAAGCCAAGCCGGGTATGGCCGTCCTTGGTGCGCAGTTCCTCGCGGTCGTGCGCGGCGAAATCGGCGATCAGCAAGCGCCCGCCAGGGGCCAGCACGCGCGCTGCCTCGGCAATCGCGGCGCCCGGCTGCTGCGCGAAATGCAGGACATGATGGATGATTGCGACATCCGCCGCATCATTCCCAAGCGGCAGCGCGTACAGATCGGCTTGCCGTAACTCGGCATTGGCAAGCCCGCGCTCCGACAGTTTCGCGCGTGCAAGCCGCAACATTTCAGAACTGCGGTCGATCCCCAGAGCGTGATCGGCCCGGCCTGCGAACAATTCGAGCATCCGCCCGGTGCCGGTGCCGATATCGATCAACTGTCCGATCGGCGTATCCCCGAGCACCGCCGAAATCGCCGCCTCGACTTCGCTCTCGGCGATATGGAGCGAGCGCATCGCATCCCATTGTCCGGCATTCGCCTCGAACCAGCTTGCCGCCGATGCCGCGCGATCGGCGCGGACCGCCGCCAACCGCGCTGCGTCCGCCACCGCCCAATGATCGGGCTCGATCGCCGCCCATTGGTCGAGCGCACCGATCACCGGCCCGACCGTCGCGCCGCTGCCGAGTGCCACGAACACCCAACTGCCCTCCTTGCGGCGTTCTGCGATTCCGGCGTCGCACAGGATCTTCACATGGCGGCTGACGCGCGGCTGGCTTTGCCCCAGCACTTGCGCCAGTTCACCGACCGACAGCTCCATCGTGCGCAGCAATGCGAGGATGCGCAAACGCGTCGCGTCGGCAAGCGCGCGGAAGATATCGAGGGCGATGGTCACAGCGTTTTCATTCTGCGAACGACATATAAAGATATCTTTATATGAGGTCAACGCACTTGCGATGGACCCGGAAGCGATTGCGCGGGTTCTAACCCTCCGATACCGTCATATAACCCCTCCGGAGAGCCAGTTCATGAAAACCGCCCGCATCCTGCCGCTGATCGCCCTCGCCGCCTTCGCCCTCGCCGCGTGCAGCCCCAAGGCGCAGAATGAAGTCGCGGAAGCCGCCAATGCGGTGGAAGCCGATGCGAATGCAACCACGGCCGAGGCGATCTCGGATACCGACGCAGCGCTGGGGGCTGCCGAAACGCGGATCGACAATGCAGGGAACGTGCTCGGCAACAAGGCCGATCGCGTCGCGGACAAGACTAGCGCGGCCTTGAAGGATCTGGGCAACGAGATTCAGGAATGAAGCGCGCCGCGGTCCTCGCGCTCTTGCTGACACTTGCGGCTTGCTCGGGCGGACCGTCGTCGACCGGCACACCGCCGGGCGAGGATAAGGCGCTCGACGAAGCCGCCGCCAAGCTCGACGCCAATACGATGAACACCAACGCCGCAGAGATCGTCGAGGAAGACGAAGGCGGCAATGAAAGCCAGCCGCAATGACCACTCTTCGCCGCTTGGGCGCGACCGATCTCCACATCGCGCCGCTGGTGCTGGGCGGCAACGTCTTTGGCTGGACTGCGGACGAAGCGACCAGTTTCGCCATACTCGACGCGTTCGTCGCTGGGGGCGGGACGATGATCGACACCGCCGACGTTTATTCGGCCTGGGTCCCCGGTCATAAGGGCGGCGAGTCCGAAACCGTGATCAGCGCGTGGCTGAAGCAATCCGGCAAGCGCGACCGAGTACAGATCGCCACAAAGGTCGGCATGATGCCCGGCGACGGCGGCGAAAAACTCGCGCCCGCGCGGATTGCAGCGGCGTGCGACGCTTCGTTGCAGCGGCTCGGTGTGGACACGATCGACCTGTATTTCGCGCATCAGGATGACGATGCGACGCGCCAAGAGGATGCGCTCGCGGCGTTTTCGAAGCTGATCGACGCGGGTAAGGTCCGCGCGCTCGGCGCCTCCAATTTTCATGCCGCGCGCCTGAAATCGGCGAATGACGCCGCGCGTGTCCTCGGTTTGCCGCATTACCACGTGCTGCAGCCCGAATATAATCTCGTCAGCCGCCACAACTTTGAGGGCGAGCTGCAGAATTACTGCGTCGAGCACAATATCGGCGCGGTCCCCTATTACGGCATCGCCTCTGGCTATCTGACCGGCAAATATCGCAGCCCCGCCGATTTCGGGAAGAGCGTTCGCTGCGAAAGGATGCAGGCGTTCATGGACGGAACCGGCCCCGCCGTCCTCGCTGCGATGGATGCGGTGGCCGAGGAGAGCGGCGCGACACTCGCGCAGATCGCGCTCGCCTGGCTTGCCGCGCAACCTGCGATCACCGCGCCGATCGCAAGCGCGACGAGCGTGGCACAGATCGAGGAATTGCTCGGATCGATGGATTTGGGGCTGACGACGGAGCAGCTCGATCGGCTGACCGTGGCGGGCGTTTAGGCCGCCACCCGCTCCGGCTCTTGCGCCAGCGCGCGGAGCCAATGCGCGCCGAGCCGATGGTCGAGCGCGACCGGATCGAAGCGGTCGAGCCCGGACCCGGGATAGAAGGTCATCTCGCCGAACAACGGCCGCCCGCCAATCTCGTACAAATCGACGCGCAGGAAATCGCTCCCTTTAGCGAGGACCTCGGCCGCCACGATCATGCGCGCAAGCGATGCGGGGGCAAGCGGGTCGGGATCGGCGCTCGCGGCCGAGACCCGGTGCCAGCTGCGGTCGAGCAGAATCCAGCGATGCCGCCCGCCGCGCCCGAGATGCACCTGCACATATTCGACGCGGCCTGCGAACACGTAGAATTTGTAATCGATCGGCAGCGCGGGCGCCGACCCCATAAAGGGTTCGACGATCAGCCCACGCGGGATGCGCGCGTACAAATCCTCATCGAGCCAATAGCCATAATCCGCCGCCATCCAGCGTGCGGCACGCGCCCTTACGGCATTCCAGTCGGCCGCGTCGTTCAGGACAAAAGCGGTCTGGTTGCAGCCATGGCGTGCCTTGACCACGAACGGCGTCGACCAGACGGGCTGCTCGGGCAATTCGGTCCCATGCCACAGCGTCGGGATCAGCCAGTCCGAACCCAGCTGGGCGGCGACGATCGCCTTGGCGGCGACCTTATCCGCCATTCGCGCCATCGCCGCATCCGCCCCGGCAAGCTTACGCACCTGCACCAGCTCAGTGAAGGTGCGTGGATCGTTGAGATTGGGCCAGCGCCCGTGTCGCCACCAATAGGTCAAGGTAATGCGCCAGCGTGGTCGCGCGGGTTTGAGGCGCTGGGTACTTACGGGAAGAGCGGCTTGCATCGGGGCAAAAGCTGCGGGGGAGGATTTTGTTCCGGCGGTAGACGTACCAGTCCAGCCCCGTCGCGGCACAGCCGCGCCGTCGGACGGCGGGTCGGATGACCCGCCGCCGGCCGGGCGTGATGCGGGCGTGCCGCAGCTTACGCTGCGGCTACTGCATCACGCCGCGAACTGGTTCATCGTATTGTGCGCGCCGCCGGCCTTCAGCGCCGCCTCGCCCGCGAAATATTCCTTATGATCGTCGCCAATGTCGGAGCCGGACATGTTCTGATGCTTCACGCAGGCAATCCCCTCGCGGATTTCCTTGCGCTGGACACCCTTCACATAGCCGAGCATCCCGGCCGCGCCGAAATACTCCTTGGCGAGATTGTCGGTCGACAGCGCCGCGGTGTGATAGGTCGGCAGCGTGATCAGGTGGTGGAAAATCCCTGCCCGCGCCGCCGCATCCCGCTGGAACGTGCGGATGCGCTCATCCGCCTCGTCGCCCAGCGTCGTGCCATCATAATCGACCGACATCAGCTTGGCCCGGTCATACGCAGACACGTCCTGCCCCGCCGCGACCCACGCGTCATACACTTGCTGGCGGAAGTTGAGCGTCCAGTTGAAGCTGGGCGAATTGTTATAGACCAGCTTGGCGTTGGGGATCACCTCGCGGATGCGGTCGACCATCCCGGCAATCTGCTCGATATGCGGCTTCTCGGTCTCGATCCACAACAGGTCGGCGCCGTTCTGCAAGCTTGCGATGCAGTCCATTACGCAGCGATCCTCCCCGGTGCCGGCGCGGAACTGGAACAGGTTCGACGGCAGCCGCTTGGGCTTCATCAGCGTGCCGCCACGGTTGATCACGACATCGCCATTGAGCGTCGAAAGGTCGGTCACCGCCTCGCAATCGAGGAAGCTGTTATACTGGTCACCGAGATCGCCCGCTTCCTTCGATACCGCGATCTGCTTGGTCAGACCGGCCCCGAGCGAATCGGTGCGCGTAACGATGATGCCGTCCTCAACGCCCAGTTCCAGAAAAGCGTAGCGGCAGGCACGGACCTTCGCGAGGAAGTCCTCATGCGGCACGGTCACCTTGCCGTCCTGATGGCCGCACTGTTTTTCGTCGCTGACCTGGTTTTCGATCTGCAGCGCACACGCACCCGCTTCGATCATCTTCTTCGCAAGCAGATACGTTGCCTCGGCATTGCCGAAGCCAGCATCGATATCGGCGATGATCGGCACGACATGCGTCTGGTAATTATCGATCGCGTTGAGCAGGCGCTGCTCTTCAACCTGGTTGCCAGCGGCGCGGGCCGCGTCGAGATCGCGGAACATCATGCCCAGCTCGCGCGCATCGGCCTGGCGCAGGAAGGTGTAGAGTTCCTCGATCAATGCGGGGACGCTGGTCTTCTCATGCATCGACTGATCGGGCAGCGGACCGAATTCGCTGCGCAACGCCGCGACCATCCAGCCCGAAAGATACAAATAGCGCCGCTCGGTCGACCCGAAATGCTTCTTGATGCTGATCATTTTCTGCTGGCCGATAAACCCGTGCCAGCAACCGAGCGACTGCGTGTACTGCGCCGGATCGGCATCATAGGCCGCCATGTCACGGCGCATAATCGCAGCGGTGTAGCGCGCGATGTCGAGCCCGGTCTGGAAGCGGTTCTGCACGCGCATCCGCGCGACGCTCTCCGCGTCGATCCCGTCCCAGGTGCCGTTATAGCTCTGGATCAGGCTGGCGGTTTGCGTGATGTCGGTCTGGTAGGTCATGGCACGATCCCTCATTGGCATGTCAATCCAGTACCGAAATTTACACGTCATCTCCCCCAATATCGGTCATTATCCGCGTTTATCGGTCAATTCTCGCCGCAGCGATCTGCAATATTGAAATTTATTTACATTGTTTCGGCACTGCGTGGCGCGGCGCGCAACCCAATGGCCTTGGCCAGCGACATCGCCTCGCATGCAGCGGATGACGGTTAAAGCGGCGGCCTGACCGGGACGTGCACATCGGGCGATGTCCGATACTCCACCTTCGCCGCCGACCGAGCGCTCAGCTTCTTACACGCGGCGCTCGAAACGACCGTCGAGCTCGTTATTCTGGCGAATGCCTCCGGGTGCCTGCCCCCCGGAATGGCCATCGAAATCGTTGCTTTGGCGCATGCCCTCAGGGTGGAGGTAGCGCGGGTCGAACCCCGCCAGTGCGCTGAGCGCCGCTCTGTTTTCGATCGTGATCGACCGGGCATGCGTGCGAATTAGCCGATCGCGTCTCAGCGATTGCAGCACGCGGTTGAGGTGAATCGCCGTCATTCCCAAAGCATCCGAAAGGTCGCTCTGGGTGATGGGAAACTCGAACGTATCATTCTCGGCTAGTCCGGCCCGCTCATAGAGCGCTGCCATTTCGAGGATCAGATGCGCGGTGCGCTCATGCGATTTGCGCCGCCCGAGGTTGATCGTCCATTCCCGAAACATGGCGGCGTCGCAGAGCGTGTCGAACCAAAATGCGCGCCCGAGCTCGGGATAATTGGCAGCGGCGCGAAGGATGTCGGCATGGGCAACCGTCACGATCCGCGTCGCGCAGTGCGTGCGCACGCCATGATCCGCGATCACAACCAAGGCGGAGTGCAGGTCGACCAGATCACCCGCAATGTGGAACGACATGATCTGGCGTTCCCCACCGCGCAACGTCTGATACCGGCTCACCAGCCCCTTATCGACGAAGAACGCCCGGTGCGGCCGGTCCCCTTCCTTTACGATATCGCGATAGGCGACAAAGTCCTGGATCTCAGCGGGCATCGACAAGAACGCTTCGCGCGCGGGGAGCGAAAGCGGCACGCGCCGCTCGATCTTCGCCAGATACTTGGAAAGGGTTAGTTTTGACATCATGCTCCCATCGAGGGGGAGCACGAGTGTCTCTCAGCCGCCGAAACCCATTGGCTGATCGACGGTGTCGTCGCAGTACACTGTTTTAGGAAAAAGTTTAATACAGATTATAAAGATTTATGCGGTACGGTCGCCACGCCATGTGATCGACCAAAAAGGCCGCCGGACCGGTCTTTCCTGTCACCGCACGCGCGCGCGAATCCCGGGCGCAAACTCAATCCCCACCGAAGGTAAACGCACTCACCCCGCGTTCGCGTTCGTTCAGCACCAGCGCGCGACCGGCGGGCGGGAGCGAGCGTTGCGGGCAATTGCCACGGCCACACGCGCGGCAGCCGAGGCCGATCGGCGTCGCCTCGCCCTTCAGGTCGAGTCCGCGCGCCACCGCCATTGTGCCGCCAAGCGCAGCCGCGACACCCAGCCCGACCGCAAACTCCGCCGGTACCGCGCCATAGCGCCGCCCCTGCGGGGTGACGGTGCGCGCGATCGTCAGCCAGCGCGTCGCGTCTTCCAGTTCCACGATTTGCACCGCGAGCGCGCCCGGCCGATCGAACGCGGTGTGCAACCGCCATAGCGGGCAGCGCCCGTCCGCCTCGGCGAGCGGCGATCCGCTTGCCCCCGAAAAGCGCTTCGACGCTTGTCCCGCACGGTCGATCCGCACCAGAAAGAAGGGAAGCCCGCGCGCACCGATCCGCTGCAGCGTCGTCAAGCGGTGCGCGACCTGCTCGAACCCCGCGCCGAAACGGCGCTGGAGCAGTTCAATATCATAGCCGGTCGCCTCGCACGCGCGCAGGAACCGCGCATACGGCATCATCACGGCGGCGGCGAAATAGCTCGCGAGATGGCGGCGATACAGCCGTTCGGCGGCGCGGTCGGTAAACCCCGCCCCCTTGGCCAGCCCTTCGATCTCGCCGCGCGCCTCGATCTGGGCGAGCTGGAACGCGACGGCGAAGGTGCGCGACGCCGGATCGAGCGTTTCGGACAATTGCAATTGCCGCGCGTGGAGATCGGTGCGCCGCAACATGTCGGGCATGACATCGACCGGCAGCACGCGGATTGTCAGCTGGTGTTTCACCCGCAACCGCTCCCCAATCGCGCCGTACAGATCACCGGCGCCCAGGCGAAGTTCGTCGGCGAGCGTCTCCGCCATCGCATCAAGATCGGCGAAATGGCCGCGCCAGCGCTCGATTTCGCGGCGTACTTCGCTCACCGGGTCGCTCGCGGCGCTCGCTTCGAGCCCCCCTGCCCCGATCCGATCGAAGGCGCGCGCAAAGGCCTCCGCCCCACCCGGTGCGCCCGCCAGCCATTCCTCGAGCTCGTTACGGTCGATCTCAAGATCGGCGAACATCGGGTCGGCCAGCCGCCGCCGCAGCGCTGCCTCACCCCCGCCCGGCTCGCCCGCCGCCAGCGCGCGCGGATCGAAATCGAAGCTCTCGGCGAGTTTGACGATCAGCGAGGCCGATAACGGCCGTTGGTTCTTCTCGACCAGATTGAGGTAGCTCGGGCTGATCGTCAGCACCTCGGCCATAGCCGCCTGCGTCAACCCCGCCTGCCGCCGCATCCGGCGAATGGCGTGTCCGGCGAACAGCTTGCGGTCGGCCATGTCCTGCACCTTTCCCGTCATGATATCCCGCCCGGCAACGGGCGCGTCGCATCCTATGCCGCAGGTTGTGATGTTTTTACAATACTACAAGACATCCTGGTGCGCATCGCACAGCCCGACTTTACCGCACCCGTAATTTCTCTGGTAGGTACCACGAAAATAGCGGATTTCGCCACCGATAAGATCGGCTCTGGTGCAGACTTTGTAAATCTGCGACCAAGCGAACAGGCTTTGAAAGTTTCCTGGGGAGGAAAGGATGCCCGCCGCGACTCACCCTCGCGGCGGGCATTTCCGTTACCGCGTCGGCGCAATCCGACCGCGTCCGATCCGCCATAGCGTGACCAACCCGATCGCCGCCCATGCGATGTTGAGCGTCGTCGAGGGCCATGCTGCGTGCGAGCCGCTATTGACGATAAACCCGGCGGCACCGACGACGTTCATCCACTGAAACGTCGCGGACTGGCCCGACAGCTTGCCGGTCGAGACCAGCAGGTACGAGGCCAGGATGAGCAGCGCGGCTGCCCATCCAATCACCTCGACCGCCAGCATCATGCCGCCAGCTTGCGCAATACGTACTGCAGAATGCCGCCGTTGAGGAAATATTCCAGCTCGTTGACGGTATCGATCCGGCAGCGCGTCAGGAAGGTTTCGACCGAGCCATCGGCGCGCGTGAGGACGACCTCGACATCCTGACGCGGGCGGATTTCGGCGACCTTCATGATCGTGAAGCTTTCGGAACCGTCCAATTTCAATGTCTTGCGATCAACGCCCTCGGCAAACTGCAGTGGGAGAACGCCCATGCCGACCAGATTCGAGCGATGGATTCGCTCGAAGCTTTCGGTGATGACCGCGCGCACGCCGAGCAGATTGGTGCCCTTGGCCGCCCAATCGCGCGACGATCCGGTGCCATATTCCTTGCCCGCGACCACCACCAGCGGCGTGCCATCGGCCTTGAAGCGCATCGCCGCGTCGTAGATCGGCATCGTCTCGCCCTGGTACGACGACATGCCGCCTTCGACGCCCGGAACCATCTCATTTTTAATGCGAATATTCGCAAAAGTCCCGCGCACCATGACGTGATCGTTACCGCGGCGGGCGCCGTAACTATTGAAATCTCCACGAGAAACTTGCCGCTCCAGCAGCCACGCGCCGGCCGGGGAATCGGCCTTGATCGAGCCGGCGGGCGAGATGTGATCGGTGGTGATCGAATCGCCCAGAATCGCCAGCGGGCGTGCTTCGATGATGTCCTGCACCGGTGCGGGAGTCATTGACATTCCATCGAAATAGGGCGGGTTGGCGATGTAGGTCGAGGCTGGCGGCCAGGCGTAGGTGTCCGACCCTTCGATCGCGATCGCCTGCCATTTGGCGTCGCCCAAGAAGACGCTCGAATAGCGCGATTGGAACATTTCACGGTCGATGTTCGAATCCATGACCTCCCGGATCTCGGCATTGGTCGGCCAGAGGTCCTTGAGATACACGTCGGTGCCGTCGGTCGCCTGACCGATCGGCGTCGTCGTGAAATCTTCAGTCACGGTGCCCTTCAACGCATACGCAACGACCAAGGGCGGCGAGGCCAGGAAGTTGGCGCGCACGTCGGGCGAGACGCGGCCCTCAAAATTGCGGTTGCCCGACAGGACCGAGGCCGCGACGATGTCGTTTTCGTTGATCGCAGCCGAGATCGCCGGCGCCAGCGGCCCCGAATTGCCGATGCAGGTGGTGCAGCCATAGCCGACAAGGTTGAAGCCGACCGCGTTCAAATCGGCGGTTAGCCCTGCCTTGTCGAGATAATCGGTCACAACCTGGCTACCCGGCGCGAGCGAGGTCTTGACCCACGGCTTGGGCTTCAAGCCAAACGCATTGGCTTTGCGCGCAACGAGCCCCGCCGCCACCAGCACCGAGGGGTTGGAGGTGTTGGTGCAGCTGGTGATCGCGGCGATCACGACGTCGCCGTCGCCAATGTCATGCGCGCGCCCCGCGACGGCCACGCGCTTGGCGGTGGCATGGCCGTAGACCGAGACGAGATCGGCGTTGAAGGTGTCGTCGACTTCGGTGAGGATGACCTTGTCCTGCGGGCGCTTGGGGCCGGCGAGCGAGGGGACGACATTGGCCATGTCGAGTTCCAGCGTGTCGGTGAACACCGGATCGGGCGCATCGGCCAGCCGCCACATGCCCTGCGCGCGGGCATAGGCCTCGACCAGCGCGATCTGCTCCTCGCTGCGGCCGGTGAGGCGCAGATAGGTCAGCGTCGCGTCATCGACCGGGAAGAAGCCGCAGGTCGCGCCATATTCGGGCGCCATATTGGCGATCGTCGCGCGATCGGCGAGCGCCAGTGCATCGAGGCCGGGACCGTAAAATTCGACGAAGCGGCCGACCACGCCCTTCGCGCGCAGCATTTGCGTAACCGTCAGCACGAGATCGGTCGCGGTGATGCCCTCGGCGAGGCTGCCGTGGAGCTTGAAGCCGACGACTTCGGGGATCAGCATCGACACGGGCTGGCCGAGCATCGCGGCCTCGGCCTCGATCCCGCCGACGCCCCAGCCGAGCACGCCGAGCCCGTTGACCATCGTGGTGTGGCTGTCGGTGCCGACGCACGTGTCGGGATAGGCAATCTTGGTGCCATCGGGCGCGGTCGACGACCACACCGCCTGCGCGAGGTTCTCAAGGTTCACCTGATGGCAAATCCCCGTCCCTGGCGGCACAACCTTGAAATTGTCGAGCGCCTTCGAGCCCCATTTGAGGAACTCGTAGCGCTCATTATTGCGCTGATATTCGAGCTCGACATTGTCGGCGAACGCCTTGGGCGTGCCGAATTCGTCGACCATCACCGAGTGATCGATCACGAGGTGGACGGGGACGAGCGGATTGATCTTCGCGGGATCGCCGCCCAATTTGGTGATCGCATCGCGCATCGCCGCCAAATCGACCACGCAGGGGACGCCGGTGAAATCCTGCATCAGCACGCGCGCCGGGCGATATTGCACTTCGCGGTCGGACTTGCGCTCCTGCTGCCAGTCGATGATCGCCTGGACATCGGCGGTGGTGACGGTGACGCCATCCTCGAAACGCAGCAGATTTTCGAGCAGCACCTTCATCGAGAAGGGCAAGCGGCTGATATCGCCCAGCTTCGCCGCGACGGTGGCGAGGCTGTAATAATCGTAGCGCGCGCCGTTGACGTCGAGCGTGGCGCGGGTGCCGAGCGTATCCTGGCCGATGGCAGTCATGCGGGTCCTTTCCAAATGGCCTCACGAGCGCGGCGGGGAGGCGGCAGAATGCCGCGCGGGCGCGCCCGGGGTGGGCGGAAGCGAGAGTCGGAGCGGGCCTTAGCGCGGGTGGGGGTTTGGGGGAAGTGGCGGTATCCGGTCAAAGCGGTCATTGCGGGCGGTGTCGCCCAACATACGCTGCTCCGCACTCGCAAAGCCGAATTGACTTGGTAAGAAACGGCTCTCGTAGAAATCCTTGCAACCTTGACTTGAACGCAACGCCGCTTCTGGCACAACGGCCTCCAAACAAAGGTTTGGGGGCTATCGGTGCGCGCTTCATTGGTGATTTTGGCTTCGGTTTTGGTCGCTGGTTCAGCGGGTGCGCAGTCGCAGCAGGTCCGCCGTGGCGACATCCCGAAATGGGCAACCTCTTCCCCGCTCTTGCCGGTGCCGGAATCGGTTAGCGGAGCAGTGTTCATACGCCGTCAGGATCTGGAGATACATCTTGGGGAGAAAGGGCAGGCGCAATATCTCGGCTATCGCGTGAAAATACTTCAGTCGAGCGCGTTGCCGCTCGGCAACATCGCGATCGGCTGGAACCCGATGGCCGGAGCGCCAATCGTCCATGCCATCAAGCTCTACCGCGACGGCCAGGTCATCGACGTCCTAAAAAATACCTCCTTCGAAATCTTGCGGCGCGAAGATCAGTTAGAGGCAGCCAAACTGGACGGCACATTGACGGCGGTACTTCGCGTTCCCGATCTTCGCGTAGGCGACGAGCTGGAAGTGGACCTCACGACTTTCACCAGCGATCCCACGCTCGGCCATCAGGAAGCGGGATTTCTTACCCTCCCCCCCAGTCCCGCCGCCGGTCGATATCATCTGGGGTTGAGCTGGGATCAGGGCGCGACGCCCAATTTCAAAATGACTGCCGACATGAACGCAGCAATGGTGAAAAGCGAACGCGCGATCGACTTTCGGTTCGACAATCCCGCCATTGTCTCGCCGCCGAAGGACGCGCCAGCGCGGTACCAGTGGCTGCGCGCTGTCGAATACACCGATTTCGCCGACTGGGCTTCCCTCTCCAGACATTTCGCACCGCTCTATGCTAAAGCCACAACGCTAGGCGCAGGCTCCCCGGTCAAGCGCGAGGCGAGCCGTATCGCGGCCGCGCACATGCAGCCGATGGAACGAGCGAGCGCTGCGCTCAAATTGGTCCAGCAAGATGTACGCTATATCTATGTCGGCCTCAACGGCGGGAATTTGACCCCGGCCTCTGCTGAAGAGACCTGGCAGCGCCGCTACGGGGATTGCAAAGGAAAGACAGCGCTACTGCTCGCGCTGCTCACGGAACTGGGAATCGAGGCGGAACCCGTACTCGTCAATTCCAGCGGCGCGGACGACGGCCTTGATCAGCGCCTGCCAATTCCACATTTTTTCGATCATGTGCTTGTCCGCGCGCATATCGACGGGAAAGCGTATTGGCTGGATGGCACACTCCCGCCGGTAGCACTGCCGGGCGTCAGACCGGTCTTTCCGGTCAACTGGTCCCTCCCGCTGACATCGTCGGGCGCTGGTCTCGAGAAATTGGCATGGCAACCCGCGACCACACCCGAAGAAGTCCATCTGTTTGAAATCGATGCGCGTTCCGGGTTCGACAAGCCGGCGCGAATCATCTCCACCAAGATCATCCGTGGTATCAAGGGCCTTCAGGAGCAGACGCAGTTTTCCTCAATAACGACGGCACAGCTTCTCGACGCTTTTCGCCAAAACGCGATCGGCGATACGTGGCAAGCGATCGACGACGTAAAATGGCGTTACGATCAAACCGCGCAAGCCAGCATCCTGACGATCAGCGGGACCGGAGCGGTGAACTGGGATGATGACGGCAACGGCGAGAAGTCGCTAGCACTTCCTGGCGGCGGTTTCAGTCCGCCCGAGCGGAGGGCGCGAGCGCAAGATCAGAACCGCGACGCCCCCTTTTACGCGAAACCCGAATATACATGCCACGTCACGACCGTCCTATTGCCGAGTTCGACGCAAGCTAAGCAATGGTCATCCAAGCCAAGCTTCGACACGCGGATATTCGGAAGAAACTACCATCGCGCGTGGGAACTTCGTGATGGCGCGATACGGATGGTTCGAGGATCGCGCGTCGAACAGCCCGAGATCGAAGCGGCAGCCGCACAACGTGACAATGCGCGGATCGCGGCGTTCGATAACAGTATGGGGTGGATTTCCTTCGATCCGTTGGGTCAGAAGGCCGCCGTCGGCAACGGGGAAAAGGTGCCGACCACCTACGATTTCGATTGGACGGCCAACGACGTGCCGTGCGTGTCTCCGCCCAATATCTCAAGCAACAAAGCGGCGGCCAGCGGCCATTGATCGCGCCATAGCGGAGAGGCGCAAAGCTCCGTCTCCGAGCACCCCCTGTCCTACAGCTCCCATACTGCGATAAATACCCTGCTCCCTTTCGTAACTGACGGAGCAGGAAGAATGGACAGCACCGGGGATCGCCGGACCAAGGTGCTCTGGACGGCCGACACCGAGATTGCGTTTTTGCTCGCGCTGCGGCTGCATGGCACGGCGACGGCGGCGTGTCGGGAGATTGGGCGGCCGTTCAGCAGCGTGGCGCTGCGGCGTTGCTGCACGGCTTGAGCGAGCGTAAGCGGCGCTTCCATATACGTTTTACATTTGTCATTTGTGAAATTGTGGTGTATCAAAAGATCCGGACTTTAGCGCCAACTGCCCCGGAATTCTCATCATGCCCGCCGCCTCCCTCCCCCGCGAAACCGCCGTTTCCCGTCTCGTCGGCGACCTCAAGACGCTGGGCGGGCTGAAAGGGCGCGATCTGGCCAATATGCTGGGCGTCTCCCCGCCTACCGTGACCCGGTGGAGCAAAGGCGAAGCCGATCCGACGATCGACAAGCAGACCGCGATGG
>NZ_JBBATX010000023.1:14022-28723 GCF_040398505.1 Sphingomonas sp. | reverse complement strand
TTGTTACGCAAGTGTAATGCACCAACGGGGACAGGGCGTCCACCATCGGATACCCCGCCTTACGCGTGCGGCTGGTCAGGCCGCAAGGGCGGGTTCGCGCAACGCGTTCGCCGTGAGCGTAAGGCTGTGCTTGCGCGCAGCGTGATCGTAGATTGAGCTGGCGATCATCAGTTCGTCGACGCCCGTGCGCGCCACGAACGCGGCGATGTCGCGCGCCACCTTCGCGGGGCCACCCACCGCCGAGCAGGACAGGACATGGTCGAGCATGGCGGCACCTTGCGGCCCAAGGCTCTCGCGATACCCCGCGACCGGCGGCGGCAATTGCCGCGGATTGCCGGTGCGCAAAGCAACGAACGCCTGCTGCTGTGAACTGGCGAGCAGCTCCGCCTCGGCATCATTATCGGCGGCGAAAACGTTGAACCCGGCCATCACGTGCGGGCGCGCGAGTGCCGCCGAGGGGCGGAAGGTGCGCCGGTAGATCTCGATCGCGGCCATCAGCGCATCGGGCGCGAAGTGCGAGGCAAAAGCATAGGGCAGACCAAGCATCGCCGCCAATTGCGCGCCGAACGTGCTCGAGCCGAGAATCCACAGCGAAACATCCGCGCCCGCGCCGGGGGTCGCTCGGATGCCGGTCTGGCCATCGTCGGCAAAATAGCTTTGCAACTCCAGCACGTCCTGCGGAAAGGCGTTGGCATCGCTGTCGAGAGTGCGCCGCATCGCCCGTGCGACGATCTGGTCCGATCCCGGCGCGCGCCCCAGCCCCAGATCGATCCGCCCCGGAAACAGCGCGTCGAGCGTGCCGAACTGTTCGGCGATCGCGAGCGGGGCGTGGTTGGGGAGCATGATCCCACCCGCGCCGACGCGGATCGTCGAGGTCGCGGCGGCAACATGACCGATCACCACCGAGGTGGCGGCACTGGCAATCCCCGCCATGCCGTGATGTTCGGCGGTCCAGTACCGCGCGAAGCCCAAACTTTCGGCATGGCGCGCAAGATCGGCGGCGTTGGCGAGCGCTTGGCCCACGGTTCCGCCTTCGACGACGGGGACAAGATCGAGCAGGGAATAGCGTGTCATATCATACCATGTGGGCATGACAGTGGCGTTTTGCTACCCATATCAGAACACCACCGACCAGCGCAGCGCCGCGCCGACATCGTCGTCAAGGCTTGCGAAATTGCCCGGATCGCGCCGCACGAAGAGATTGGTCTGCAGCGCGCCGCCCCATAACGGCCGCGAATACCGCGCCTCCATATCGATCTCGCGCCCGGTCGGGGCGAGGTTGAGATAATGCGTCGTCCATTCGCTGACCGCGAGCGTCGCGTAGTCATAATTGGTCGGCAGCCTGAGCGCGATCGCCCCGCTGGCCACGCGCAAGGGCTGGGCGATGCGCAGGCCGAAACTGTCGCCGCGCGCGAACACGCCGTCCTTGCCGAAATCAGCGGCAAAGGCGTTGGTGCGGATCAGCCCGCCACCGGTGATGCCGCCACGGACGTTCGCGCTGGTCCAGCCCTGCCGCATCGCGCCGCCGAGCGTCCAGCCGCGCCCGAAATCGAAGCGCGCCGCGCCATCGACAAACCAGCTCGTCGCGCGCGTCGCGCCCAGCGCATCGCCGAAGCGCGCGCCAAGCACGGTCGCCTGCTCGTTGAGCTGCGTCCCCGTCACCGCCAGGTTGAGCCCGCCAAAGCGGCGATCGAGCGCAAGCGACGCGCGATCATAGCCGAAGCGGCGATAGCGTCCGCGCAGCGGTAGCAGCGCCTCCGGGTCGCGCGTCAGCACGTCGCCACTTTCGATCGCTGCAGTCAGCCCGAATGCCCCGATCTGCCGCCGCAGCGCGGTCGAACTCCGAACGGCGCTGTCGAACCCGGCACCGCGCAATGGATCGCGCGCGACAAGGAAGGCGGGCTCACGCTGCCCGGCCAGTTGCGCGGTCAGCGTCGCGCCGCCCTCGGCAAAGCCGAATGCGAAGCTCGCCTTGGAGCCGAGCCGACTTGTCACCGTCCCCGCAATGGCGCGCGCGGTGAGCGCCTGATCCGAGCTGAGCAGCGTGCGCAATACAGTGGCCCCGCCGCCGCGCACCGGCGCGACCGTCAGCGCGACGCTCATCCCACCCGCTAACCCCGCCGAATAGGTCCGCGTACTGCTTTGCAGCGCGGCGGCGAGCGTCCGCGCGGCACCGCTGCGGTTGATCGTCTGCGCCAGATCGATCGCGAAGGCGCGGTCGAAGCCATCGAGGATCACCGCGCCGAGTGCGCCTTGCCGCGCATCGCCCATCGGTGCCGACAGCATCGCGTTGGACCCGAACGAGACGACCGAATGCGTGCCCGCCACGCTGCTCGTGCCGAGCGGCTGGAACGCGCGCGTCAGGTCGAGCACGCCTTGCCCGTAAACGTCGTCGACCCCCGCCGCACCGGCGTCGCGCGCCGAGGCGAACAGGATACTGACGATCTGCGCGCCGGTCAGATTGGGAAAGGCCTGCGCGAGCAACGCGACTGCGCCCGAAATCTGCGGCGCGGAAAAACTCGTGCCGCTCCACAGGAACGGCACGTTTGCCGCGTCCGGCGCGCGCACTCGCTCCCCCACCGCAGTCAGATAATGCGCCTGCGAATTGCCCGCGCGGTTGCTGAAGCTGGAGATCACGTCCGCACCCGGCGTGCGGTTATCATTGGCACCGACCGATCCTGCGATAATCACCAAACCGCGCGCTTGCGGCGTGTTGGCGACTTGCGCGAAGGGATCGGGATTGATCGCGGTCGCCGGGGTCTTGTCGAACTCGTTGCCGGCCGCGATCACGATGATGATCCCCGCCGCGGTTGCGCGGTTAATTGCGTTAACGACCGGCGTCCCGGCGGTCGATCCGCCGAGCGAAATGTTGATCACGCGCGCGCCATTGGCCACCGCGAGGTCAATGCCGCGCCCGATCGCGCTGTCGGAAAAGCTGCAGCCGCTTTCGCTCGTCGTACCCGTCGTGGCGGCACAGCTTCCTGGCGTATCGGCGCGCGCGACGACCAGCGTCGCATCGAACGCGATGCCGTGCGATCCCGCATCGTTGCGCCGCCCGGCAATGGTGAAGGCGACCGCAGTGCCATGGCCACCCTCGTCATCCACGGTCGTGCCCGATGCGACATTGGCCGAGGCCGAGGAGATGCGCGTCCCGAATTCAGCGCTCTGGAGGTCGACCCCGCTATCGACCACGCCGACCGTGACATTCGCGCCGGTCGCGCCTGCTTGATACAGCACCAGGGCATTGGCCGACACCGCCCCCACCGTCGCGCGATATTCGGCGGTGTTGTAGCCACCCGTCGGTGATGGCGTTGGGGTTGGGGTGGGGACCGGCGTGGGGGTCGGCGTCGGACTTGGCGTCGGCGTCGCGGCGACCGGCGGCGGAGTCGGGGTGCTGCCGACACCCGATCCCCCACTACAGGCGCCAACGCCGATGAACGCGACAAGCGCGACCGTCTGCGACAGCCGAATTTTCAAAGTCGCCTTCATGTCCGTCTGCCTGTTCCCTGCGCGCGTTTCGTCGCGATGATCTTGCCCGATTCCGAGCCGTCATCGCATTCCGAAGCCACCCTGTTCGATCCCGGAAAGTCCCCGCCTTGCCCCGGCCCGATGCCCGGCGTAAGGCCGCCCGCATATGCTCGCGCGTCTCACCCCGATCCGCAACTGGATATTCGACCTCGACAATACGCTATACCCGGCGAGCGCGCGGTTGTTCGATCAGATCGACGTCAAGATGGGCACCTATATCGCCGAGAAGTTCGCGGTCGATCGGCAAGAGGCGCGGCGCATCCAGAAGGGCTATTTTTACGATCACGGCACGACGCTGGCCGGGTTGATGGCCGAACATGACGTCGATCCGCACGCTTTTCTCGATTACGTCCACGATGTGGAAATGGACGTGCTCGAACACAACGCTCCGCTCGTCTCCGCGATCGCGCGGCTACCGGGGCGCAAGATCGTCTTCACCAATGCCGATACGCCTTATGCCAGCCGCGTGCTCGATCGGCTTGGGCTGGGCGAGAGCTTCGAAGCGATCCACGATATTCACGCCATGGATTTGCGCCCCAAGCCGCAGGCTTCGGCTTACGCAGGGCTGTGCGCGGCGTTCGATCTCGACCCGACGCAATCGCTGTTCGTCGAGGATATGGCGCGCAATCTGGCGCCCGCAAAGGCGATCGGGATGACGACGGTCTGGGTCGATAATGGCTCCGAACAGACCATCGACGCGGATCGCAGCTATGTCGATTTCGTCACGCAGGATCTGACCGCGTGGCTGCACGAAATCTGGGGGTGACGATGACTGATTTGCAGATGACGATCGACGCGGCGTGGGACGCGCGCGCCGAGCTTGGTTTCGCCACGACGGGCGCGGTGCGCGATGCGGTTGATACCGCGCTTGAGATGCTCGATGCGGGCACGGCGCGCGTCGCCGAGCCTGATGGTGCCGGCGGCTGGCGCGTCAATCAATGGCTGAAGAAAGCCGTGCTGCTGTCGTTCCGGCTCAACGACAACGTCATCATTCCCGGCCCCGGCGGCAGCAACTGGTTCGACAAGGTGCCCTCGAAATTCGAAGGCTGGGGCGAGAATCGCTACCGCGACGCGGGCTTCCGCAGCGTGCCGGGCAGCATCGTACGGCGCGGCGCGTTTATCGCGAAGGGCGCTGTGCTGATGCCGAGCTTCGTCAATATCGGCGGCTATGTCGGCGAGAATTCGATGATTGACGCCTGGGCGACGGTCGGCAGTTGCGCGCAGATCGGCGCCAACGTCCACATTTCCGGCGGCGCGGGAATCGGCGGCGTACTCGAACCGCTGCAGGCCGATCCGGTGATCATCGGCGACGACGCGTTTATCGGTGCGCGCAGCGAAGTGGCCGAGGGCGTCCGCGTCGGCGAAGGCGCGGTGCTGTCGATGGGGGTGTATCTCGGTGCCTCGACCAAGATCATCGACCGCGCGACCGGCGAAGTGTTTCGCGGCGAAGTCCCGCCTTATGCAGTGGTGGTGCCGGGCAGCATCGGCGGCGGCGATGGCAAGCCGGCACTCTATTGCGCCGTGATCGTCAAGCGCGTGGATGCACAGACGCGCAGCAAGACCAGCATCAACGAATTGCTGCGGGACTAGTCTGTTCTTCTCCTTTCTTGTTCCCCTCCCGCTTGCGGGAGGGGTTAGGGGAGGGCAGTGACAATTTGGACAACCTATCGATTCCCCTCCCCCGACCCCTCCCGCAAGCGGGAGGGGAGAGAAAAGGACCAACCCATGACCACCGACCGCTCGCAAACGCTCGACCGCGTCCTCGTGCTCGAAATGGTCCGCGTGACCGAGGCGGCGGCGATCGCGGCCTCCACCCTCACCGGGCGTGGCGATGAGAAGGCGGCCGATGCCGCCGCGGTCGATGCGATGCGCACCGCGCTCAACTCGCTCTACATGGACGGCACCGTCGTGATCGGCGAGGGCGAGCGCGACGAAGCGCCGATGCTGTTCATCGGCGAAAAGGTCGGATCAGCGATCGGCAAGGGCCCCAAGATCGACATCGCGCTCGATCCGCTTGAAGGCACGACGATCTGCGCGACCGCCGGGCCGAATGCGCTCGCGGTGCTGGCGATCGCCGAGGAAGGCGGGCTGCTCAACGCCCCCGACGTGTATATGGACAAGATCGCGTGCGGCCCGGGCTACCCCGAAGGTATCATCGATCTCGACAAATCGCCGACCGAGAACGTCACCGCGCTCGCCGCCGCCAAGGGCGTGAAGCCGTCGGAGATCATCGCCTGCGTGCTCGATCGCCCGCGCCACAGCAAGATCATCGCCGAACTCCGCGCACTCGGCTGCGGCATCATGCTGATCGGCGATGGTGATGTCGCGGGCGTGATCGCGACGACCAACCCCGACACCACGATCGACATCTATATGGGCCAGGGCGGCGCGCCCGAGGGCGTGCTGGCCTGCGCGGCGCTGCGCTGCGTCGGCGGGCAGTTCAAGGGCCGCTTGCTGTTCCGCAACGATGACGAGCGCGCGCGCGCCGCGAAATGGGGCGTGACCGATCTCGACAAGCAATATGACCTGACCGAGCTGGCGCGCGGCGACTGTATCTTCGCGGCCACCGGCGTGACCGACGGGTCGCTGCTGGCAGGCGTCAAGCGCAAGGGCAAGATCATGACGACCGAAAGCGTGGTGATGCGCGCGAGCTCGGGCACGGTGCGCTGGGTCAAGGGCGAACACCGGATCGGGTGATACGTCCCACGCTTCCCCGGCGAAGGCCGGGGCCCAGTCGCGCACGCTCAGTACATTGAGCGAGCCTCCACAAATTTCGTCATGCCGGACTTGTTCCGGCATCCACCGTGCAGCACACTCGACGTCCGCAATGTGCGGCACAGTGGACCCCGGCACGAGGCCGGGGTGACGATTAGGAATGGCGGATGCGCAAACTCGCGATACTTCTGGCGGCGACCACGGCCCTCCTCCCGCTCTCGCTAACCGCCGCCCGCCCGCAAACACCGCCCCCCGCCCCCGCCCAGCAATCGCCCTTCATCTTCGAAAAGGTGATGGTGCCGATGCGCGACGGCGCGAAGATGGAGACGGTGATACTGCGGCCGCGCGGGGCAACCGGGCCGTTGCCGATCCTGTTCCAGCGCACGCCCTATGGCATACCGCAAGCGGCTCCGCCGACCATCCCCGGCAGCTGGAAGAGCTTGGTCGACGACGGCTATGTCTTCGTGTTCCAGTCGATGCGCGGGCGCTTCGGATCGGACGGCGTCTTCACGCTATCGACCGCGGCCCATCCGACTAATCCCAAAGCGGTCGATGAAGCGACCGATGCCTATGACAGCATCGATTGGCTGGTGAAGCATGTGCCCGACACCAACGGCAAGGTCGGCATGTGGGGCGTGTCCTACCCCGGCTTCGCCGCCGCCGTCGCTTTGGTCCACCCACATCATGCGCTGAAGGCGGTCAGCCCGCAAGCGGCGTGGATCGATTATTGGCAGAATGACGATCTCCACCGGAACGGCGCGCTGCGGCTGAGCTATGTCGCTGACTGGGTCTATTCGCTGCAACAGACCAAGGAATCGCTCGAGGATTTCCCGTATGACAGCGTCGATACCTACGAATCGCTGCTGAAGATCGGCACGCTGGAGGGCCTCGATAAAGGGTATTTCAAGGGCAAGATCCCGATGGCGACGGCGCTGCTCGACCATCCCAACCACGAGAGCTTCTACACCGACCAGAATTGGCAGAAGGCACTCGGCAAGACGACGGTCCCGACGCTCAACGTCGCGGGCTTCTGGGATCAGGAGGACCCGTGGGGCTCCTGGCAAATCTACGCCAAGCAACAGCAGAACGACCCCGATCATTTGAGCGTGATGGTCGCGGGGCCGTGGGCGCATGGCACGTGGCAGGGCAAGATGGACATGCTCGGCCACATTCCGCTCGGCCGCGACACCGGTGCCGAATTCCGCGAGCAGATCCAGACGCCGTTCTTTCGCTACTGGCTGCACGGCACGGGGGCCAAGCCCGATTACCACGCGCGCATCCTGCAATCGGGATCGAACGTGTGGAAGAGCTACGCCAATTGGCCGCCCAAGGGGACGACCGCGACCAGCCTGTATTTGCGCGCCGACGGTTCTCTGAGCTTCGAGGCACCCCCCGCCGGTGAGGCGTGCCGCGATTATGTGTCGGACCCGGCCAACCCGGTGCCGAACCGCGAACGCCCGATCTCGCCGACCTATCCGCGGCCCGAATGGCGCTGGTGGGAATCCGCCGATCAGCGCTTCGTCGATCACCGACCCGATGTGCTGAGCTACACGTCCGCGCCGCTCCCCGCCGATCTGACGGTGACGGGTGCGCTCGCGGCGCAATTGCAGGCCTCGACCAGCGGCACCGACAGCGATTTTGTCGTCAAGCTGATCGACGTGCTGCCCGAGGATTATGCCAAGTTCGAGGGAAACGCCCCGCTCGGCGCCTATCCGCGGCAGCTGAACGGCTATCAATGGCCGATCGCGATGGACGTGCGGCGCGGGCGCTTCCTGGCATCGGATACCAAGCCGCAAGAGCTGGTGCCGGGCAAAGTGACGACCTGGGACGTCCCCTTGCGCGACCACGACCATGTCTTCCAAAAGGGCCACCGCATCATGGTGCAAATCCAGTCGAGCTGGTTCCCGGTGATCGACCGCAATCCCCAGAGCTTCGTCCCCAATATCGGTCGCGCCAAACCGGGGGATTTCGTCAAGGCGACGCAAAAGGTCTGCGCGGGATCGAAGATCGAGCTGCCCGTGATGCGCTAATTCCCTCTCCCTTTGGGAGAGGGAGGGAGGAGCGAAGCGACGGAAGGGTGAGGGTGATCGCTGGCGAGGTAACCCTCACCCTTCCCGCTCCCCAAGGGAGAGCGAGTTCAGGGAATGATCCGCTCCGCGCGCAATTCGCGGAACAGGTCGAAAAACGCGTCGTCGGTCGCCTGATACGCCGGGAACCCCATCCGCCGGCTCTTCGACATGTCGGTGACGACCTCGACCGGGCGCCCGAGATCGGCATCGGTGTGCCAGGGCGAGGCGAGCCGCGCCAGATCCGGCTCGGCGAGTCCGTCGCGTGCTGCGATGTCGCGCCACACCCCGGTATCATCCGCCATCTGCTCCGCGAGCGTCAGCACGCTGCCATCGAACGGCGCTGGCTCAAGCCCAAACCAGTCGGCGATGCGCGCCCACATCCAGCTCCAGCGGAACACGTCGCCATCGACGATGTTGAACGCCTGGTTCGCCGCCGCGGGGGTTTCGGCGGCCCACAGCAGATGCTGCGCGAGCTGTCGCGCGTCGGTCATGTCAGTGAGGCCGTTCCATTGCACCGCTGAGCCCGGGAACCGGAACGGTCGGCCAAGTTCGCGGCATAACGTGGCATAGACGGCGAGCGTCGTGCCCATGTTCATGGCATTGCCGACCGCCTTGCCGATGACGGTGTGCGGGCGGTGGACGCTCCAGGTGAAGCCGTCGCGCGCGGCGGCGGCGAACACCTCATCCTCCTGCGCATAATAGAAATTCTCGACGTTGAGCCGCGCCTGCTCCTCGCGGAACGGCGTTTGCGGCAACACGCCCTTTCCATAAGCCTCGAACGGCCCGAGATAATGTTTGAGGCCAGTGACGAGCGCAACGTGCCGCGGTCGCGCGCCCGCGCGCAAACCGTCGAGCAGGTTGCGCACCATGGCCGCGTTGACGCGGATGTTCTCGGCCTCGCTATCCTGCCGCAGCCACGTCGTGATGAAGACCGCGTCGACGTTGAGGTCGGCGAGCGCCGTCTTGGTCGCGGTGGCGTCCTGCAGATCTGCACCCACGGGCGAGACGCCGGCCTGCTGCGTTGCGCGCCGCGCAAGGCCGTGCACGCTCCACCCCTGATCGACGAGCAGCCGCGCCGTCGCGCTGCCGACGATGCCACTCGCCCCCACTACCAATGCGGTCTTGGTCATCGTTCTGCTCCCGGGGACAAGCGACGTGGTCCGCGTCGTTGCGGCTTAGCGAACCACGCAGCCGCTTGTTCCCTCGGGTCAGTTCTTCAGCCGCCAGCCGGTCCGGAAAATCCACGAAATCACGCCGAGGCACGCGACCAGGAACAGCGCGGTCACGCCAAGGCTGATCGCCACCGGCACATCGCCCCGCCCGAAAAACGCCCAGCGGAAGCCGCTGATCAGATACACGACCGGGTTGAACAGGCTGATCGTGTGCCACGGCTCGGGCAGGACGCTGATCGGATAGAAGGATCCGCCGAGAAAGGTCAGCGGCGTGACCAGCAAGGCGGGTACGAAGTTCAATTGCTCGAACCCCTTGGCCCACACCCCGATGATGAAGCCGAACAGGCTGAACGCCACGCTGGTGAGCAGCAGGAACGCGAGCATCGCGAACGGATGGACGATGTGCAGCGACACGAACAGCGATGCCGTGCCGAGGATGATCAGCCCGAGCACGATCGACTTGGTCGCCGCCGCCCCGACAAAGCCAACCACCAGCTCCATCGGTGAGACGGGCGCCGAGAGCAGTTCGAACATCGTGCCGGTAAATTTGGGGAAATAGATCCCGATCGAGGCATTGGAGATGCTTTGCGTCAGCAGCGACAGCATGATCAGCCCCGGCACGATGAACGCCCCGTACGGCACGCCATCGACTTGCTTGATCTGCGAGCCGAGCGCGCCGCCGAACACCACGAAATAGAGCGAGGTGGTGATGACGGGGGTCACGAGGCTCTGCCACAGCGTGCGCAGCGCGCGCGCCATTTCGAAGCGATAGATCGCCCAAATGCCGTGGGTGTTGATCGCGGGGGCCTTGGTAGATGCGGTGGTCATGCCTGAAACATCCCACAAACCGTTCGCCCTGAGCCTGTCGAAGGGCACGTTGCCACAAGGGTTCCGCGTGAGGAGAGGGCTGCTTCGACAAGCTCAGCACGAACGGAATTAAGGTTCATGCCGCCTGCTCCTGCTCGACCAGACCGACGAAAATATCCTCAAGGCTCGATTTCGAGGTTTCGAGGTCGCGATAGCCAATGCCGAGCCCGCCCAGTTTGGCGAGTAATTCTGGAATATGTTCGTCCTCGGCATTGAAGCTGTAGACCAATTGCCCCTCCTCCAGCTTCACATCCCAACCGGCGAGCTCGGGCGGGATCGCGGCGATCGGCGCCGACAGCGTGATCCGCATCTGGCGCTTGCCGAGCTTCTTCATCAGCGCCGCTTTGTCCTCAACGAGGATCAGCTTGCCCTTGTCGATCACGCCGACGCGATCGGCCATCTCCTCGGCTTCCTCGATGTAATGCGTCGTCAGGATGATCGTGGTGCCGCCCGCGCGCAGGCGGTGGACGAGCTTCCACATGTCGCGCCGCAGCGCGACGTCGACACCGGCGGTCGGCTCGTCGAGAAACAGGATGTCGGGTTCATGGGCCAGCGCCTTGGCAATCAGCACGCGGCGCTTCATCCCGCCCGACAGCTCCATGATCTTGGCATGGCGCTTGTCCCACAGCGACAGGTCGCGCAGCACTTGCTCGATATGCGCGTCGTGCGCCGACCGGCCGAACAGGCGGCGGCTGAACTTCACCGTGGCGAGCACGGTTTCGAACATGTCGACTGACAGTTCCTGCGGCACGAGGCCGATGACGCGGCGCGCGCTCTTGAAATCGGTCAGCGCATTGTGCCCCATGACGGTAATCGTCCCGGTCGAGGGCGTCACGATGCCGCAAATGATGCTGATCAGCGTCGTCTTGCCCGCGCCATTGGGCCCGAGCAGCGCGAAAATCTCACCGCGACGAATGTCGAGATCGACCGGATAGAGCGCGCGCTGGCCCGAGGCGTAGGTCTTCGACACGCCCGCAACCGAAAGAATGGTGTCCATCAAGTCCCCGTTTCTGCTGGGGAGATAAGATCGGTGCCGCGCCGCAACAAGCAGCGGATGCCTATCTCCCCGCGCGCGCCGCCGCGACGGCCTTTTGCAGTTCCTCCAGCGGCAGCGCCGACGACACCACCTTGCGCCCGATCACCCAGCTTGGCGTACCGGTCAGGCCAAGCTTCTGCGCCATCGCTTCATTGGCGGCGATCTCCGCCTGTGCGCGCGGCGCAAAGGCCGCGGCGCGCGCCAAGTCAAGTCCGGCCCGCCGTGCCGCCGTGGCGATGCTCGGTGCGGTGACCGGGCCACCGGCATAGAGCGCATCATGAAATGCCTGGAACTTGCCTTGCTCGGCCGCGGCAAGGCTCATCTTGGCGGCATCGACGCTCGATTGCGCCAGGATCGGGAATTCGCGGTAGACGATGCGGACCTTGGGATCACTTTTCAACAGCGCTGCCACGGCCGGCAAGCTGGCGCGGCAATAGCCGCAATTATAATCGAAATATTCAACCAGCGTGACGTCGGCAGCCGGGTTGCCGGCCCAAGCGCTACCGAACGGCGCTTCGATCGCCGTGCGGTTGGCGCTTGCCACCATCGCGGCGCGGCTGCCGCGCGCAGCGGTTTCGCGGTCCTGCAACGTTTGCATCGCTTCGGGCAGGATTTCGGGATGGGCGAAGAGGTAATCGTGGACGACGCGCTCGATCCGGCTGCGATCGGCGGTATCGACTTGCGCGGGCGCATAGGCCTGCACCGAGAGCATTCCGACCACACCCAAAGCAACACCGAGTGCCGCGACCAGCATAAGGACCAAGCGGCTCATCGGCGTTTCTTATAGGTCTTGGGGTCGTCGTCCATCTCATTTTGTGCGGAGAGGGCGATGTCCTGCGCGCGGATCCAGTCGACGCTGTTGGCGGGCAAGCCCTGCAAGGCACCGCGCGCGCGATAGGCGGCGTTGCGCAGATCCCCGGTCAGGCTGGCTTGCTCGGCTGAGGCGAGCAAGGCGCGCGGCTGATCGCCCGATGCCTCATAGACGGTGCCGAGCTGATACCAGGCGAACGGGTTGTCATCGTCGCGCGCGACCGCCTGACGCAATACCGTGATCGCCTCGGGATAGTTGGCCTTGTCTTCGGTCGCGATCAGCGCGTGGCCAAAGGTCGTCGCGATCAGCGGGGAATTACGCGACAGCTCGGTCGCCTCGCGCAGCGGGCCGAGCGCCTGGTGCGGTTTTCCCGCCTCCAGCAGAATTTGCCCCTGGATTTCGAGGAAATACGGGTCGTGCGGTGCTGCTTTCAGCAAAGCGCTCGATTCGGCATCGGCTTTCTCAGGATAGCCCGATTTATGCCACGCATAGGCGCGCGCATAATGCGCATACACGCTCTGATCTTCCTCGGGATAGATATTGAGCGTGGTCTTGGGATCGGCGACATAGCCGAGCAGCTTCGCCTTCACGCGCTTGAAGCGCTCCTCCAGCGCGGGATCGGGCCTGGTATTATATGAGGGCGACGCGATCACATCGGCAGCGAGTGTGACGATGCGTTCCCCCGATAGCGGATGGCTTTGCGCAAAGGGGTCGATATTCTTCAACCCGTAAGCATATTCCTGGCTCTGCAACTTCTTGAAGAAGGTCAGCATCCCCTTGCCGCTGATCCCGGCTTCGCGCAGGAATTTGAGCCCGGTCGCATCCGCCGTCGATTCCTGGACGCGGCTATAGGCGAGGAATTTGCCCTGCGCCGCGGTCGTGCCGGCCGAGAGGATCCCCGCGCCTGCCTCGGGCGAACCCGCCGCGATCGCCGCGACGCCGAGCACCATGCTGAGAATCTGAATGGCGAGCGCAGGTTTCGCGCCGGAATCCTGCAAAATGACATGCCCGTCGGCGACATGGCCGAGTTCGTGCGCGATGACGCCCTGCACTTGATTGGCATTGTCCGCCGCCTGGATCAGGCCCGAATGGACATAGACGGTCTGCCCGCCCGCGGTGAAGGCATTGATCGAATCGTCGTTGATCAAGACAATGCGGACAGTGTTGGGCGATAGCCCGGCCGCGAGAATGAGCGGACGCGACATGTCGTCAAACATCGCCTCGGTCTCGGCATCGCGCAGAATCGACTGTGCCGCAACGGGTTGCACCCACAGAAGGAGAGAGGCCGCGAGTCCCGCGAAGAGGCGCTTCATCGCCGACATATCGCCGAATTTTCCCGTTGGAGCAATCGTGCGTGCGGTGCGGTGAAGTGGCTGAACGGCGCGTGAAGGACGGCCCTTTAGCGGAAGCGCTTCCCCGGCGAAGGCCGGGGCCCAGTTGCGATGTCGTATGAGCAGACGATGGATTCGACTGTTCAGGTCTCGCAACTGGGCCCCGGCCTCCGCCGCGGAAGGTTAGGGCGATCGGCTCGTGTCGTTCAAGCCCCGAAGGTACGCTGCCACCAGCCGCGCCGCGGGCTGCCGGCTTCGCCCGGATCAGGGTCGATCGCACCGGTCGGCGTTGCAGCTTCCATTGCTTCCGCCGGACCCGCCGCAACGGTTTCGGCGACGAGCGCAACGGCAGGGGCCTCCCCTTCGGCTTCGACCAGGGCTGCCGCCTCGGCCGCGGCGGCTTTCGGCTTGCGCGTACGCTTGGGCTTTGGCGCCGGTTCTTCCGAAACCGGCACGTCCATCATCGCGCTGCTGGCCTCGGCCGCGGCCTCGACTGGCGCAGCTTCAACGACTGCATCCGCAACCGGCTTGGCTTTGGCGCGACGGCTGCGCTTCGGTTTGGCGTCGGCATCCGCATCCGCATCAGCCTGAGCCTCCTCGGCAGGTTCGGCGACCGGAGCCGCTTTCTTTGCGGGGGCAGCCTTCGGCTCGGCATCGCGCGCACGGGGACGACGACGGCCCTTCTTGGGTGCCTCGACCTCGACCTCGGTTTCGGCGACCGCTTCGCTGACCGCGACGACGGTTTCGTCGATCGGGGCGTCGACCGGGGTTTCGCCCGTATCGGCACCGGTCTGCTCGCCACCGGCTTGCTCGCCTTCGGTGCGACGACCGCCACGACGACCGCGCCGACCACGACGGCGACGACCACCTTCGCCAGTGCCCTCACCGGCTTCAGCCTCTTCGGACGGGGCCGGGGCTTCTGCACCCTCTTCCAATTCGGCCGAATCGACGATCTCGCGCTCTTCGCCCTCGACGCCGCTCTGCTCGCCCTCGGCACCCTCGCCTTCGGGCCGCGCACGACCCCGGCGTCCGCGACGACGGCGACGGCGACGCGAGCTGCCCTCATCGTCACCCGCCGCTGCCGTTTCTGGCCGGTCACCGCGCGGTTCGCGCGGTTCGCGCGGTTCGCGGGGGCCACGCGGCTGCTCGACTTCTTCTTCCTCAATCTCGTC
>NZ_JBBATX010000023.1:0-13922 GCF_040398505.1 Sphingomonas sp. | reverse complement strand
CGCGCGGTTCGCGGGGGCCACGCGGCTGCTCGACTTCTTCTTCCTCAATCTCGTCTTCGATCTCCTCCTCGACGAAATCTTCCTCGATTTCCTCGATCGGTGCCTCGAAGCGCGGACGATAGGCCGGCGGCGGGCCGCCAACTTCGACCGACATGCGCGCGCCTTCCTGCTCGCCGTCGGGCGCGACTTCGATCATCACGCCATAGCGTTCCTCGATCTCGGCCAGTTCCGCACGCTTGCGGTTGAGCAGGTAGAAGGCCGCTTCCTGGCTCGCGCGCAGCAAGAGCTGCGATCCGCGCCCCTGTGCGGCTTCGTCTTCGAGCAAGCGCAGCGCCGACAGGCCTGAGGACGAGGCGGTACGGACGAAACCCGAGCCTTCGCAATGCGGGCACGGCCGGGTCGAGGCTTCGAGCACGCCGGTACGCAGCCGCTGACGGCTCATTTCCATCAGCCCGAAGGACGAGATGCGGCCGATCTGGATGCGCGCGCGATCGTTCTTCAGCGCTTCCTTCATCGCCTTCTCAACCTTGCGGTTGTTCGAGCTGTTATCCATGTCGATGAAATCGATCACGACCAAGCCGGCCATGTCGCGCAAGCGCAACTGGCGCGCGATCTCGGCGGCGGCCTCAAGGTTGGTCGCGGTCGCGGTCTGCTCGATCGAATGTTCGCGCGTCGACCGGCCCGAGTTGATGTCGATCGACACCAAAGCCTCGGTCGGGTTGATCACCAGATAGCCGCCCGATTTCAGCTGCACCAGCGGATGGTACATCGCGGACAGTTGCTCCTCGACTCCGGCGCGCTGAAACAGCGGTACGGGATCGCTGTAATGCTTCACCTTGCGCGCATGGCTCGGCATCAGGAGCTTCATGAACTCCTTGGCGTGGCGGTATCCCTCCTCGCCCTCGACGATCACTTCGTCGATGTCCTTATTGTAAATGTCGCGGATCGCACGCTTCATCAGGTCGCTGTCGCCGTAGACGAGCGCCGGCGCCGACGACGACAAGGTCGTCTCGCGAATCCCGTCCCACAGCCGCGCGAGATAATCGAAGTCGCGCTTGATCTCGACGCGCGTGCGTTGAAGCCCGGCGGTGCGCACGATGCAGCCCATCGACGGGGGCAGCTTCATATCGGCCATGATCGACTTCAAGCGCTTGCGATCGCCCGCGTTCGAAATCTTACGGCTGATCCCGCCGCCATGCGACGTGTTGGGCATCAACACGCAATAACGCCCGGCGAGCGACAGATACGTCGTCAGCGCCGCGCCTTTATTGCCGCGCTCTTCCTTCACGACCTGGACGAGCAGCACCTGACGGCGACGGATGACGTCCTGGATTTTGTAGCGGTGGCGCAAATTGGTGCGGCGCTCGCGCAGATCGTCGGCCGCATCGTCCGATGCGGTGCGCTTGCGACGGCCACGACCGCGCCCGCCGCGGCTTTCGCCCTCGGCAACGACTTCGGTGTCCGATTCAGCATCGCCATCGTCATGCTCGATCGTGCGATCATCGGCATCCGAATCGCCTTCGAAGCCGTCCTCGTCCGGATCGTCCCCGTGCTCGTCCCCGTGCTCGTCATCGTGCAGATCGTCTTCGGCATCCTGCTGGGCGCGCAGGGCTGCCTCTTCGGCGGCATGCTCGGCCTCTTCGCGCAGTAACGCGTCGCGATCTTCCTTGGGGATCTGGTAATAATCGGGGTGGATTTCGCTGAACGCCAGGAACCCGTGGCGATTGCCGCCATAATCGATGAAGGCCGCCTGCAGCGACGGCTCGACGCGCGTCACCTTGGCCAGATAGATATTTCCCTTAAGCTGTTTCCGCTCAGCAGATTCGAAATCAAATTCTTCGATTCTGTTTCCCTTGACGACCGCGACCCGGGTTTCCTCCCGGTGCCGTGCGTCGATCAGCATACGCATTGTCATGTACTGTTCTCCGGTCGCGCGGCTCAGAGCCTGCATGCACTGGGCGTGAAGACGCCGGCCGCGCGTGATTGATGAGCGCATCCGCTACGGCGAAAGAGTCGCCGGGGCCGGACACGCGGGGTTTCACGAAAATTGCCTCTGCTCGCTTTGCACGCCCAGCCTTCCGGCTTGGGGGGACCGCCACGCTCGCACACCCGCCGGTCGTAACCGGTCGGAGCGAAAGGCGGGATACATGCATCATGCGAACGTCAACCTGGATGAGCCGCGCCCGAGAAACTCTGGGGCGGCCGAGAGAGACCGAAACGTCGCCGAAACAAGGCGGTGAACGGACACCCTTTCTCCCGTAGCACCGCATCGCCGACGCAGCAACCGGCACGTTTTTGCCGCCGACCGGCAAATCCATGCCTAGCGGCAAATTAACCGCACCCGGCAACGCGCCCTTGGGGGGAGATTACCTAAGCCGGAAGGATGAGCACGACCCAATCCCCCCGTTGCCATCCTTTTCGCTTTACCGCTCCGCCATCGCGACGGCATTACAGGGGGGTGTCGTTCATCCTCGCTTTGTTGGCCTGCTGGTTCGCCGGCGCCCCCGCCTGGGCAGCGTCGGTCGAGCGGATCGACGTCCACAGCGACCGCATCGTCATCCGCTTCGATTCCGCAGTGGGCGACGCGTCGAGCTTCGTGCTCGCGGCACCACGCCGGATCGCGATCGATATTGCCGGTGCGCAGCCCGGGGGCGAGATCGAGGCTGGCGGTGCAGTGACCCAAGTGCGGCAAGCCGTGCGTGGCAGCGGTGGGACCCGCGTGGTGTTCGACCTGGCGCGCCCGACCCTGATCACCGAAGGCGTGTTCGGCCGCGACGGGCGTGAACTCACGCTCGCCTTGCAGACCGTCGACGATGCGACGTTCGCGCGCGCTGCCGGCGAACGCCGCCTGCGCTTCCTGCCGCCGTTCAACATGGGCCTGGTGCAGGCGACCGAACGCTACGCCGTGTCGGTGCCGATCCCGCCTGCCCCGCGCGATGCACGGCTGCCGCGCGTTTACGGCGACGATGACAGCCGTCCGCTGGTGGTGATCGATGCCGGGCACGGCGGCGTTGATCCCGGCGCGATCTCGCCGCTCGACGGGCGGCGCGAAAAGGATGTGACGCTGAAAATCGCCCGGGCGATCCGTGACGAGCTGATCAAGTCGGGCCGCGTGCGTGTGGCGCTGACGCGCGACGACGATCGCTTTCTGGTCTTGCAGGAGCGCTATGGCATCGCGCGGAAGCTGCGCGCCGATTTGTTCATCTCGATCCATTGTGACAGCGTCGGAACGGGGAATGCGTCGGGCGCGTCGGTCTATACGCTGTCAGAGGTCGCCTCGGACAAGGAATCGGCCAAGCTGGCCGCGCGGGAGAATAAGGCCGACATCATTGCGGGCGTCAATCTCGGCGCAACTTCGGCGGACATTTCCTCCATTCTGATCGACCTGACGCAGCGCGAGACGATGAACAATTCGGCAAGCTTCGCGCGGCTGCTCGGGCGCGAGGCGCAGCCGCTGATGCCGGTGAAACCCAACTTCCACCGCATGGCGTCGCTGATGGTGCTGAAAGCCCCCGACATGCCTTCGATCCTGTTTGAAACGGGCTATATTTCCAATCCGCGCGACGCCGATTTCATCGACAGCGCGGAGGGGCGCCGCAAGATCGCGCAGAGCATCGAACGCGCGGTCGAGGTCCATTTCGCACGGCGCATGGCGTCCAATAACTGACGCTCCCCCTACCCCAAGGCTGAGCGGCACATCGTCGCGCCCAACGAACACGCGCTGGCAACGCGCGCGAAACTTGCTAGAGCCTGACACCCTATGGCCGCGTCCGACGATACAACCGTAAAATTCCGCATTCGCCGTGAGATGGACGGCATTCGCGGAATCGTCGCGCGCTGGTGGGCGCGCTGGTGGGTCAAGACGCTGGCCGTGCTCGGCGTGCTGGCCACGATCGGCTATGCGATCTTCTGGTTCGTCTTCGCGGCGGGCCTGCCCTCGGTCGACACCTTGCGCACCTATGAACCCCCATTGCCGACCAACGTCCGCGGCGTCGATGGCACGCCGATCCACAGCTATGCGCGCGAACGGCGCGTCGAGCTCAGCTATGACGAATATCCCCCGCTGTTGGTCCGCGCCTTTCTGGCGGCCGAGGACAAGACCTTTTTCGAACATCACGGCGTCGATTATCTCGGCATCGCCAATGCCGCCTTCACCAATCTGACGACCAAGCGCCGCGCCGCCGGTGCCTCGACCATCACGCAGCAGGTCGCGAAGAACCTGCTGATCGGCAATGCGCAAAGCTATACGCGCAAGATCAAGGAAGCGATTCTCGCTTACCGGATCGAAGATACGCTGACCAAGCAGCAAATCCTCGAATTGTACCTCAACCAGATCGCGCTTGGCCGCAACGCCTTCGGCGTCGAGGCGGCGAGCTATGCCTATTTCGGCAAGGATCTGAACCAGCTCGATCTGGCACAAATGGCGTATCTCGCGATCCTGCCCAAGGGTCCGTCCAATTACGACCCGGTCCGCCACACGCAACGGGCGCTCGATCGCCGCGCCTATGTGTTGCGCGAGATGCTCAAGAACCGCTTCATCACGCAAGCGCAGCATGATTCGGCGATGGCCGAACCGCTCGGCACCGTGCCGCGCCAAACACCCAAGACCGAGACCGCCGGCAGCGGCTATTTCGTTGAGGAAGTCCGACGTCAGTTGCTCGACAAATTCGGCGAAGATCAGCGCGCCGGGCCGTACAGCGTCTATTCGGGCGGGCTGTGGGTGCGCACGTCGCTCGACAACACGCTGCAGGACTATGTACAGACCGCCTTGCGCCAGGGGTTGCTGCGCTTCGAAAGCGGGCGTGGCTGGTCGGGGCCGCTTGGCCATGTCGAAATTGCCGGGGCAGCGTGGCAGAGCGCCTTGCTCAACACCAATATCGGGCTCGATTACGACAATTGGCGGGCCGCGATCGTCACCGCGCTGGGCAGCGAGAGAGCCGAACTCGGCTTTGCCGACGGCAGCACGGGCACGCTGCCGCGTTGGGGCGCCCAGATGCCAGTGCGCGGCACCAGCGGAACGGCGTTTGTGGCGCTCAAGCCCGGCGACATTATCGCGGTCGCGCCGGAGGGCGAGGCGTTTGCGCTGCGCTCAGTCCCGAAAATCTCGGGCGCCTTCGTCGTCGAGGAGCCGCAGACCGGGCGCGTCCTGGCGATGCAAGGCGGGTTCGATTTCCGGATCCAGGCCTTCAACCGCGCCACGCAAGCGCTGCGCCAGCCGGGGTCGACGATCAAGCCGATCGTCTACGCAGCCGCACTCGAGGGTGGGATGACCCCGGCGTCGATTATCGTCGACGGGCCGTTCTGCGTGTTCCAGGGCGCGCGGCTGGGCCAGAAATGCTTCCGCAACTTCGGCAATGTCGGCGGCTCCGGTTCGCACACGATGCGCTGGGGCGTGGAGCAATCGCGCAACCTGATGACGGTGCGTGCGGCCGCGACCACGGGTATGCCGCGGGTCGTGGCGCTGATGGACCGGATCGGCATCGGCAAATACCCGCCCTATCTGTCGTTCGCGCTCGGCGCGGGTGAGACGACGGTGTCACGCATGGTGAATGCCTATGCGATCCTCGCCAATCAGGGGCGGTCGCACCCATCGAGCTTGATCGATTTCGTGCAGGATCGGCACGGCAAGGTCGTGTTCCCGACGAATTGGCGCGCGTGCGACCGCTGCAACGCGCCCGATTGGAACGGCAAGCCGATGCCGCGGCCGGTTTCGGGCGGTAAGCAAATCGTCGATGCGATGAGTGCGTATCAGATGGTGCACATCGCCGAAGGCGTGATCCAGCGCGGCACCGCGACCGTTTTGCGCGATCTCGATCGGCCGATGTTCGGCAAGACCGGCACCAACACCGGGCCGACCGATGTGTGGTTCATTGGCGGCACGCCCCAGATGATCGGCGGGCTATATATCGGCTATGATACGCCGCATTCGCTCGGCGTCGCGGCGCAGGGCGGGACGATCGCCGCGCCGATCTTCAAGGCGTTCGCAATTAAGGCGTATGCAGGCCTGGACAAGATTCCGTTCCGCGCGCCGGCGGGCATCCGCATGGTCCGCATCGACCGCGCCAGTGGGAAGCCCGTATTCGGCGCATGGCCAAGCGACGATCCCAAGGCGGCGGTTATCTGGGAAGCGTTCAAGCCCGAGAGCGAGCCGCGCCGCGCCGTGCGCCGCGACATGATCCTGCCCGATCCGGCAGCCGTTGCGGCCGCCGCCGCCGCAGCAAAAGCGCGGGCCGCCGAGCAGGCGCGGCAGCAGAGAGAAGCGCGCCGCGACAGCGATTTCTTGCAAAGGCAGGGCGGCATCTACTAGCGGTGGCTTTCAACACCAACGGTTGTCATCCCCGCGCAAGCGGGGACCCATCTCGCAGCGATGGGTGATGGGTCCCCGCTTCCGCGGGGATGACACCGGAAATGAAGTTTGGAGTAAATGATGCGCGCCGAAGCGCAGGCCCATATCGATTCGATCAAGGACGCACTCGCCTTGCTCCGCCGGTTCCTCGACTGGGACCGTGCGCTCAGGCGGCTCGACGAACTCAACGCGCGCGTCGAGGATCAGGCCTTGTGGAACGACCCCAAGGCCGCGCAGGCGGTCATGCGTGAACGGCGTCGGCTCGATGAGGCGATTTCCGCGACGCGCGCGATCGAGAGCGAGCTGAACGATACCGCCGAACTGATCGAGATGGCCGAGGCCGAAGGCGATACCGAGATGGAAACCGAGGGCGTCGCCGCGCTCGCCGATCTCGCGCGCCGTGCCGACACCGACAAGGTCAAGGCGCTGCTCGCGGGCGAGGCCGATGGCAACGACACCTATATCGAGGTCAATGCCGGCGCGGGCGGCACCGAGAGCCAGGATTGGGCCGGGATGCTCAGCCGGATGTATTCGCGCTGGGGCGAACGCCATGGGCTGAAAGTCGAGCTGATCGACCAGCATTCGGGCGAGCAAGCCGGAATAAAGTCGGCGACGCTGCTGCTCAAAGGCGAGAACGCCTATGGCTATGCCAAGACCGAAAGCGGCGTCCATCGCCTGGTGCGCATCAGCCCGTATGACAGCGCGGCGCGCCGCCATACGTCGTTTGCGAGCGTCTGGGTCTATCCGGTCGTCGATGACGACATCAACGTCGAATATAATGAGAGCGACCTGCGCATCGACACGTACCGCGCATCCGGCGCGGGCGGTCAGCACATCAACACGACCGATTCGGCGGTGCGCATCACGCATATCCCGACGGGTATCGTCGTGCAGTGCCAGAATCAGCGCAGCCAGCACAAGAACAAGGCCGAGGCGTACAACCAGCTCCGCGCGCGGCTGTACGAACGCGAACTGGCAATCCGCGAGACCGCGGCCAATGCCGAAAATGCGGGCAAGACCGATATCGGCTGGGGACACCAGATCCGCAGCTACGTGCTCCAGCCCTATCAGATGGTGAAGGATCTGCGCACTGGCGTCACCTCGTCGAGTCCGTCGGATGTGCTCGACGGCGATCTCGATGCATTCATGGCGGCGGCACTGTCGCAGCGCGTGACGGGCGAAACGGTCGAGGTCGAGGACGTCGAGTGAGCAGAGTATGCGCCGCCCTCTTTGCCTTCATGCTCCTCGCCGCGTGCGACGGCGGGCAGCCGCGCGTGCCCGACACGACGCGGCAGGCCGGCCCCTTCCCGGCAGCCGACCGCCCGGTCGCCGCGATCATCTCGTCGCGCTGGTCAACCGAGGAAGCGCGTGACCGCGTCAACGAAGCGGGCGAGGTGATGAACAAGGCCGGGATCAAGCCCGGCATGACCGTCGCCGATATCGGCGCCGGCGAAGGCTATTATACGATCCGGCTCGCCAGCCGCGTCGGCAAAAACGGTCGCGTATTGGCCGAAGACATCGTTGCCGAAGTTCGCGACACACTCGCCTTGCGCGTTACGCGCGAACGGCTCGAAAATGTCAGCGTCCGGCTCGGCGCGCCGGCCGACCCGCGCTTGCCCGCCAACAGTTTCGATCGCGTGCTGATGGTCCACATGTACCATGAGATCGACCAGCCCTACGAGTTCCTGTGGCGGATGCGCCCGTCGCTCAAACCCGACGGCCTCGTCATCGTCGTCGATGCCGACCGCCCGACGCGGAATCACGGCACACCGCCCGCGCTGCTCCGCTGTGAATTCGCCGCGGTCGGCTATGCCGAGGTCGCGCGCTATGACATGCCATCGGCCGGTGGCTATCTCGCCGCGTTCCGCCCGACCGGCGCCCGCCCCGAGCCGAGCGCGATCAAGGCGTGCCGACTTTCCTAGAGCAATCCGCGTCGCCGAAAGCTCTCGCACCCGTCGCGCGCCAGCACGAGATGATCGAACAGCCGCACCCCAACCAGATCGAGCGCGTGCGCGAGGCGGCGGGTAAAGGCATAGTCTGCATCGCTCGGGGTGGGATCGCCGCTGGGATGGTTGTGCGCCATCACCACCGCCGTGCAATCGAAGGCGAGCGCATCGGCAACGATTTCACGTAAGGGAATCATCACCGCATCGGCCAGGCCCGACGGAAGGTGGCGCATCCCGAGAAGCCTCCATTTCGGATCAAGATAGGCAAACACCGCGACCTCTTCGCGCACCGTGGCAATCGGCTCGAACAAGGCGATCGTGGCACCCAGCGGGCCACTTTCAAGCACCGCGAGGCGGTCCAAAGGCAAACGAAAATAGGGTGGGGCCATGCCCTTGCGACTTCCGCAAAGTGGGGAAGAGCGATACGCAAACTTCATCCAAAACGACGCGAACCCGCGCAAGCACGGTGGCGGTTGGCGCGGCGCGGACGGGGCGCTACACGGGTGGACATGCAAGCTTATCTCGACCTGATGCGCCGCGCGCTCGACCACGGCACTCCGCAAATGGACCGCACCGGCACCGGCACGCTGTCGGTGTTCGGCCACCAGATGCGATTCGATCTTGCCGACGGCTTTCCCTTGCTCACCACCAAGAAATTGCACGTGCGCTCGATCATCATCGAATTGCTATGGTTTCTGCGCGGCGACACCAATGTCGGCTGGCTCCGCGATCGCAAAGTCAGCATCTGGGACGAATGGGCCGATGCGGCGGGCGATCTCGGCCCGGTCTACGGCAAGCAATGGCGCGATTGGGAAACGGCGGATGGCCGCCATATCGACCAGATCGCCGAGCTGATCGACCAGATCAAAACCAACCCTACCTCGCGCCGCCAGATCGTCAGCGCGTGGAACCCGGGCGATCTGCACGCCATGGCACTCGCCCCGTGCCACTGCCTGTTCCAGACCTATGTCGCGAACGGCAAACTCTCGCTCCAGCTGTACCAGCGCTCGGCCGATATCTTCTTGGGCGTGCCGTTCAACATTGCCAGCTATGCGTTGCTGACGCTGCTGCTGGCGCAGCAATGCGGGCTCGAGCCGGGCGAGTTCATCTGGACCGGCGGCGATTGCCATCTCTATGCGAACCATCTGGAGCAAGCGCGCGAGCAATTGACGCGGACGCCGGGTCCGCTGCCGCGATTGGAAATCCTGCGGAATCCCGGCGCGATCGACGGGTATGAATATGAGGATTTCCGCATCGTCGATTATATCGCGCAGCCGCATATCAAGGCGGCGGTGGCGGTATGATCACGCTGATTCTGGCGCGCGCCGAAAATGGCGTGATCGGGCGCGACGGGAAATTACCGTGGCATTTGCCGGCCGATTTGAAGCGCTTCAAGGCGCTGACGATGGGCCAGCCGATGGTGATGGGCCGCAAGACCTTCGAAAGCTTTCCGGCACCCTTGCCCGGGCGGCGGCATATCGTGCTGACGCGCGATGCGGGCTGGTCGGCGCCGGGGGCCGAGGTCGCGCATTCGGTCGAGGCGGCGCTGGCGCTGGCGGGGGACGGCGACGTGGCGGTGATCGGCGGGGCGGAGGTGTTCGAACTTTTTCGCGATATTGCCGATCGCGCAGAAGTGACTGTCATTTGGCGGGCGTACGAAGGGGACGCTTTCTTTAGCTTGGACCAAGCCGATGATTGGGTCGAAGAAAGCAGAGAGGACATCTCTGGTAGCGGCGATGCTCCTGCCTTTACCTTCTTCACGCTGCGGCGGCCGGTGGGTTGGACTCCCTAACCGTCACCCTCCCCCGGCGAAGGCCGGGGCCCAGTTGCCAGACGTTCGATAATCGAGCACCCATCTTCGCCACACAGCTTCTCGCGACTGGGCCCCGGCCTTCGCCGGGGAAGGATAAAAGTGAAGGGGAGCAAATCTGATGCGTAAAATCCTGCTGGGTGGCCTCGCGCTCATCCTCCTTGCCGCCATCCTCTTCTTCACGCTCGCCCCGGGAATCGTCGAGCGCGGGATGAACAAGGTCGTGGCGATCCCGCTCAAAATCACCCCACGCGCGCAGGCGCTCAACGCGAAACTGCAGATCGCCGACATGCACGCCGACACGCTGCTGTGGCAGCGCAGCCTGCTGACCCGTGCCGACCGCGGCCAGGTCGATCTGCCGCGCCTGCTCGCGGGCAATTATGCGCTGCAGGTCTTCTCCTCGGTCACCAAGACGCCGAAGGGGCAGAATTACGACGCCAATTCGGCCGACAGCGACAATATCACCGCGCTGGCCATTGCGGATCTGCAGCCGCCGCGCACTTGGGGTTCGCTGCTCCAGCGCTCGCTCTGGCACGCGCAGAAGCTTGATCGCGACGCCGCCGCGTCGAACGGGCAGCTGCGCGTGATCCGCACCGCCGGCGATCTCGACCGGCTGCTCGCCGACCGGGCACGCGGCAGGAAGGTTGTCGGCGGTATGCTGTCGATCGAGGGATTGCAGGATCTCGAGGGCAAATTCGCCAATCTCGAAATCCTCTACCGCGCCGGGTTCCGCATGGCTGGCCTCGCGCATTTCTTCGACAATGATGTCGCTGGATCGATGCACGGCGAGGCGAAGGGCGGACTCACCGCGCTCGGTCGCCAAATCGTCCGCCGGATGGAGGCGATCGGGATGGTCGTCGATATCGCGCATTCGAGCCATGCGACGATTGCCGAAGTGCTGGCGATGGCGCGCCGCCCGGTCGTCGCGAGCCATGGCGGCGTGCAGGCGACGTGCAAGGTCAATCGCAACCTCACCGACGACGAGATTCGCGGCGTCGCGCGCACCGGCGGAGTGATCGGGATCGGCTATTGGGATGCGGCGATCTGTTCGACCAAGCCCGACGCCGCCGCAGCCGCGATCGCGCATGTCCGCGATCTCGTCGGGATCGACCATGTCGGATTGGGCTCGGATTTCGACGGCGCGGTGACGACCGGGTTCGATTCGAGCCAGATCGCCGCCGTCACGCAAGCGTTGATCGATCGCGGTTTCAGCGATGCCGACATTGCCAAGGTGATGGGCGGCAATGTTCTGCGGGTCTTGCGCGCCGGGATCGTCCCCGGAATCGACGCTGGCGCACCCGGCAAGCGCCCCGTATAGCCACCGCCATGACGCGGCTCGACGGCGGCGCGGTGGTTCCGGAACGCTTTCGCGGCGGGATCGTGGCGCTCGGCAATTTCGATGGATTTCACCTCGGGCACCAGGCGGTGGTTGGCCGCGCGATCGCACTTGCGCGCGCTGCGGGGCGACCCGCGCTCGTCGCGACCTTCGATCCGCACCCGGTGCGCCATTTCCGCCCCGAAACGCCGCCCTTCCGCCTGACGACGCTGGATCAGCGCGAACGGCTGTTCGCCGAAGCCGGGGCCGATGCGATGGTCGTGTTCGACTTCGATCGCACGCTGGCCGCGCAGACCGCAGCAGAATTCGTCGCAGACCGCTTGCTCGAAAAGCTTGGCAGCGGCGGCGTGGTGACCGGGGCCGACTTTACCTTCGGCAAGGATAAGGGCGGCAACGTCGATGTCCTGGCCGATCTCGGGCTGAAGAACGGCTTTTCGGTCGAGACGGTGGGGCCGGTCGCGCTCGACGGGACGCCCGTTTCCTCAAGCCGGATCCGCGATTTGCTCAAAGCGGGCGACCCGCGCGGCGCCGCAGTCCTGCTCACTCGGCCGTTCGCGGTGGCGGGCGTGGTGCAGCATGGTGACAAGGTCGGGCGGACGATCGGCTACCCCACCGCCAATCTCGATATGGGAACGTATCTGCGTCCGGCCTACGGTATCTACGCCGTGCGCGGGCGGCTGGCGGGTGGCCGCGTGCTCGATGGCGCGGCGAACCTCGGCATCCGGCCCACCTTCGATCCACCCAAGGAGCTGCTCGAGCCGTATTTCTTCGATTTTAGCGAGGATCTGTACGGTCAGGCGATCGAGGTCGAACTGATCGACTATCTCCGGGCCGAGGCGAAGTTCGACTCGCTCGAGGCGCTGACGGAGCAAATGGAGGCCGATTGCGCGCGCGCGCGGATCCTGCTCGCGCACGGCTGACCGCCACCGGCGACGTACCTCCGCAAACGCAAAAAGGGGCCGACATTGCTGCCGACCCCCATTGCCTCGACCTCTACCGCTCAACCCGCGCCGCGAACGGCGTAGCTTTCGCGTTTCGGTCGCCAGGGTCGGGTGCGATCCTCTTGCGAGTCTCAGCGCCCGCGACCCTGGTGGCCAGCGCAGCGGTCGGGTCACCCCGTCCACCTTGCCTCGGCATCGTTCCGGCAGAACCGCTTTTCCCCGTGAAGAAAAGGCGGGTCTCGACCATTCCGACACCAATGCCCCGGCTCTTCGTCGCAAGCGACAGCCCAGCCCGGACACCTTTGGAAGTGCGCCTCCGATCGCCAACCTTGCCGCTGCTCGCGCAACCGCCGTCCTGCCACCATGCTCGACCCTCCGCCGCGATCCACGCCTGGTTTCCTTGCGGCACCATCGCGCTTTTCGTGGCATAAGCGGTTGATGTCTCTGCAGTTTCCCGCGTCGTCATCGCTTGCTTACAGTCATAATGCTGTCACGACTTGCGAGTCGCACCAACCCCTAAACAGCGGTCGAGCGCCTGTGAATAACGTGGATATCGGGGATATTTCCCGCGGCCCGATCCTGATCGACGCGCGGTTCGGCGCGTATGAACACGGTGTTGTTTCAGGTTCATGAAACCGAACTAAAATCGCAATCGTTACAGTACTGGATTTGATCCAACGCACGTAACAGGCACACGGGAGTATTTTATGCGTAACCTCATCATGGCGCTCAGCGCCGTCTCACTCGCCATCCCCGCAACGATGGCATTTCCCACGACTCAAGCCGAAGCGCGCAAGCATCGCCATTATGAGCCGCGCGCCTATACCGGCAGCGACGGCCGCCGCTATTGCCGCCATTCGGACGGAACCACCGGCCTGATCGCCGGTGGCGTTGGCGGTGCCTTGCTCGGCAATTCGATCGCGGGCCGGGGTGACAAGACGCTTGGTACCGTGCTCGGCGGCGTTGCCGGTGCGTTTGGCGGACGCGCGATCGATCGCACGCTGACGGCGGATCGCCGCTGCCGCTAAGAACCGTCCTACGCAGTTCCTATATCTGGCGCGTACCCATCAGGGTGCGCGCCTTTTATGGATCTTGAGGGAGCGAGACGATGACGACACGCAGTGGATCGGCCAGCTATGATGGCTTCGGCAAGGACGGCAAAGGCCATGTCTGCACGCAATCGGGCGTGCTGTCGCACGCACAATATGGCTTTGGCAGCCGGTTCGAGGACGGGATCGGCACCAACCCCGAGGAGTTGATCGCGGCGGCGCATGCGAGTTGCTTCACGATGGCGTTGAGCTTTGCGCTGGCAGGGGCCGGCTTCACCGTCGGTCGGCTCGACACGACCGCCAAGGTGACGCTCGAAAAGGATGGTGACGGCTTCACCATCACCAAGTCTGCGCTCGATTTGAAGGCAGTGATCGACGGCATTCCACCCGAGCAGTTCGCGGCGATCGCCGCCGAGGCCAAGGCGAATTGCCCGGTATCGAAGCTGTTCAAGGCTGAAATCACGCTGACGCACACCCTCAACCCGTGATGTGAT
>NZ_JBBATX010000022.1:1979-29546 GCF_040398505.1 Sphingomonas sp. | reverse complement strand
ATGGTTGCATGACTCAAACCAAATAGCCTCCAGGAAACCCGGGACGGTTCAGTCATCCGCTCGGGCCGGATTCCGATGCGCTCTTGGTCAGATATGAATTCTGGGGGCTGGTGATCGACGCCGCGTGCCGCCCCGCCCGTTTGAGCGGGTCTTGAGAGGCGATATGCGAAAGCGTATGAGCGTTGCGAGGAGCACATCATGCAGTTGCTAGAACTCCCCTCGGGAATGGTGAGCCTGGAATATGCGGCCGACGAACAGCTCGAGGTTAGCACGCGACTTAAAACCGTCGCGGCTGTTTCCGTCACAAATCACGCCACCTATGCCGAAGTGAAGGTCGGGGATGAACCCTTCCTCCACATGTCAGATTGGGATGACCCCTGCCTGATTGCGCAAAGCGAGGCCGGCAACGCGATCCTTCGCCGCGTTTGCGCGATGGGCCTGCCCGATAGCGCAATCGCTGCGGAATAGACGAAAGCCCGCCAAGGCGGATTGACTCGCTTGCTGCACCGCGTCAAACCTATGCGGGTCGATGCAGGGTAGCTTGCATAGGCGCGCGCGGGAGAGCCCCCGGACTTGATCCGGGGCGCCGAAGGAGCAACCGCCCCGGAATCTCTCAGGCCACCGGACCGCGCGGGCTATCGACACTCTGGAAAGCGCACCCGCTCGCTGAGCGGGGGCCACCGAAGGGGTAAGCCCGTAGCCGTCAGGCACCGGGTCAAAGCTCTCAGGTTCCCGTGACAGAGGGGGCGGCGATGCAGCCACGCGAATCGCGTGATGCCGCGCCGTGAACCTCGCCACGGAAGGCCTTTATATGAGCGATACGGACACTCCCGACGAGATCGCCACCGAGGCCCTGCCGCTCGACGCGTGGCATCGCGCGCGGGGCGGACGCATGGTCGAGTTCGCGGGCTATCACATGCCAGTCCAGTATGAAGGCATCATGGCCGAGCATCTGTGGGTGCGCGAATCGGCTGGGCTGTTCGACGTAAGCCATATGGGCCAGCTCGTTTTCCGTGCCGAGGGCAGCGCCGATCTCGTCGCTGCGCTTGAGGCCTTGTTGCCCGCCGATATTGCCGGGCTGGGCGAGGGCAAGCAGCGTTACTCGCTCCTGCTCGCCGAGGACGGTGGCATTCTCGACGATTTGATGGTGACGCGATTGCCCACAACGAGCCCCTTCGCAGACGCTGCCGAGGATGTCGTGGCAGAGCCGGTCGGCTGGTCGCCGCTCGATAATGACGCGCCCGATCCCGACAGCCCGCTCTTCTACATGGTCGTCAACGGCGCGACCAAGATCGACGATATCGCGCATCTGCTCGAATTTCTGCCCGACGGCATTGCGATCAACCATCTGGAGGATCAGGCCTTGCTGGCGCTGCAGGGGCCGAAAGCGATCGATGCGATGGCGCGGCTGGTCCCCGGGGTGAGCGATCTGGTGTTCATGACGGCGGGCGCGTTCGATTGGAACGGCGTGCCGCTGTGGATCAGCCGCTCGGGCTATACCGGTGAGGACGGGTTCGAGATTTCGGTTCCCGCCGAGCAGGTCGAAGCGCTCGCCGATGCCCTCACCGCAGAGCCAGAGGTCAAGCCGATCGGCCTTGGCGCGCGCGATTCGTTGCGGCTGGAGGCGGGGCTGCCGCTGTACGGGCATGACCTCGATCCCGCGACGACGCCAGTGCAGGCCGATCTGGGTTTCGCGTTGTCGAAGCGTCGCCGTGAGGCGGGTGATTTTATGGGTGCGACGCGCATCCTCGCCGAGCGCGCGGCGGGTGCCGCAACCAAGCGCGTGGGGCTGCTGATCGAGGGTCGCCAGCCCGTCCGCGAGGGCGCCGCAGTCGTCGACTCCGCCGGTGGCGAAATCGGCCGCGTGACCAGCGGCGGCTTTGCACCGAGTGTCGGCGCGGCGATCGCGATGGCCTATGTGCCGACCGCACTCGCCACCCCCGGCACCACGATCCAGCTTTCGCAACGCGGCAAGGTCCATCACGCGACCGTTACCGCAATGCCCTTCATTCCCCACCGCTACGTTCGCGCAGGAGGCAAGTGATATGAGCCGTTATTTCACCGAGGATCATGAATGGGTCGATGTCGATGGCGACATCGGCACCGTCGGCATTTCCGAATATGCGCAAGAGCAGCTCGGCGACATCGTGTTCGTCGACGTGCCCGATGAGGGCAAAGAGTTGACCAAGGGCGACGAAGCCGCGGTGGTCGAGTCGGTCAAGGCCGCGTCGGACGTCTATTCGCCGGTGTCGGGCACCGTGATCGAGGCCAATGTGGCGCTCGGCGATACGCCTGGGCTGGTCAATGAAGACCCCGAAGGCGACGGCTGGTTCTACAAGCTGACGCTCTCCGATCCGGACGAGCTGAGCGAGTTGATGGACGAGATCGCATACCAGGCGTTCGTCGCGAAGCTGTGAGATCCTCCCCTCCCTGGAAGGGAGGGGTCGGGGGTGGGTCGGCCCGAGTGGTGCCGCAACGCCAGCCCCATACCAACCCACCCCCAGCCCCTCCCTTCCAGGGAGGGGAGAGGAATGTGTCATGCGTTACCTACCCCTGACTCAGCCCGACCGCGATGCCATGCTTGGCGTGATCGGTGTCGCGACGATCGATGATCTGTTCGTCGACGTGCCCGAAGCCGCGCGACTTAACGGGCCGATCCATGGTTTGCCGATGCACGCCAGCGAAATGGCGGTTGAGCGGCACATGTCGGCGCTCGCGCGCAAGAACCTCACGGCGGGGGAAGCGCCTTTCTTCCTTGGCTGTGGCGCGTACAAGCATCATGTGCCGGCCTCGGTGGATCATCTGATCCAGCGCGGCGAATTCCTCACCGCTTACACGCCGTACCAGCCCGAAATCGCGCAGGGTACGCTGCAAATGCTGTTCGAGTTCCAGACGCAAGTTGCGCGGCTGCTCGGCACCGATGTGGCGAACGCGTCGATGTATGACGGCTCGACCGCGTGCTGGGAAGCGATCGGGATGGCGCGACGCATCACCAAGCGCGGCAAGGCGATCCTGTCGTCGGGGCTGCACCCGCATTATGTTTCGGTCGCCAAAACGATGGCGAAGTTCACCGGCGATGCGCTGGAGACATCGGTCCCGACGCTCGGGCCGGAGACGGATCTCGACGCGCTGATCGCCGCGATCGATGCGGACACGTCGTGCGTGGTGGTGCAATATTCCGACATTCTCGGCCGCATCGCCGACCTCAAGCCGCTGGCCGATGCGTGCCACGCGCACAAGGCGCTGCTGATCGCCGTGGTGACCGAGCCGGTCGCGCTCGGCGCGATCAAATCGCCGGGCGAGATGGATGCCGATATCGTGGTGGGCGAGGGGCAGTCGCTCGGCGTCGGGCTGCAGTTCGGCGGGCCTTATGTCGGCCTGTTCGGGTGTAAGGAGAAATATGTCCGCCAGATGCCGGGTCGGCTGTGTGGCGAGACGCTCGATGCCGATGGGCGGCGCGGTTTCGTGCTGACGCTCAGCACGCGCGAACAGCATATCCGCCGCGAGAAGGCGACGTCGAACATCTGCACCAACTCGGGCCTGTGCGCGCTGGCTTTCTCGATCCACATGACGTTGCTCGGCGAAGCGGGCTTGCGCAAGCTGGCGGCGGTCAACCATGCCGGGGCAGTTGCGGCGGCCGAGCGGCTGGCGCAGGTGCCCGGGGTCGAACTGGTCACGCCGACCTTCTTCAACGAATTCACGCTGAAACTGCCGGTCGAGGCGCGCCCGGTCGTGCGGACGTTGGCCGATCGCGGCATTCTTGCCGGCGTATCGCTCGGGCGGCTTTATCCGGGTGTCGGTGCCCTCGCGAACGGCCTCGTCGTTGCGGTGACCGAGACGACGTCAGCGGAGGATGTCGAAACGCTGGCGTCCGCGCTTCAGGAGATTCTGGCATGAGCATCAACGCAAGTGGATGGCGCCCCGAAGCGCCGATTTCCGGCGGCGCAAAGTCTATCGGGGCCTCCCCGACGACGACTGGCAACAAGGCGCTGATGCTGGAAGAGGCGCTGATCTTCGAGATTGGCGACAGCACCACGACGGGGGTGGATTTCGAGTCTTCTCCCTCTCTCCGCTCGCGGGGAGAGGGCCGGGGAGAGGGGGCGTCCGCTTCGGGCGTTGCGCTCGATAACCCGGCACTGCCCCTCTCCCCGCAAGCGGGGAGAGGGAGACTCGGCACCCTCGCCCGCACCGCGCCGATCGGTCTGCCGGGTCTGTCCGAGCCCGAGACGGTGCGCCATTACACCCGCCTGTCGCGTCAGAATTACGGGATCGATCTCGGCTTTTTCCCGCTCGGATCGTGCACGATGAAGCACAATCCGCGGCTCAACGAGAAGATGGCGCGGCTGCCCGGTTTTGCCAACATTCACCCGCTTCAGCCGGTCGATACCGTGCAAGGTGCGCTCGGCGTGATCAACGAACTGGCGACCTGGCTGATCACGCTGACCGGCATGTACGGCGTGGCAATGACGCCGAAAGCCGGCGCGCATGGCGAGCTGTGCGGGATGCTCTGCATCAAGGCGGCGCTGGAGGCGCGCGGCGAGGGGCATCGCAAGATCGTGCTCGTGCCCGAAAGCGCGCATGGCACCAACCCGGCGACTGCCGCCTTTGCGGGGTATACGGTCGAGGATATTCCCGCCACTGCCGAGGGCCGCGTCGATACCGCGGCGTTGCTGGCGCGGCTCGGCCCCGATGTTGCGGCGGTGATGATCACCAACCCTAACACCTGCGGCTTGTTCGAGCGTGACATGAAGGTGATCTCCGACGCGGTCCATGCGGCGGGCGGGTTCGTTTATTGCGACGGCGCCAATTTCAACGCGATCGTCGGGCGCGTTCGGCCGGGTGATCTCGGTATCGATGCGATGCATATCAATTTGCACAAGACCTTCTCCACCCCGCATGGCGGCGGCGGGCCGGGTTCGGGGCCGGTGGTGCTGTCGGAGGCGCTGGCACCGTTCGGGCCGTTGCCGTTCACGGCGCGGATGGCGGACGGGCATCTTCAGCTCATCGAAGAGGAAACCGCAGGCGACGAGCATCCGCACAGCTTCGGCCGGATGTGCGCCTTCCACGGCCAGATGGGCATGTTCACGCGCGCGCTGACCTATATCCTCAGCCACGGCGCGGATGGCTTGCGGCAGGTCGCGGAGGATGCGGTGCTCAACGCCAATTACATCCTGCGCAGCCTCGATACGACGCTTGAGGCACCGTTTGGCGCGTCGGGGCCGTGCATGCACGAGGCGTTGTTCTCGGATAATGGCCTGGCGGAGGGCTTCTCGACGATCGATGTCGCCAAGGGCCTGATCGACGAGGGTTTCCACCCGATGACGATGTATTTTCCGCTGGTCGTCCACGGCGCGATGCTGATCGAGCCGACCGAAACCGAATCCAAGGCAGCACTCGACCAGTTTATCGTCGCGTTGCGTTCGGTCGCCGAGCGCGCGAAAGCGGGCGATGTCAGCCTGAAATCCGCGCCACACTTCGCGCCGCGCAGCCGGCTCGACGAAACGCTGGCGGCGCGCAAGCCGGTGTTGGTGTGGAAGGACCCGGAACTGGCGCAAGCCGCGGAATGATCGCCGCTTGATCCCCGGTGCTGCAGCGCGGTAAAGCAGTACCGGGGTCAGGGGGGAATTGGATATGCGCGAACAGATTGCTCAACCGCACGGGTGGTTGCAGATCCTCCTCCCGCTGGTGATCTTCGGCGTGATCATGGCGATCCGCGCACCACGGCTGATGCGGTTGCGGCCGCTTAACATCGATCGGCTGTGGATTGTCCCGGCGATCTATTGCGGCGTGGTCGCGCTGATTTTTGTTCAGCGTCCACCAAGCGTTACGGGCTGGGGCATCGCCGCGCTCGGGCTGCTGGCTGGTGCCGCGCTCGGCTGGCAACGCGGCAAGACGATGCGAATCGAGCATGATCTGGCGACGGGCCAGCTGATGCAGAAGGGATCGATCTGGGCGATCGTGTTCATCGCGGTGCTGTTCGCGCTCAAGACGATTTCGCAGAATGAGGGCAGCGCGCTGCACCTCGATGTCACCTTGCTGATCGACGGGCTTGCGGCCTTGTCGCTCGGCGTGTTCAGCGCGCAGCGGCTCGAAATGTATTTGCGCGCGACTCGCCTGATGAAATCCGCGCAAGTCTGATCGGTGGCGCGATGACTGATCCGACTCCATGGGTTCCGGGCGAGGCGGCCGGCGAGGATCGTCGCCACGCCCCCGCCACGCTGCGCAATCGCATGGCGATTGCCGACGTGTTGCGGGCGGTGCTTCCGCGGTCTGGAACGGTGCTCGAGATCGCCAGCGGTTCGGGCGAGCACGCCGCCTATTTCGCCGGTGAATTCCCCGCGCTGGAGTGGCAGCCGAGCGACCCCGATCGCGCTGCGCTGACGTCGATTGCGGCGTGGTGCGAAGGCATTGACAACGTCCTGCCACCGCTCGATCTCGACGCCGGCGCGTCGGTCTGGCCGGTTTCGCGGGCGGACGCGGTGGTCTGCATCAACATGCTGCACGTCAGCCCGTGGGAGGCGACGCTCGGCTTGATGGCGGGTGCCGCGCGGGTGCTCGACACGGGTGCGCCTTTGCTCGTCTATGGCCCGTTTCTGCGTAATGATGTGCCGACCGCGCCGAGCAACCTCGCCTTCGACGAATCGCTGCGTGAGCGCGATCCGGCATGGGGCATCCGTTCGGTCGGCGCCGTGGCCGACGCGGCAACGGGTTTCGCGCTCGACCAGACGATCGAAATGCCCGCGAACAATGTGATGTTGGTGTTCCGCCGCGTTTAGGCAGTAAACGCCTGAATCGTTTCGGTCTGACGTCGCAGATGCTCACGCCACACGATGTACAGGCCGCTCGCCACGATGATCGGCGCGCCGATCCAGGTTGCGGGGCCGGGCAGAGTGTCGAACACCAGCCAGCCGAACAGCGTCGCCCAGATCAGCGACGAATAGTCCATCGGCACCACCACCGACACCGGCCCCAGCCCGAGCGCCGAGGTTATTGCGAGTTGCGCCGCGCCGCCGAGCAGGCCGACACCGGCCAGGAGCAGCCAGACGTCGAGCGGATGAGTCTTGAACACGAAGACGTAGAGGATGCCCAAGGGCAGCATCGACAGCGTCGAGAACCAGAACACCGTCGTCATCGCCGCCTCGGTCCGGCCGATCTGGCGCAGCAGGATCGACACGCTGGCGGTGAGCGATGCGGCGGCAAGGCCAGTAACCGCGCCCCAGATCGGAAAATGCCCGCTGCCCGGCTGCGCGACGATCAACACGCCGCCAAACCCGACGAGCACCGCCAGCCAGCGGTGCCACCCGGTCGGTTCGCGCAGGATCAACGCCCCGAGGATCGTCGCGAAGATCGGCATGGTGAAGCCGATCGTCGTTGCTTCGGCCAGCGGCAGCGCGAGAACCGTGGCGAAGGTCAACGCCATCGCGGTCAGCCCCAACACCGCGCGCAGCAAATGTGCGGGCATCCGCGTGGTCGCGACCGAGCGCCAGCCGGGCCCGCCCAGCACAATCCCGCCAACCAGTACCGCTGCGCCGAATTGTCGCCAGAACAGGATTTCGCCGAGCGCCGCGCCGTGCAGCTCGGCAAGCTTGATGCACACGTTCATGCCCGCGAACGTCCCGACCGAAATGAGCCGCAGGCCGATCGCAGCGAGGATGCGGTCTTCGCCTCTGGTCATGTACGCTGTCCCTGCATGAGCGTCCCAATGGCCGCGTACCTCTCTATAGACAAGTTCAGGGTGACGGATTTCTTCGGAGCCGCTATCCGCGCTTGCATGATCAAACGCGCACTCTCCGTCACCCGCGAGGCCGATTTCTCCGCCTGGTACCAATCCGTCATTGCCGAGGCCGATCTGGCCGAGGAATCGGGGGTGCGCGGCTGCATGGTGATCCGGCCATGGGGCTATGGCATCTGGGAGCGAATCCAGCGGCTGCTCGACGACCGGATCAAGGCGACGGGGCATGAAAATTGCTATTTCCCGCTGTTCATCCCGCTCTCTTACTTCGAAAAGGAGGCCGAGCATGTCGAGGGCTTCGCCAAGGAGATGGCGGTCGTCACGCACCACCGGCTGAAGTCGGACGGGAAGGGCGGTCTGATGCCCGATCCCGAGGCGAAGCTGGAGGAACCGCTCGTCGTGCGGCCGACATCGGAGACGGTGATCGGCATGGCGTTTGCGCGCTGGGTGCAGTCGTGGCGCGATCTGCCGGTGCTGATCAACCAATGGGCCAATGTCGTGCGCTGGGAAATGCGCACCCGGATGTTCCTGCGGACATCGGAGTTTCTGTGGCAGGAAGGGCATACCGCGCACGCCTCGGCCGAAGAAGCACGCGAAGAGACTCTGAAAATGCTCGAAGTCTATCGCAGCTTCGCCGAGGATTGCCTCGCTTTGCCGGTGGTGGCGGGCGAGAAGCCTGAGAATGAGCGCTTCCCCGGCGCGGTCGCGACCTACAGCATCGAGGCGATGATGCAGGACGGCAAGGCGCTGCAAGCCGGCACCTCGCACTTCCTCGGCACCAATTTCGCCTCGGCGCAAAATATTCGTTTTCAGAACGATCAGGGCGAGTTCGTGCTCGCCAATACGACGAGCTGGGGCGTGTCGACGCGGATGATCGGCGGGGTCATCATGGTCCACGGTGACGACGATGGCTTGCGCGTGCCGCCGGTGATCGCGCCGTGGCAAGTGGTGATTGTGCCGATGCTGCGCGATAACCCTGACGATGCCGAGATCATCGCCTATTGCAAAAGCCTGCAAGCCGAGCTCGCCACGCAGTCGGCGCTCGGCGAGCCGGTGCGTGCGCTGCTCGACCTCAAATTCGGCAAGGCCGCGACCAAGCGCTGGAGCTGGGTCAAGAAGGGCGCGCCGATCGTGATCGAAGTGGGCGGGCGCGACGTCGCCGGCGGCAATGTGTCGGTGATCCGCCGCGACCGGCTGTACCGCGAGGACGGCAAGCTCGACAGCGGCGTGATCGCACGCGGCGATTTCGTGGCGACCGTTTCCGCCACGCTCGCCGACATCCAGACGTCGCTCCACACCGAGGCGCGCGCGCGGCTGAACGCCAACATCACGCCTGCCGCCGATTTCGCCACGGTCGAGCGGTATTTTGCCGAGGGCGTGAAGAATCCCGGCTGGCTCGAAGTGCAATGGGCAAAGCCGACCGGGCCTGCGCTCGATACGGTGGTCGAGCGGCTGAAGGCGCTGAAACTCACGCTGCGCAACGCGCCGATCGTGCAGGCGGCAGCGGACGGACCGTGCGTCTTTACGGGCGATCCGGCGGTAGAGCGCGTGCTGGTCGGGCGGAGTTATTGATCCGCCGGAGGGTCAGCCGGCCGCGCGATCTTATCGCGGTGGAAAGTTAGGCTAAAGTTAGGGATAAATCGATGTTTGCGCGATGAAGCGAGGCTGCTCGCGCACTCGTGCGCGCGGGGAAATGCGGCGACGGGCGGTTCAAAGAGCGGTCTGACGTCGGCGCGACGGCAGCCGGGGAGAATGGCACGCCGCGCCGCTTGTAGGACACAGCGTTTTGCGCGACGCGATTTCGCGCCGTTACTTCCCGGATGTGTGTCCGCGCGAAACGCGAGCGGGCCGCTGACGGGTGGCTGGCGGCGCGGTGGATCGGTGACCTGCTACCGTTTCCTCGCGACCGCGCCGACATGCGCTTCGCCGCGACCCTCGGCCAGTTTCACTTGCCTGTGGCGTTCGGCATAGGCGGCGCGCTTGGCATCGTTGCGCGTGGTGGCGCAGGCCGGGCAGGCGACGCCTTCTTCGAACAGCGGCGCTGCGCGGTCGGCGGCGCTGACCGGCATGCGGCAACCGCGACACAGTTCGTGCGTGCCCGGCGCGAGGCCGTGGCCGACCGCGACGCGTTCGTCGAACACGAAGCATTCGCCGTGCCAGCGGCTCTCGTTTTGCGGGACGTCCTCAAGATATTTGAGGATACCGCCTTGTAAGTGAAAGACGTCGGTCAGCCCCTCGGCTTTGAGGAAGGCCGTGGATTTCTCGCAGCGGATGCCCCCGGTGCAGAACATCGCGACCTTTTTGCCTTCCAGTGCCGCGCGGTTGGCGCGGGCCCAGGCGGGGAAATCGCCGAACCGATCGGTCTGCGGGTCGATCGCGCCGGCGAAGCTGCCGATTTTGACCTCATAGGCATTGCGCGTGTCGATTACGATCGTGTCGGGATCGTCGATCAATGCGTTCCAATCGGCGGGGGCGACATACGTCCCGACGCTGCCGCGGGGATCCACATCGGGTTCGCCCATCGTCACGATCTCGCGCTTCACTCGGACCTTGAGGCGGTGGAACGGCGTGGTCGCGGCGCGGCTGTATTTGACGGCGATGTCGGCGCAGTTGGGGAGCGCGCGGATGTGGGCGATCACCGCGGCGATGCCGTCCTCGGGTCCGGCGATCGTGCCGTTAATGCCTTCGCGCGCGAGCAGCAGCGTGCCGCGCACGTCGTTCGCGGCGCACAGGTCGAGCAGCGGCTGACGGAGCGCTGCGGGGTGGGGGAAGCGAGCGAAGCGGTAGAGCGCGGCGACGTGGATGGGGGAGGGGCCTGTCATAAGGTTGTGCGCTTTACGACAGGATCGCTTGAAACGAAATCGCTTCCCCGGCGAAGGCCGGGGCCCAGGAGCGGAAGGATCGAATGTTAGCGTCTGCGCTAAACGACTTCGACCTTTGCGACTGGGCCCCGGCCTCCGCCGGGGAAGCGTCGTAAAGATGGCACGCGTACCAGCGCGCCCGTATTTGCTACGCTGCCTTCAACGACTGCATATCGATGACGAAGCGATATTTGACGTCGCTTTTCACCATCCGGTCATAGGCGGCATCGATATCCTGGATCTGGATCATCTCGATGTCGGAGGTGAGGCCGTGCTTGACGCAGAAATCGAGCATGTCCTGCGTCTCCGCAATCCCGCCGATCAACGATCCGGCAAGCGCGCGGCGCTTGAAGATCAGATTACCGACGCTGGGCGAAGGATGCGGCGTCTCGGGTACGCCGACCAACGTCATCGTGCCGTCGCGCTTGAGCAGGACGAGGAACTGATCGAGGTCGTGGCTGGCCGCGACGGTGTTGAGGATGAAGTCGAAGCTGCCCAGATGCTCGGCCATCGCATCGGCATCCTTCGATACGATCAGGTCGGTCGCGCCGAGCCGCTTGGCATCCTCACGCTTGCCCGGCGAGGTGCTGAAGACATAGACTTCGGCCCCCATCGCGGCGGCGATCTTGACCCCCATATGGCCGAGCCCGCCGAGGCCGACGATTCCGACCTTTTGTCCCGGGCCGACCTTCCAATGGTGCAGCGGGGAATACGTGGTGATGCCGGCGCACAGCAAGGGCGCGACCGCCGCGAGATCCGCTTCGGCATGCGTCACCTTCAGCACGAAATCCTGCTTCACCACGATATGGTCGGAATAGCCGCCCATCGTATGGCCACCCGTCACCGTGTCCGGGCCGTTATAGGTGCCGACGAAGCCGGTCGTTTCGCAATATTGCTCTTCGCCATCGTTGCACGACGGGCAATGGCCGCAGCTGTCGACCATGCAGCCGACGCCGGCGAGGTCGCCGACCGCGAATTTGGTGACGTTCGTGCCGACGGCGGAAACGCGGCCGACAATTTCGTGGCCGGGCACGCACGGATAAAGCGTCCCCTCCCATTCGCCGCGCACGGTGTGGAGATCGGAATGGCACACGCCGCAGAACAGGATGTCGATCGCGACATCGTCGGCACCGGGATCGCGGCGTTCGAAGGTGAAGGGCGCGAGTGGCGCATGGGCGACATGCGCCGCAAAGGCGTGCGTTGTGGTTGTCATGGTTGATCTTTCAGAGCCGGCGGGGCGCGCGGGCGGAATCCTGGGCAGGGGGGCACAGGCAGCGGTAACCAGCAACCCCGCGCGATCGTTCCAACGTCAGCGCGGGAAAGTTGCGCTCCACCACGCCGCGATGCGGGCGTGCTCGGTCGCGGTCACGTGCAAGCCGAGCTTGCTCCGGCGCAGCAGCACATCGTCGGTGCTGCGCGCCCATTCGCGGTCGTGGAGCCAGCGTGCCTCGACTTCAGTAAGGCCGCCGCCCAGCGCCGCACCCATGGCGGCTTCGTCGCCGATCCCGTCCAGCATTTCGGCCAGCATCGATCCATAGGCATGCGCCATCCGGTCGGCGCGCGCAGCGCCGAGGAACGGCCAGGTTGCGCGCACCTGCGCGATGAAGCTCGGCAGATCGGCGATCGCCCCGCCGGGGAAGACGCGGGCGCGGGTCACCGGATAGGCCTTGAAGCCCATCGGGCCGGCGAGTTTCCCCAGCGCTTCCTCCGCAAGATGCCGTGCGGTGGTGATCTTGCCGCCGAAGATCGACAGCAAGGTCGGGCCATTGGTGTCGAGTTCGAGCACGTAATCGCGCGTGACTTCCTTGGCTTCGCTAGCACCGTCGTCATACAGCGGGCGCACGCCCGACCAGGTCGAGGTGACGTCGGCGGGGCCGACTTGCTTGATGAAGTGGCGATTCACCGCCTCGCAGAGATAGGCGATTTCATCGGCGTCGATGTGCGCATCTTCGGGCGCATCGACGGGAATGTCGGTCGTGCCGATCTCGGTAAAGGCACCCTGATAGGGGATGGCGAAGACGATACGGCGGTCGGGTTGTTGCAGGATATAGGCATGGTCGCCCTCGAACAGCTTGGGCACGACGATGTGGCTGCCCTTGACCAGCCGCACGCCCGAGGCGGCATTGACGCCGAGTCGCCCGAGCAATTGATGCACCCATGGGCCGGCGGCATTGACCATTGCGCGCGCGGTGACCTCGCGCCCGTCGGACAGCGTCGCGCGCCAGACCTCGCCCTCGCGTCGCGCCGATTCGAGCGCGGTGCCGACCACGATCTCCGCCCCGTTTGCGGCGGCATCGACGGCGTTGAGCACGGTCAGGCGCGAATCATCGACGAACGCATCGGAATAGACGAAGCCGCTGGAGCCACCCTTTAGCGGTGCGCTGTACGCGATATCGCTTTTGCGAAGCCCGCGCGAGCGCGGCAGCGACATCTTGCCGCCGAGGAAATCATAGAGATACAGGCCGATCCGCAGCATCCACCACGGCCGCACCGAATTTTCCTGCGGCAACACGAAGCGCAAGGGGTGGATGATGTGCGGTGCGGCTTTGACCAGCCGCTCGCGCTCGCGCAGCGCCTCGGCGACGAGCTTGAAGTCGTAATATTCGAGATAGCGCAATCCACCGTGGATCAGCTTGGTCGAGGCGGACGAGGTGTGCGCGGCCAAGTCATCGCGTTCGACCAGCAGGATTTTCAGGCCGAGCAGCGACGCTTCGCGCGCAATCGCGCAGCCGTTGATGCCGCCGCCGACGATAAGGAGATCGTATGTCATCGCTGTCACCTAGCCAGTTTGTCATCCCCGCGAAAGCGGGGACCCAGCTTGAGCCGCCCGATATGGGCCCCGCTTTCGCGGGGATGACACCATAAGGGGTCTCCTGTTGACCGTGGGCGAGTCGCACTGTATGCGCACACCCGCTTGACCGGAAGTTCGCTACCGGATGAGTGCCTGAACATTGCTGGATGCATTCCAGGGTCCGGGGGGCAATTGCCTCTGTCGGTCCCTTTTGTATTTCGAGCTTTCGGCTCCAGCAAAGTAACCAATTTCTCAAGGTGAAGAGATTCATGCCGACGATCAACCAGCTGGTCCGCAAGGGCCGCGATCCGCAGAAGGCCAAGAACAAGGTCCCTGCGATGGAAGCGAACCCGCAGAAGCGCGGCGTTTGCACGCGCGTCTACACGACGACCCCCAAAAAGCCGAACTCCGCGCTGCGTAAGGTGGCCAAGGTCCGCCTGACAAACCAGCGTGAGGTCATCAGCTATATCCCGGGTGAGGGCCACAATCTGCAGGAGCATTCGGTCGTGCTGATCCGTGGCGGTCGCGTTCGCGATCTTCCCGGTGTGCGCTACCACGTCCTTCGCGGTGTGCTCGATACACAGGGTGTCAAGGATCGTCGCCAGTCGCGGTCGAAGTACGGCGCCAAGCGTCCTAAATAATTAGCCAGAGTAAGCCCCGGACGTGTTCCGGACCCGCTGAAGAACCAAGGAATTTGAAATGGCACGTCGTCGTCGCCCAGAAAAGCGTATCATCCTCCCCGATCCGAAATACGGTGATGAGGTCCTCTCGAAGTTCATGAATTCGGTGATGCTCGACGGCAAGAAGTCGGTCGCCGAGCTGATCGTGTACGGCGCGATGGAAACCGTCGAAGCCCGTGCAAAGAAGGACCCGGTCGGGGTTTTCCATGACGCGCTCACCAATGTGAAGCCCGGCATCGAAGTCCGCAGCCGCCGTGTCGGTGGTGCGACGTATCAGGTCCCGGTCGAAGTGCGCCCCGAGCGTGCCCAGGCCCTGGCGATTCGTTGGTTGATCACGGCGGCGCGTGCGCGGTCGGAGAACACCATGTCGGCGCGCCTGTCGGGTGAGCTGATGGATGCCGCCAACAATCGCGGTAATGCGGTCAAGAAGCGCGAAGATACGCATCGCATGGCCGAAGCCAACCGCGCCTTCAGCCACTACCGCTGGTAACAGCGGCGTAATCGGCCTGTTGCCGATGACGTTTAGTACCTATATCGGACAGGCCGGGGCATAGCTCCGGCCTCTCCACATTCCCAAGGAACCGATCATGGCCCGCAGCCATCCGCTCTCAATGTACCGCAACATCGGCATTATGGCGCATATCGACGCCGGCAAAACGACGACGACCGAGCGGATTCTGTATTATACCGGTAAGTCCTACAAGATCGGCGAAGTTCATGAAGGCACCGCGACGATGGATTGGATGGAGCAAGAGCAGGAGCGCGGGATCACGATCACGTCGGCTGCCACGACATGCTTCTGGAACGACCATCGCATCAACATTATCGACACCCCCGGCCACGTCGACTTCACGATTGAAGTCGAGCGTTCGCTGCGCGTGCTCGACGGCGCGATCACCTGCTTCGATGGCGTTGCCGGCGTTGAGCCGCAGTCCGAGACGGTGTGGCGTCAGGCCGACAAGTACAGCGTGCCGCGGATGTGCTTCATCAACAAGCTCGACCGCACCGGCGCGAACTTCGAGATGTGCGTCGAGATGATCAAGGATCGTCTCGGTGCGCGCCCGGCGGTGCTGTATTTGCCGATCGGGATCGAGGGCGGGTTCAAGGGCCTGGTCGATCTGGTCGAGGACCGCGCGATCATCTGGCTTGAGGAATCGCTGGGCGCGAAGTTCGAATATCAGGACATCCCCGACGATCTGAAGGAAAAAGCCGCGACCGCGCGCAGCGAGCTGATCGAGATGGCCGTCGAGCAGGACGACGACATCATGGAGGCCTATCTCGAAGGCACGCTGCCAGACGTCGCGACGCTGAAGCGGCTGATCCGCAAGGGTACGCTGAATTCGTCGTTCGTGCCGATTCTGTGCGGCTCGGCGTTCAAGAACAAGGGCGTCCAGCCGTTGCTCGACGCGGTCGTCGATTATCTGCCGTCGCCGCTCGACGTGCCGGCGATCAACGGCCTGAAGCTCGATGGCGTGACGCCGGACAGCCGCGCGGCCGCCGACGATGCGCCGTTCTCGGCGCTCGCCTTCAAGATCATGAACGATCCGTTCGTGGGGACGCTGACCTTTGCCCGCATCTATTCGGGCAAGCTCGAGACGGCGTCGTCGGCGCTGAATTCGGTCAAGGACAAGAAAGAAAAGGTCGGCCGCATGCTGTTGATGCATGCGAACGACCGCGAGGACATCCAGATCGCCTATGCCGGCGACATCGTGGCGCTGGCGGGTCTGAAGGACACGACGACGGGTGACACGCTGTGTTCGCAGGCGGAGCCGATTATCCTCGAGCGGATGGAATTCCCCGAGCCCGTGATCGAAGTGTCGGTTGAACCCAAGACCAAGGCCGATCAGGAAAAGATGGGCATCGCGCTCAATCGTCTGGCGCGCGAGGACCCGTCGTTCCGCGTGTCGACCGATCACGAATCGGGCCAGACCTTGCTCAAGGGCATGGGAGAGCTCCATCTTGAGATCATGGTCGATCGCATGCGTCGTGAGTTCAAGGTCGAGGCCAATGTCGGCGCGCCGCAGGTTGCGTATCGCGAGTATATCGCCAAGCCGGTCGAGCTGACCTACACCCACAAGAAGCAGTCGGGTGGCTCGGGCCAGTTCGCCGAAGTCCGCGTCAAGGTGACGCCGGGCGAGCGCGGTTCGGGCTTCGTCTTCATCGATTCGGTGAAGGGTGGCAACGTGCCGAAGGAGTATATTCCTTCGGTCGAGAAGGGCATGCGCGAAACCGCGCTGACCGGATCGATGATCGGCTTCCCGATCATCGATTTCTCGGTCGAGCTGACCGACGGCAAGTATCACGACGTCGATTCGAGCGCGCTGGCGTTCGAAATCTGCGCGCGTGGTTGCATGCGCGAAGCCGCGCAGAAGGCCGGGATCAAGCTGCTCGAGCCGATCATGAAGGTCGAAGTCGTGACGCCTGAGGATTATCTGGGCGACGTGATCGGCGATCTGAATAGCCGTCGTGGCCAGATTCAGGGCACCGACAGCCGCGGCAACGCGCAGACGGTCGAGGCAATCGTGCCGCTGGCCAACATGTTCGGCTACGTCAACCAGCTGCGTTCGTTCACGCAGGGGCGCGCGCAGTACAGCATGCAATTCTCGCATTACGACGAAGTGCCGAGCAACGTCGCGGACGAGGTGAAGGCGAAATTGGCGTAACATCCTGCGTGCAGGGCTGGCGTTATCTGAAATAGGTCGTTAAGGGCGCGCGTTCGCGTGGTGCCCGGAAGGCCGCGAACCGCATCAATCAAGGTAGGAAATCATGGCGAAAGCAAAGTTCGAGCGGAACAAGCCGCATCTCAACATCGGCACGATCGGCCATGTCGATCATGGCAAGACGTCGCTGACGGCTGCGATCACCAAGGTGCTCGCCGAGACCGGTGGCGCCACGTTCACCAGCTATGCAAACATCGACAAGGCGCCGGAAGAGCGCGAGCGCGGCATCACGATCTCGACCGCACACGTCGAGTATGAGACGCTGGCACGCCATTACGCCCACGTCGACTGCCCGGGCCACGCCGATTATGTGAAGAACATGATCACCGGTGCGGCGCAGATGGACGGCGCGATCCTGGTCGTGTCCGCAACCGACGGCCCGATGCCACAGACGCGCGAGCACATCCTGCTCGCGCGCCAGGTCGGCGTGCCGACGATGGTGGTGTTCATGAACAAGGTCGATCTGGTCGACGACGAGGAAATCCTCGAGCTGGTCGAAATGGAGATCCGCGAGCTGCTGTCGAAGTATGACTTCGATGGCGACAACATCCCGGTCATCCGCGGTTCGGCTGTTGCCGCGCTGAACGACGTTACGCCCGAGATTGGCCATGACGCCGTGCTTCGCCTGATGGAAGCCGTCGACACCTACCTGCCGCAGCCCGAGCGTCCGCTCGATAAGCCGTTCATGATGCCGATCGAGGACGTGTTCTCGATCTCGGGTCGTGGAACGGTCGTCACGGGCCGCGTCGAGACCGGCATCGTTAAGGTTGGCGAGGAAGTCGAGATCGTCGGCATCAACGACACGCGCAAGACCACGGTCACGGGCGTCGAAATGTTCCGCAAGCTGCTCGACTCGGGCCAGGCTGGCGACAACATCGGCGCGCTGATCCGCGGCGTTGGCCGTGAAGAAGTTGAGCGTGGCCAGGTTCTCTGCAAGCCCGGCACGATCAAGCCGCACACCGACTTCTCGTCGGAAGTGTATGTGCTGTCGAAGGACGAGGGTGGCCGTCACACGCCATTCTTCGCCAACTATCGTCCGCAGTTCTACTTCCGCACGACCGACGTGACCGGCACTGTCGAGCTGCCTGAGGGCACCGAGATGGTGATGCCCGGCGACAATGTCGCGCTCGGCGTCAAGCTGATCGCACCGATCGCCATGGACGTCGGCCAGCGTTTCACCATCCGTGAGGGTGGCCGTACGGTGGGTTCGGGTATCGTCAGCGGTATTTCGGCCTAAGCACTAAAAAATACTGCCGCCCCGGTCTCCAAAAGGAGGCCGGGGCGGTTGCTATTTGTGAGAGGCTCGGCTAGTGCGCCGCCTCTGATTTTGGTTTTAACAGCAAGAGCCCCGAAGCCGTACGACTTACGGGGCCCGCTCTTTCGCATCGGTAGGGACTATGGACAGCAATATCCGCATTCGTCTTAAGGCGTTCGATCATCGTGTGCTTGATCAGGCGACCGGCGACATCGCCGACACCGCCCGCCGTACCGGCGCGCTGATCCGTGGCCCCATCCCGTTGCCGACGCGCATCGAGAAGTTCACCGTGAACCGCGGTCCGCACATCGACAAGAAGTCGCGCGAGCAGTTCGAGGTCCGCACCTATAAGCGCATGCTCGACATCGTTCAGCCAACCCCGCAGACGGTCGACGCGTTGATGAAGCTCGATCTTGCCGCTGGCGTTGACGTTGAGATCAAGCTCGCGTAAGAGCGCGCTTCCACGAGATTCGGTGCGGCCCTTGGGCCGCGCCAGATAGACGGGATACCGCCGGGCGCTCTTCTAAAGAGATATCGCCCGGGTCTGCGTCCCCCGACACGCTCCACCGCCAAGGCGGGGGGCACCAGCCCGGGTCGGGGCCGCAGTATAAAATAAAACAGGGCTAGCACGCACCCTCCGGAATCGTCCGTGGGGTGCCTCTGCATTGAATGGAGCATTGATCATGCGCACTGGCGTGATCGCGAAAAAGATGGGGATGACCCGCTGGTTCCAGGACGATGGGCGCCATGTGCCCGTGACCGTTCTGTCGCTGGAAAATCTGCAAGTTGTGGCCGTTCGCGAGGCCGATCGAGACGGGTATGTCGCAGTCCAGCTGGGCGCGGGTACCGCAAAAGCAAAGAATGTCGCAAAGCCGCAGCGTGGCCATTTTGGCAAGGCCGAAGTCGAGCCCAAGGCGAAGCTGGCGGAATTCCGCGTTTCCGATGACGCTGTCCTCGAAGTTGGCGCGACAATCTCCGCCGACCATTATGTTGCCGGCCAGATCGTCGACATTCAGGGCGTGACGCAGGGCAAGGGCTTCCAGGGCGGTATGAAGCGCTGGGGCTTCGGCGGTTTGCGCGCGACGCACGGCGTTTCGGTCTCGCACCGTTCGCTCGGTTCGACCGGTCAGCGCCAGGATCCGGGCAAGGTCTTCAAGAACAAGAAGATGGCCGGGCACATGGGTGACAAGAACCGCACCCAGCAAAACCTCGAAATCGTTTCGACCGACGTCGAGCGCGGTCTCATCTTCGTCAAGGGCTCGGTCCCTGGCTCGAAGGGGGGCTGGTTGCTCGTCAAGGATTCGGTGAAGGTCGCACGGCACGCAGACGCGCCGTACCCCGCCGGTCTGCGCGCCGTCGCGAACAATAACGACACCGCTCCCGCCGAGACGCCTGCTGACGTCGCGACCGTGGACGCGACCGACGGCCAGGAGGGCTGATCATGAAGGTTACATCTCAGTCTTTCGATGGTGCGACCGGTACGGACATCGAGCTCAACGATGAGGTCTTCGGCCTCGATCCGCGCGCCGATATCCTGCATCGTGTTGTGACCTGGCAGCTCGAAAAGCGCCGTGCGACCGCACGCGGCACGCGTGAGCGCGCCGATGTTGCGCGTACCGGCAAGAAGTTCGGCAATCAGAAGGGTGGCGGTACCGCCCGTCACGGCGATCGCCGCGCTCCGGTGTTCATCGGTGGTGGTAAGGCGCATGGCGCCCGCGTCCGCGACTTCAACCCGTCGCTGAACAAGAAGGTTCGTGCGCTTGGTCTGAAGATGGCGCTGTCGAGCCATGCCCAGGCCGGCACGCTGATCGTCATGGACAGCCTCGCGGTTGCCGAGAACAAGACCAAGACGCTGATTGCGGATTGGGCGAAGCTCGGCACGGGCAAGACGGCCCTCGTCATCGACGGCGACGCAGTCGACACCAGCTTCGCGCTCGCCGCGGGCAATTTGCACACGATCAACGTGATGCCGGCCGCTGGTGCCAATGTTTATGATATCCTGAAGCACGACACGCTGGTCCTGACCCGCGCTGCCGTCGACATGCTGGAGGCGCGCTTCAATGGCTAAGCCAAAAACCGCGATCGACGCGCGTCATTATGACGTGATCGTCGCACCGCACATCACCGAAAAGGCGACCTTGCTCAGCGAGCATAACGCCGTCGTGTTCAAGGTCGCCAACGACGCAACCAAGCCGCAGATCAAGGCTGCGGTTGAGGCGCTGTTCGACGTGACCGTGCTGGGGGTCAATACGATCGTCCAGAAGGGCAAGACCAAGAAGTGGAAGGGCGCGCCCTACACTCGCTCCGACATCAAGAAGGCGATCGTGACGTTGAAGGACGGCCAGTCCATCGACGTGACGACGGGGATCTGATCCGATGGCACTGAAGCATTATAACCCGACCAGCCCGGCCCGCCGTGGCCTGATCCTGATCGACCGTTCTGGCCTGCACAAGGGTGGCCCCGTCAAGGCGCTGACCGAGGGCAAGCGTAAGACCGGTGGTCGCAACAATAAGGGCCATGTGACGTCGCGCGGCATCGCCGGCGGTCACAAGCAGCGCTATCGCATCATCGACTTCAAGCGTCGGTTGTGGGGCGTCGAAGGCACGGTCGAGCGGATCGAATATGATCCCAACCGCACCGCGTTCATCGCGCTGATCAACTATGGCAAGACCGAGGACGGCAAGGAAAACGTTGCCTATATCGTCGCGCCGCAGCGTCTTGCCGTCGGTGACAAGGTCGTCGCCGACAAGAAGACCGACGTGAAGCCAGGCAACGCGATGGAGCTGGGCCAGATGCCGGTCGGCACGATCGTCCACAACGTCGAGATGAAGCCGGGCAAGGGTGGCCAGATCGCCCGTTCGGCCGGCACCTATGTGCAGGTCGTCGGTCGCGACAAGGGCATGGTCATGGTGCGTCTCAACTCGGGCGAGCAACGCTACATCCATGCGAACTGCATGGCGACGGTCGGTGCCGTGTCGAACCCCGACAATGGTAACACCAATCTCGCCAAGGCCGGTCGCAATCGCTGGTTGGGTATCCGCCCGCTGACGCGCGGCGTCGCCAAGAACCCGGTCGACCATCCGCACGGCGGTGGTGAAGGCCGGACCTCGGGCGGCCGTCATCCGGTTACCCCATGGGGCAAGCCGACCAAGGGTGCACGCACCCGCCACAACAAGGCGACGGACAAGATGATTATCCGTTCGCGTCATTCGACGAAGAGGAAGGGCTAACATGGCTCGCTCAGTCTGGAAGGGTCCGTTCGTGGACCTTCATCTGCTCAAGAAGGCAGAAACCGCACAGGAAACCAACGCGCGCGGGGCGATCAAGACCTGGTCGCGTCGTTCGACGATCCTGCCGCAGTTCGTGGGCCTCACGTTCAGCGTTTATAACGGTCGCAAGTTCGTGCCGGTTTCGGTCAACGAGGACATGGTGGGCATGAAGCTCGGCGAGTTCGCGCCCACCCGCTATTTCCCCGGCCATGCCGCGGACAAGAAGGGCAAGCGCTAATGTCAAAGGCTAAATCCCCCCGCCGGGTCGGCGAGAAGGAAGCCCTCTCGGTCGGCGCGCAGATCCGTGGTTCGGCGCAGAAGCTCGGCCTGGTGGCAGCGCTCATTCGCAACAAGCCGGTCGGCGATGCGATGAACATCCTGCAATTCTCGACCAAGGGCATGGCGATCGAAGCGCGCAAGGTGCTGGCCTCGGCCATCGCCAACGCCGAGAACAACCATAACCTCGATGTCGATGCGTTGATCGTGTCGGAAGCATCGGTCGGCAAGTCGATCGTGATGAAGCGTTTCGCCACCCGCGGTCGCGGCAAATCGACCCGCATCCTGAAGCCGTTCAGCCGCTTGCGCATCGTCGTTCGCGAAATGGAAGAAGAAGAAGCGTAATGGGTCAGAAATCGAACCCCATCGGTCTGCGCCTGCAGATCAATCGCACCTGGGATAGCCGCTGGTATGCGGAAGGGGCCGATTACGGTCGTCTTCTGCTCGAGGATCTCCGGATGCGCGCGTTCATCATGAAGTCGTTGCCGCAGGCAGCGATCTCCAAGGTGGTGATCGATCGTCCGGCCAAATTGTGCCGCGTCTCGATCTTCGCAGCGCGCCCCGGCGTCATCATCGGCAAGAAGGGTGCGGATATCGAAAAGCTGCGCCGCCAGCTCGGCAAGATGACCACGTCCGACGTCAGCCTGAACATCGTCGAGATCCGCAAGCCGGAAGTCGACAGCAAGCTCGTCGCACAGGGCATCGCCGATCAGCTCGAACGTCGTATCGCCTTCCGACGTGCGATGAAGCGTGCGGTGCAGTCGGCAATGCGTCTTGGTGCCGAGGGCATCCGGATCAATTGCGGTGGCCGTCTTGGCGGTGCCGAAATCGCGCGCTCGGAATGGTATCGCGAAGGTCGCGTGCCGCTTCACACGCTGCGCGCCAATGTCGATTATGCCGAAGCAACGGCACACACCGCATACGGTGTGTGCGGCGTGAAGGTGTGGATCTTCAAGGGCGAAATCCTGGGCCATGACCCGATGGCGACCGACCGGCTGATGATGGAAGCACAGACTTCCGGCGTCCGGCCTGATCCGCGCCGCTAAGGAATAGATCATGCTTCAACCGAAAAAGACCAAGTTCCGTAAGGCCTTCAAGGGCCGCATCCATGGCGACGCCAAGGGTGGCACCACGCTCAACTTCGGGTCGTACGGCCTGAAGGCGATGGAGCCGGACCGTCTCACCGCCCGCCAGATCGAGGCGGCTCGCCGCGCGATCACGCGTCACATCAAGCGCCAGGGTCGTTTGTGGATCCGCGTGTTCCCCGACGTTCCCGTCTCGGGCAAGCCTGCCGAAGTCCGCATGGGTAAGGGCAAGGGGTCGCCGGAATATTGGGCAGCGCGCGTCAAGCCGGGCCGGATCCTGTTCGAACTGGACGGCGTTCCGGGCGATATCGCCGCAATGGCGTTCAGCCGTGCAGCGATGAAGCTGCCGATCAAGGTGAAGGTTGTTGCCCGTCTCGGCGACACCTCGCATCTGGGAGTTGCATAACATGGCCAAGATCGACACGCGTCGTTCCGACCTGGTCGCGAAGACCGAAGATCAGCTGGGCGAAGAGCTCGGCAATCTGAAGCGCGAGGCGTTTAACCTGCGCTTTCAGGCGGCGACCAACCAGCTCGAAAAGCCGAGCCGCGTCCGCGAAGTTCGTCGCGACATTGCTCGCATCAAGACCCTGCAGTCGTCGCGTTCGCGCGACGCGGCTGCGAAGTAAGGATTTAGACATGCCAAAGCGCGTGCTGACGGGGCTGATCGTCTCCGACAAGGGCGACAAGACGGTGGTCGTGAACGTGGAGCGCAAGGTCAAGCACCCGCTCTACGGCAAGATCATCCGCCGTACGAAGAAATATCATGCCCATGATGAGGGCAATGAGTTCAAGCAGGGCGAGACCGTGCGGATCGAAGAGACCGCACCAATCTCCAAGCTGAAGACCTGGAAGGTCGTCGATCGGGTCAACACCCACGCGACGCCCGAGCGGGTCGACGTCGACGCTTAAACGCGTCGTTTATTGAGGCGGCACCGGTCGGTATCGGTGCCAGAGAAGAGAAGGAAGCGGATCCATGATCCAGATGCAATCCAATCTCGAGGTCGCTGACAATAGCGGCGCGAAGCGGGTTATGTGCATCAAGGTGCTTGGGGGTTCCAAGCGTCGTGTTGCAGGCGTCGGCGACATCATCGTCGTCAGCGTGAAAGAAGCCGCACCGCGCGGCCGCGTGAAGAAGGGCGACGTGCACCGTGCCGTCATCGTGCGTACGGCGAAGGACATTCGCCGCGCCGATGGCACCGTGATCCGCTTCGATTCGAACGCAGCCGTCCTGGTCAACAAGAACGAAGAGCCGATCGGCACGCGTATCTTTGGCCCAGTGGTGCGTGAGCTTCGCGGCAAGAAGCACATGAAGATCATCTCGCTCGCGCCGGAGGTGCTGTAAAATGGCTTCCGCTAAGATCAAGAAGGGTGACCGCGTCATCGTCCTGTCCGGCAAGGATAAGGGCAAGACCGGCGACGTCACGCTTGCGCTGCCCAAGGCCGGTAAGGTCGTGGTGTCGGGCGTCAACATCGCGGTGCGCCACACCAAGCCGAGCCAGGGTGACCCGCAGGGTGGCCTGAAGCGTTCGGAAGCACCGATGCACATTTCCAAGGTTGCGCATGTGACCGCCGACGGCAAGCCGACGCGCGTTCGTTTCGAGACCCAGGACGGCAAGAAGGTCCGCGTTGCGGTCAAGACCGGGGAGAAGATCAGTGGCTGATGCTACCACCAAGCCCCGGATGCGGGGCATGTACGACGACAAGATCGTCGCCGCGATGACCGAGAAGTTCGGCTACAAGAACGCGATGGAAGTTCCGCGGCTCGACAAAATCGTCCTCAATATGGGCGTTGGCGAAGCGACGCAGGACAAGAAGAAGGTCGACCAGGCAGCCCAGGAAATGGAGCTGATTGCTGGCCAGAAGTCCGTCGTGACCAAGGCCAAGAAGTCGATCGCCCAGTTCAAGCTGCGCGAAGGCATGCCGATCGGCGTGAAGGTTACCCTTCGCCGCGACCGCATGTACGAATTCCTCGACCGTTTCATCACGATCGCGCTGCCGCGCGTTCGCGATTTTCGCGGGCTCAACCCCAAGTCGTTCGACGGACGCGGCAACTATGCCTGCGGTCTGAAGGAGCAATTGGTGTTCCCGGAAATCAGCTATGACCGGATCGACAAGATCCGCGGCATGGACGTGATCGTCACGACGACGGCACGGACCGACGACGAAGCGCGCGAGCTGCTCCGTTTGTTCGGCTTCCCGTTCCCGCCGGAAGTAACTGAAGACGCGACCGAAAAGAAGGCGGCATAAGATGGCGAAGGTAAGTTCTGTCAATAAGAACGAGCGTCGCAAGATGCTCGTCAAGAAGTATGCGCCCAAGTACGCAGCATTGAAGGCAATTGCTGCCGATCAGTCGCTGAGCGACGGCGAGCGGATCGAAGCGCGGCTAAAGATGGCCGAGATTCCCCGCAACGGGAACCCGACGCGCATCCGCAATCGCTGCGAGCTGACGGGTCGTCCGCGCGCTTATTATCGCAAGTTCCGCCTCTGCCGTATTCAGCTGCGCGATCTGGCCAATAAGGGCCTGATCCCCGGCGTTACGAAGTCGAGCTGGTAAGGATCAACAGATGGCATTGACCGATCCCCTGGGTGATATGCTCACCCGAATCCGCAACGGCCAGCGCGCGCGTAAGGACTCTGTCCTGACGCCGGGCTCGAAGCTGCGGGCCCGCGTCCTCGACGTGCTGCAGCGCGAAGGCTACATCCGTGGCTATAGCGAAGAGCAGATGGGCCCCGCGGCCGGCATCCGCATCGAGCTGAAATATTTCGAGGGCCAGCCTGCGATCAAGCACGTTGCCCGCGTTTCGAAGCCCGGTCGTCGCGTTTATTCGGCCTCGACCGAGTTGCCGCGCGTCATGAACGGCCTCGGCATCACGATCGTCTCCACGCCTCGCGGCGTTCTGTCCGACGCCGAAGCGCGCGAACAGAATGTCGGCGGCGAAGTCCTCGCGGAGGTGTTCTGATATGAGCCGCATCGGTAAAAAGCCGGTCGTGATCCCGAGCGGTGTCACCGCTACGATCGATGACCAGCAGCTCACGGTGAAGGGTCCCAAGGGCACCCTCGCTATGCCACTGCGCGAAGAGATCAGCTATGTGCTCGAAGAGGGTGGCGTTTCGGTCAACCCGGCGAACGACACCAAGCGCGCTCGCGCGTTCTGGGGGATGCAGCGTACGCTGGTGCAGAACCTGATCACTGGCGTTTCGGACGGCTTCACCAAGAAGCTGCTGATCAACGGTGTTGGGTATCGCGCCGCCGCACAGGGCAGGAATTTGAACCTGAAGCTTGGCTACAGCCACGACGTCAACATCGACGTGCCGGAGGGGATCGAGGTCAAGACCCCCGACAACACGACGATCGAGATTTCGGGCACCGACAAGCAGAAGGTCGGTCAGCTCGCCGCAGAGATTCGTCGCTGGCGTAAGCCCGAGCCTTACAAGGGCAAGGGTATCAAGTACGATGGCGAGTTCATCTTCCGCAAGGAAGGGAAGAAGAAGTAATGTCGACCAAGGGTATGTCTCTCTTCGAGAAGCGGCGCCGCCGCAACCGCACTGCGCTCCGCGCGCGTGGATCGGGCCGTCCGCGGCTGTCGATCCATCGCTCGGGCCGTCACATCTATGCGCAGATCATCGACGACGCGCAGGGCGTTACGCTTGCCGCTGCCTCGACGCTGGAAAAGGACGTGCGCGACACGTCCGGTGCCAATGTCGATGCCGCAACGGCGGTCGGCACGCGTATCGCTGAGGCCTGCAAGGCCGTTGGCGTGACGCAGGTCGTGTTCGATCGCGGTGGCTTTCTGTTCCACGGTCGCGTCAAGGCGCTGGCGACAGCCGCGCGTGAAGCCGGATTGGAGTTCTAATTATGGCTGACGACAACATTCCGAACGACGCCATTGCCTCTGGCGCAGAAGCGCCCGACGCGGCGCCCGCTCGGCAGCAGGAAGCGCCGCGTGGACGCGGTGGCCCTGGCGGCGGTCGTGGTGGTCCCGGCGGCGGTCGCGGTCCTGGCGGCGGTGCAAACCGTGGCGGACGCGACAATCGCGGCGGTCGTGACAATCGCGGTGGTCGTCCGGGTTCGGACGATGGCGGCGAAGAGCTGATCGAGAAGCTGGTCCACATCAACCGCGTGTCGAAGACGGTCAAGGGCGGCAAGCGCTTTGGCTTTGCAGCCCTCGTCGTCGTCGGCGACGGCAAGGGCCGCGTCGGCTTCGGCCACGGCAAGGCGCGCGAAGTGCCCGAGGCGATTTCGAAGGCGACCGCCGCTGCCAAGAAGGCAATGGTTCGCGTTCCGCTCAAGGATGGCCGCACGCTGCATCATGACGGTAACGGCCATTTCGGCGCCGGTCTCGTCACGCTGCGCTCGGCACCGCAGGGGACGGGCATCATCGCCGGTGGCCCAATGCGCGCCGTGTTCGAATCGCTGGGTGTGGCGGACGTCGTGACCAAGTCGGTCGGCACGTCCAACCCCTACAACATGATCCGTGCGACCTTCGAAGCGCTGACCGCACAGGTCAGCCCGAAGTCGGTGGCGCAACGTCGTGGCAAGAAGATCGCCGACCTGCTCGGCCGTGGTGGTGCGGAAGCACCCCAGGCCGAAGCCGAAGCGATCGTGGAGTAAACGATCATGGCAACCATCAAGATCACGCAGACCGGTTCGCCGATCCGCCGCGAATCCGACCAGCGCGCGACGCTGATCGGCCTCGGCCTCAACAAGATGCATCGTACGCGCGAATTGCAGGACACGCCCGAAGTTCGCGGCATGATCCGCAAGGTGGCGCATATGGTGAAGATCGAGGCGTAATGTATCTGCCGTCGCGCGCTTGCGTGCGAGGGTGATAGACAAAGACAGGGGAGGGGGCTAACGGCCCCCTTCCTCATTTTATCAGCGCGACAAAAGCGAAAG
>NZ_JBBATX010000022.1:0-1879 GCF_040398505.1 Sphingomonas sp. | reverse complement strand
GGGGAGGGGGCTAACGGCCCCCTTCCTCATTTTATCAGCGCGACAAAAGCGAAAGCGAGTGCACGACCATGAAACTGAACGAAATCCGCGACAATGACGGTGCCCGTAAATCCCGCATGCGTGTGGGCCGGGGTATCGGTTCGGGCAAGGGCAAGACCGCTGGACGCGGGCAAAAGGGCCAGAAGAGCCGCGAGGGCGTTTCCATCGCCGGCTTCGAAGGCGGCCAGATGCCGCTCCACATGCGTCTGCCAAAGCGCGGCTTTAACAACATCTTCGCCAAGGATTATGCCGAGGTGAACCTCGGTGCGATCCAAAAGGCGATCGACGCTGGCAAGATTGAAGCAGGCGCAACGCTCGACCATGACGCGCTGAAGGCCGCTGGTCTCGCCCGCGGTGGCAAGGACGGCGTCCGTCTGCTCGCCAAGGGCGAACTGACCACGGTGTTGAAGTTCACCGTCGCCGGTGCCTCCAAGGGAGCGATCGAAGCGGTTGAAAAGATCGGCGGGTCGGTCGACGTGATCCATGTCGTGCCGGCTGCTGAAAAGGCTGCCGCGAAGAAGGGCGTCAAGTATCGCGAGCGCAAGGCGCACAAGGAATCGTTCAAGGCGTAATCGACCCCTTGAATCCCCTGTGTCATCCCCGCGGAAGCGGGGACCCATCACCGGCCAATGGAGCTGGGTCCCGGCTTTCGCGGGGATGACAACGGAGGCGGCGGGCTAGGATTTATGCTCGTACGGTTAGACAAGTCCGTTCGGACGCCTATATGAGCGGTGGGGCGGTCAAACGCTTTCCGCCGTTTTTTGTTTCCTGACATACGTTACCGGGACGACACGCAGTATGGCATCCGCAGCCGACCAGATGGCCTCCAGCATCAGCCTGTCGAAATTCGCACAGGCGACCGACCTCAAGAAGCGCTTGTGGTTCACGATCGGTGCGCTGATCGTGTTCCGACTGTTGAGCTATGTGCCGTTGCCGGGCATCGACCCGACCGCGCTAACCGCGCTCGCGCAGCGCACCAGCGGCGGCGTGCTCGATTTTTTCAACGCCTTCTCCGGCGGTTCGCTCAAGCGCGCCAGCCTGATCGCTTTGGGCGTTACGCCGTACATCACCGCCTCGATCGTGGTGCAGCTCGCGACCTCGCTGTCGCCGACGCTCGCTGCGATCAAGAAGGAAGGCGAGAGCGGGCGCAAGCGGCTCAATCAATATACGCGCTACGGCACGGTCGCGCTGACGGTGATCCAGGGCTATTTCCTGTCGCTCGGGTTCGAGAGTCAGGGCGTGGTGGTCGAGCCTGGCCCGTTGTTCATCATCGGTTCGGTCATCAGCCTCGTTGGCGGTACGATGTTCCTGATGTGGATTGGCGAGCAGATCACCAGTCGCGGGATCGGCAACGGCATGTCGCTGATCATCATGGCGGGGATCGTCGCGAACTTGCCAACGACGCTTTTCAACCTCGCGCAGACCGCGCGCACCGGCGGCGGTAGCGTGACTGGCTTCACCGTCGTGCTGATTGCGGTGGCGGTCGCTGGCCTCATTCTGTTCATTTGCTTCATGGAACGCGCGCAGCGCCGCATCCTGATCCAATATCCCAAGCGCCAGACGCAGCGTGGGATGCAAGCCGACCGCAGCCATTTGCCGCTGAAGATCAACACCGCTGGTGTCATTCCGCCGATCTTCGCGTCGTCGCTGCTGCTGATGCCGCTGACGATCACGCAGTTCGCGGGCACCAACGTGTCGGGGGACAGCTATTGGGGGTCGGCGATCATCTGGCTCAACCAGTATCTGCAGCATGGCAGCATCGCGTATATGACGCTGTATGGCGCAGGGATCATCTTCTTCTCGTTCTTCTACACCGCGGTCGTGTTCAATCCGGAAGAGA
>NZ_JBBATX010000021.1:0-30303 GCF_040398505.1 Sphingomonas sp. | reverse complement strand
GCGCGCCGACAAGATCGTCTATGACACGCGCGGCATCTGGCCCGACCAGCCACGCCCCGCGCCGAGGGCGGAGCCGTTGCGTCTGGTCGGCTGAACGGACTTCGGCGCGAGCTGCGCGTGCCGAAGCGGCACTCTGCCTGACCCGCGGCAATCCGCTTCCGATCGTACTTCCGAACGAAGCGCGGGCGGTGAGAATCGAGGCCGCAGCCGCCCTTATCGGGACACGTGATTTCCTCAAAGGACGCCGGATCGTCGATCGCACGCGCTCCCTTAAGACGCTCGGAAACATCCCTTCGCAAACGCAGCACTGGACGGAATGTGACAGGCTGCTATGTCACTTGCGCTGCAGGCTCTGGGACCCGTTGATGAGCAAAACCGCGTTGATTACCGGCATCACAGGGCAGGACGGCGCGTATCTGGCCGAGCTGCTACTGGCCAAGGGCTATGAGGTCCACGGGCTGAAGCGGCGGTCGTCGTCGTTCAACACCGGGCGGATCGACCATATCTATCAGGACCCGCACGAAATCGGCGCGCGGCTGCATTTGCATTATGGCGACATGACCGATTCGATGAACGTGACACGAATCGTCCAGGAAACGCAGCCTGACGAAATCTACAATCTCGCGGCGATGAGCCATGTCGCGGTCAGCTTCGAAACGCCCGAATATACCGCCAATGCCGATGGCATCGGAACGCTGCGGCTGCTCGAGGCGGTCCGTTTGCTCGGCATGGTCGACAAGACGCGGATCTATCAGGCATCGACCAGCGAATTGTACGGGCTGGTACAGGAAGTGCCACAGTCGGAAACGACCCCCTTCTATCCGCGCTCGCCTTATGCCGCTGCCAAGATGTACGCCTATTGGATCACGGTGAATTACCGCGAGGCGTATGGCATGCACGCCTCGAACGGCATCCTGTTCAACCACGAAAGCCCGCGTCGCGGCGAAACCTTCGTCACGCGCAAAATCACGCGGGCGGTGGCGGCGATCCATCTCGGGCTGCAGGAGACGCTGTACCTCGGCAATCTCGACGCCAAGCGCGACTGGGGCCATGCGCGCGATTATGTCGAGGGCATGTGGCGGATCGTGCAGCAGCCGCACGGCGACGATTTCGTGCTGGCAACGGGTGTAACGCAAACGGTTCGGTCGTTCGTCGAACTGGCCTTTGCCGAGGTCGATGTGACGATCGACTGGAGCGGCACCGGCGTTGATGAGGTTGGGGTTTGCGCAAAGACCGGCAAGACCCTCGTCAAGGTCGATCCGCGCTATTTCCGGCCCACCGAGGTTGATCTGCTAATCGGCAATCCGGCCAAGGCCAAGCGCCTGCTCGGCTGGGAAGCGACGACGACGCTCGCCGAATTGTGCGCCGAAATGGTGCGCGAGGATTTGAAGGTCATTGCGCGCGAGGCCGAAAGCCGACGCCCGGATGAAGAGCGGCCCTCGACGCTGTATGCGATCAAGAGCTGAGAGAGGTACGCCGTGATCAAGGGTCTTGTCATCAAAGCGCTCGACGGCGTGCTGCGCAAACGCGGCAAGGCGTCGTATGTGCTGTATATCGTCGCCCGGCGGATCCTGTGGGGGTATAATAACGAGGATGTGAACATCGCCACCAATGGCGAGCGTCTCTTCCTCCAGCGGATGAGCGCACGCGGGCTGACCACCGTGTTCGATGTCGGTGCCAATATCGGCGATTGGGTGGCCGAGGTGCTGCACTTTTCGAAGACCGCGACCGTCTATTGCTATGAAGCGATCCCGACGACCTATGCCGAGCTGACCGCGAACGTCACCGACCCCCGCGCGCATCTGTTCAACAAGGCGCTGTCGAACGTCCCCGGCGCGCTCGAGTTCAACGCCTCCAATCTGAGCGTGGTGTCATCGGTGTACGACGTGCATCGCTTCGACGACACACTCACCGTGACCAAGGTAACAGTGCCGGCCGAAACCGGTGACGCCGAATGCGCGCGGCTCGGGATCGAGCATATCGATCTGCTCAAGGTCGATACCGAGGGGCATGACCTGACCGTGCTGCGCGGGTTTGACGCAATGCTGGCGCGCGGCGCGATCGATGTCATCCAGTTCGAATATAATGTCTTCACGCTGCTCGCGCGCGAAGGGCTGTTCGATTTCTACGAATTCCTCGGTGAGCGCTATTTCCTCTGCCGCCTGCTGCCGAACGGGCTCGAATTGATGGCGTATGAGCGCGGGCTCGACAATTTTTCGCAGTCGAACTGGATTTGCGTGCGCAAGGATCTGGTCACGCGCGATCTGGTCGCGCGGCTCAACATCCATCTTCCCGACGGCCATCGTCGCGCGATCACGCTCGCCAGCCTTGCCGACCGCCCCGACGTGGCAAAGCTGCTCGGCTGAACGATGGCGGACATCGTCTTTCCTCTCACCGGCAAGCGCGTGTGGGTCGCGGGGCATCGCGGCATGGTCGGGCGTGCGCTCGTGCGACGGCTCTTGGGTGAAGGCTGCACGATCGTGTCGCCCGAAACGCGCGTCGACCTGCGCGACCAGGCGGCGACCTTCGCGTGGATCGACAGTGCCAAGATCGACCTGATCTTCCTCGCCGCCGCCAAAGTCGGCGGGATTGCCGCGAACGACGCGTTTCCGGGGGAATTTCTCTACGACAATCTCATGATCGAGGCGAACGTGATCGAAGGTGCGCGTCGCGCCGGGGTCGCCAAATTGGTCTTCCTCGGATCGTCATGCATCTTCCCGCAGCTTGCTGCGCAACCGATGGCGGAGAGCGCGCTCCTGACCGGTCCGCTTGAGCCGACCAACGAATGGTATGCGATTGCCAAGATCGCGGGCCTCAAACTCTGCGCCGCGTATCGCCGACAATATGGCTGCGACTTCATTTCCGCGCAGCCGACCAACCTTTACGGCCCGTTCGACAATTTCGACCTCGAATCGAGCCATGTCCTGCCCGCCTTGATGCGCAAGGCGCATGAAGCGAAGCTGGCTGGCGCGGCGGCGATGACGGTGTGGGGCAGCGGCACGCCACTGCGCGAATTCCTCCACGTCGACGATCTCGCCGATGCGCTCGTGTTCCTGGCCCAGACCTATTCCGCAGAGGAGTTCGTCAATATCGGGACAGGTGATGAAGTCAGCATCGCCGATCTCGCGCGGCACGTCGCGGACGCGGTCGGCTTTACTGGCGATCTCGTTTTCGATGCGAGCCGCCCCGACGGGACGCCGCGCAAGCTGGTCGATACGACCAAGCTGAACGGCCTTGGCTGGCACCCGTCGGTGCCGCTCAATCAGGGAACCCCGGCGGTCTATCGCTGGTTTCTCGAACACCATACAGAAGGCGCGGCGCGCGGCGCCGTCGCCTGACGCGACGATTAAGGGGAAGTCTACGTGGCACGTCTTTACGAAAGCAGAAAGCGCATCCTCGTCACCGGCGGCGCCGGTTTCGTCGGATCGCATTTGATCGACCGCTTGCTCGAGCAGGGCCATGAAGTGCTGTGCGTCGACAATCTGTTCACCGGTGCTAAGCGCAACATCGAACATCTGCACAACCATTCGCGCCTCGAATTCATGCGCCACGACGTGTGCTTCCCGCTCTATGTCGAGGTCGACGAAATCTACAACCTCGCCTGCCCCGCCTCGCCGGTGCATTATCAGCACGATCCGGTGCAAACGACCAAGACGAGCGTGATCGGCGCGATCAACATGCTCGGCCTCGCCAAGCGCGTGAAGGCGAAGATTTTCCAGGCGTCGACCAGCGAAGTTTACGGCGACCCGTCGGTCCATCCCCAGCCCGAAAGCTATTGGGGCAACGTCAACCCGATCGGCATCCGCTCCTGCTATGACGAGGGCAAGCGCTGCGCCGAGACGCTGTTCTTCGACTATAACCGCCAGCACAAGGTCGAGATTAAGGTCGCGCGGATCTTCAACACCTATGGCCCGCGCATGCACCCAGCCGACGGGCGCGTCGTCTCCAACTTCATCGTCCAGGCGTTGAAGGGCGATCCGATCACGATTTACGGCGAGGGCAAGCAGACGCGTTCGTTCTGCTATGTCGACGATCTGGTCGAAGGTTTCCTGCGGCTGATGGACACCGGACCCGACGTGACCGGACCGATCAACATCGGCAATCCGGTCGAATTCACGATGATCGAGCTGGCGCAGGAAGTGCTGTCGCTGACCGGTTCGAAGTCGGAGCTGGTCTATCTGCCCCTGCCGCAGGACGACCCGACGCAGCGCAAACCCGACATTTCCAAGGCCAAGCAGTTTCTCAACAATTGGGAACCGAACGTGCCGCTGCGCGAGGGCCTGAAGCACACGATCGATTATTTCCGCAACGTGCGCTGAGAGGGGATGCGATGATCCTGCCCGATGACACGGGGCGCGCCCGCTGATGTCATCGGGTCGCAACTTTTTGATTAATTTGAGCGGGAGCGTGCTGGGTATCGCGCTTTTCGCCGTGCTTACGCCGGTCTATTTCCATGCGATCGGGGCGGAACGGTACGGCGTCATTACCGTCATCCTGTCGCTGTCGATGTATGTGGCGACGTTCAATTTCGGACTGGGGCCGGCGCTGACCTATCAAGTGGCCGGTCCGCTGAGGGATGATATTCCAGCGCAATCCGAGGCATTCTGGTCGGCGATGGCGTTCAGCACGCCGCTTGGCCTTGTCGCCAGCATCATCATCTTTGGCTTGTTGCCGATCGGTCTCGCCGATCTGATGCACATGAGTCCGACGGTGCGGACCGAGACCGGAGCCGCTTTCCTGCCGCTGGTCGGGATCGGACTATGTACGATCCTGTCGGCCAATGTCCGCGGGGTGTGGCATGGGCGGCAAGCCTTTGTGACCTTATCCGTTTTCGGCGCGTTCGAGACCGTTTTGACCATTTTGATGCCGGTACTCGCCGCGCTGTACTGGTCGCCCGACATAGGCGTGCTGCTCTATGCGACGCTGTGGACGCGTTCGCTCCTACTCGTAGGAGGAACACTGGTCCTTGCCGGCGCGAAGTTTCAGCGGCTTTACCCGCGCATTTCGCTCCTACCGGTACGAGCGATGCTGGGATATGGCGGGTGGGTTACCCTCTCAACGTTGGTCGAGACGGTCGTTTCGTCAGCGGACCGACTTGTGCTTGGCGCGGTTAGCGGCGCAGGACAGATTCCGGTTTACAGCATTCCCTTGTCGCTAACGTCGCGCTCGATGATCCTGCCGTTCAGCCTTATTTCGACGATTTTCCCCAAATTGGTGGGGGCCGATGCTGAGCGCGAACATATCCTGCTCGACAAGACGGTCCGCTTCGTTCTCCTGCTCACGCCGGGTTACCTCGTGGTGGGCGTCGCTGCAGCGCCATTGCTACGCTATTGGATCAGTCGCGATTTTGCCGACCAGGCGACATGGAGCTTACAAATCCTCGCAATCGCCTTTTGGATCGAAGGCGTGTCGACAATCTATTATTCGCTGCTCAACGCGCGCCGCCAAACGCGCGCCAATTTCCTGATCGGTAGCGGGGCCATCCTGCCGTACGGGCTCGCCTTGGTGGCAGGCGCATGGGCCTTCGGTGCCGCCGGCGTGGCTACGGTCTTCCTGCTCCGGACGCTGGGAACGCTAATTGCCCGCGCACTCTGGTCTGATGCGCACTGGAGCGAAGTGCGCGCGATCTCCGTCAATCTTGCGCCGCTGCTGATTGGTGTCCTCGTTGCGCCCCACGCCTGGTCGACGCTCACCGTCGCCCAGGTCGGACTTGGCAGCGGGGCCGTACTCGCATCTGTTGCGATGTGCCTGTGGACGCGCCCCTCCGATATGCTGGCACTGGCGCGCGCGATCCTTCCCTCGCGACGGTCGAAGATAGGCGTGCTGCCATGAATGCCCCTTTGGTTGCCTTCTATGTCGGCGGGTTCGAAGCAATCGGCGGCATTGAATCCTGCTTCGAGGATTTGTTGCACGCGTTCAGCGGTGCTGCGATCGACCCCGCCTTGTTCGTTTGGGCAGAGAATCTACCACAGTTGCGTGACCTAGCCGCGTCGGGAACCACGGTATATCGCACATCGCTGCGTGCCGGATGCAGATGGGCGTTACCCGATTGGCTATTGCTGTTGCGTCACGCCACGCACCTTCGCGACGTGGACCGGATCGTGTTTGGCAAGATACCGCCCCGCCGCGTGTTCCAGCATATGCTGGGATTGCTCGATCGCCGCCCGAACGGGCGTCCGGAACTGCTCTTTATCACGCCCTATCGGCCGTCCGAGTTATGGAGCAACGGTCTTCCGGCATGGATTGGCGGGGCGATCGATACGATGATCGTACAAAGTCCGGACTTCACCGCCGATCTTCGCGCGGCTGGGTTTGGCGGACGGATCGTGGAAATGCCTTATCTTCCGCCAAAACCAGCGGTAGCGCCGAACAACGCTCCAGCGCATGACGGCATCTGTCGGCTGGGCTTTCTGGGCCGCTTAGCGCCGCAAAAGAACCTGTTTTATCTGCTTGATATCGTCGAACAGCTGCAGGGCGACGCAGTGGAGTTGCACCTGTTCGGCGAAGGCGAACATGAAATAGCGCTGCGGGCGGCGGCAGCCGAACGGGCCCTGCCGGCCATCTTTCATGGCCCAGTCGAGCGTGCCGCCGTACCCGCCGCGATCGATTCGTGCGATATCTTCCTCAATCCGTCTATCAGCGAAGGCCAATGCCTCGTTGCGCTGGAAGTGTTGAGCCGCGGCCGTCCGTTCCTTGGGTCGGCCGTCGGTGCGATACCGCAGATTTTGGCGCGTGGCCGGTTCGGCGACATCATGCCGCTGGGCGATGTCGCAGCAGCGGCTACCGTCTTGCGCAACGCGGTTGCGGCGTGGCGCGCCAACGCCTGGAAGCCGGCAGCGATCCTCGACGCGTATCGTACCGCCTACGATCCCGATTCCATTGCCGCGGAGTATCTCGAACTTTTGACCGGCCCGAGCAGAAGGACCGACACCGCATGAAACTGCTGCTGGTCGGATATTTGCACAGCGAAGGCGGGGTTAAGCACCTTACGCTCTGGCTCGCGCGCGGCATGGCCGAACGCGGGCATCAGGTCACGGTCGCGACCCCTGGTCCGATCGGGTCAGAGCCGTGGGATTTGCCGGAGGAAGACAGCGTCCGGATCGTGAATATTGATACCGTCGGTCAAGTCCTGCACGGCTACCCCGGCGGGAAGGATAGCGCGTTCGATTGCGTGGTCGTCATCGGGACGGGCTGGAAATCGATGATAGGCCCCCTTCTTAACCGGCGAATCCGCAAGCGGGTCTTTTTCGAGGTGATGAGCGGCGAACGCAACGGGCTGCTGGATCCGCGCATGCTGGTGCACCTCGGTTTCGACGCGATCGTCGGCCAGGGGCGCCCGGTCGAAACCCAATTCTGTAGCAATTTCGGATGGACCGGGCGCCACACGACCATCCCGGCAATGCCGCATCCGCTGGAGCGGGTTGCCGATCTGGCGCGAAGCGCTCCATTGCGGCCAGCGCGGGGCGCGTTAAAGGCCTGCTATTTCAGCCGCCTCTCGCCACACAAGGGCGCGCATTGGCTACTTGAGCAGTGGGACCAGGTGTCCGAGCATGTCGGCTCGCTCGACATATGGGGAACCGGCCCCGACGAAAGACGGATTCGTGATACCATTGCCGCCAAGGGATTGCAGGATCGCGTCCGACTCCACGGCCGGTATCAGGGAGATGAAAACTACATCGCGCAGCTGCAATCCTACGATGTCGAATTGCTGCCGACGTTCGGTTTCGAAGGTGCGCCTCTGGTTCTGCTGGAGGCGATGGCGTGCGGACTACCGTTTGTCGCAAACGGGGTCGGGGGCATCCCCGACTACGCAAATCCGGACTGCCGGATTACCAGTGGCAATCTCGCTGAATTCCTGCCTGCTTTGGCTTCTATGGCCGAGGCGCTGTATGCGGAACAGATCGACCACGCCCGACTACAGCGACATTATAACGCTACGTTTAGCTTCACCGCGTTGTGCGATCGCTGGGAGTCTTTTCTGCAGGAAATCGTGGCAACCTGAGCTTCGGCACGGGTGGCATCCCTTACTGTGAAGCGATAAGGTACCGGCATGTCGATCGAACTGACGAGTCTCACCGCCATGGTCGCCCTTCTGGCGATCGTGGCCGTTCTGCGCCCTGCAATGCTGTTCGAATATCCCGTTGCAGCGTCGGTACTCATCTGGTCTTTCATCCTTCCGCAGGCATGGCGCATCGAAGCATCCGGTGATCTCAACGATTTCGAGCCCACACTGGCCTGGGGATACATGATACTGTGTATATCGTGCACTGCTATTGGATATTGGGCAGGCAGAGTCAGGACACCCACCACGTCGCATAACTCTCTGGAACAATTGTCCCAGAGATATGACTTGAACAAACTATTTTACGGAGCAGTGGCGCTTACCATTGTTGGCGGTAGCGGTGTCTTTTTAATGTACAGAATGGCAGCGACACTGAAGGTTGGGGAGGCATGGACCGGCCCGATTGCATTTTACGCCTTTGTCGCGCAGTTGTTGATTTATGGTGCCTCGCTAGCATGGCTATTGTATCTTTATACTGGAGATAAAAAGGCCCTTATCGTCTCAATACTCGGCTTTTGCGTAAATTTGCCAGCAGTGTTGTTTGCTGCACGCCGTGAATTAACATTCATTATTGTCGTCGTATTTTTGCTCGGATTATTTTTTGTAAAGAAAAAATCTGTCAGCCGCCTGATATTAGTTCCAATGGTATTGGCTGGCGGAATTTTTATTAACAATGCCGGAACGATTAGATCTTTTATTGTTAATAATGACGCATCGCTGATCGGCGCAATCGCTGCGAATGCGGACCAAGATACTGCTGCAAAAGAATTCAGCGAGGTTGGCAGTGGAGTTTCAGATATCGCTATTTCCCAATGGACTGAGCAATACGATCTTTTAACTCCGTATTACAACGGGTTGATCAATCTTTATATTCCAGCATTCATTGTCGGCCCCGATTTTAAGAAACAACTCAAAGTTAAAAGAGATGATTACGAGCAGTCCAAATATGAGAGCTTTTCCAGAGGTGGAGCGACCCATACCGGCTTTGCTGACTCGTTCCAGTCACTACACTATTTTGGGTGTTTGATTTTTTTGGTAATCGCCTATTTTATGGGAATACTTTGGAGCAAAGCAAGATCTGGCGATATTAAATCACAGCTTTATTACATGATGTTGATATCAGTTTGCTTGAAGGTTTTCACGGAGTCGACAAGCGTGTTTTTCAGCATTCTTCCGTTGATGTTCTTGTCCATGGGCGGCGTATTTTGGTACGCGCGGCAGCGCAAACCGAGTGGGCAGCACGTTTCAACGCTCGCCGAAATGCACAGGCCCTTGCGCGACGCCCACCGGTGATCGGACCCGAAGCGACGGGATGGGCCGGATTAGCGGGATGATTGCCGTCCTTGACGTCAATACGATTTGGCGGCGCAAGTTCGCCGATGCGCTCGGTCGGCAGACGTCGATCCTATTGTGCGCCCCTTTTTCGGGAGGGCACGCCTCCGCGGATACCGACGTTCTCCCAATCCGGCTGATCCGGGGATGGGCCGGGCCGCTCGCATGGCTCAGCATGCCATGGCTGCTGCAGCGCGTCGCGCGGCGCGCGCGATCGCACGGCGGTTTGTCGACAATCGTCGTCACCACGCCGCACTATCTGCCACTCGCGCAGCGCGCGGCGCGGCACGCTGCAATCGTCTATTATTGCTCGGACGACTACCGCTCCTATCGCGGATGGAACGCCGCCCGAATGGAACGCGACGAGGCGGCGCTGTGCCGGATCGCGACGCTGTCGCTCTTCGTGAGCGAAGCGCTGCGCGCGCGCGCAATTGCCGAATATGGCCTGGATCCGGCAACAACGCGCGTCTCGCCCAACGCGACCGAACCGCGCTTCGCCACACCCCAAGCCCGACCTGCCGCGATCGCCGCACTGGCAGGGCCAGTGTTCGGCGCAGCCGGCGTTCTCAACACGCGGATCGATCTGGAGTTTCTAGCAGCAGTTGCCGCCGATCCGCGGGTCGGGTCGCTGGCGCTGGTCGGGCCAGTCGAGGCCGCGCTGGAGGGCAACCCCGCGCTTGAACGTCTGCAAGCTGATCCCAAAGTGCATTTTCTGGGCGCGAAGGCGCATGTCGATATGCCGCAATGGATGGCGGCGTTCGATGTTGCGGTCATTCCCTATGCCGCCACGCCCTTCAATCATTTCTGTTCGCCGATGCGACTGTACGATCATCTCGCGATCGGGCAGCCGATCATCGCGACGCCGCATTGCGACCAGATCGCGGCGCGAGACGATGTGCTCACCGGCGACATCGCCGCCTTGCCAGGTCTGATCGCGGCTGCGCTGGACGCCCATGCCGAGGGCCGCACCCCACGGCCCGAAAGCTGGGACGATCGCGTTGATGCACTGCAAAAAAGTCCGGTTGCCGGGTTCGCCTTTCCCCAATAGAAGCGCGGACAGGCAAGCACGCTCTTCGGCTGCGTGACGTCCGCCCCTGTCGTTCCAGGCATTCGACGAAGGAACCCACGCCCAGTGCCACGCGTCATGCTCGTACAGCCCGGCGCACGGCATAATTATGCGCTAGCGCGCTTTCTTGCGCGACATGACATGCTGCAGCGCGTGTACACCGACTTCGCCCTTGGAACGGGCCATCGCTTGCGCGGCGTGCTCGAACTTCCGCTGCCACGTCATCTAAAGGCCAAGCTTTCGCGGCGCGTGACCGATGCCTTGCCGGCCCGGCTGATCCGGTCGGGCCTGGGTGTGACCTTGCCCGGTTTCGGACCGCGCACGCTGCGTCGTCCGAGCGAGCGCGACGTTGCCGAGAGTGACGGCTTCTACCTGCAATATTATGTAGGCGGCGCCGACCTTCGTGCGCGCGCACCGCGCAAGCCGATCATTTCGGATGTATTTATCGTCCCCGGAGCCTATCGCGCGATCGATCGCGAAGTGGCGGACTTTCCCGATTGGGGTGAAAGCCCGACCCCGCCCGACCTGATCGCACGCTACGATACGCACTCCCGCATGATGTTCGAACAGTCCGACCTGCTGTTCTGCCCGTCCCAGGCCGTGATCGACGATGTGGCCAGCTATGGCGCGCACTTTGCCGAAAAATGCCGCCTCGTCCCCTATGGCGCGAGCTTGAGCAGCGCGGGGGGCACGCCGGAACCCGGCCGCGTGCTGTTCTGCGGATCGCTGCATCTGCGCAAGGGCGTCCAATATATCCGTGCCGCCGCGGATATGCTGCGCGACAGCCACCCGCACATCCGCTTCGTTTTTGCCGGCGGTGCGAGCGCGATCATGCGCGCCAAACTCGCCGCGCCGAACATCGATGTGCTCGGGCATCTGGGCAAAGCAGACTTGCTCCGCGAATTCGCTCGCGCCGACCTGTTCCTGTTCCCATCGCTGGCCGAAGGGGCGGCAGGGACCGTGCTCGAGGCGATGGCGAGCGGGCTGCCGATCGTCGCGACGCGCGAAGGCGGGGTCGACTTTACCGACGGGACGAGTGGCATCGTGCTGCCACCGCGTGACCCCGAAGCCATCGCCGCAGCGGTCGTGCGCATCGTCGAGGACCGGGACTTGCGCGCCGCACTTTCGGCCGGGGCAACACGCGAGGCGGAAATCTATTCGATGGCGGCGTGGGAAGCGCGCTTTATCGCCGCGGTGTCCGATGTCTTCTGACCGCCCGATCCTGCATATTGTGCCGTCGGAACCGTGGGGCGGCATCCAGGCGCTGTTGCCGATGCTCGTGCGCGAGCAAGTGGCGCAAGGCAAGCACGTGACCTTGCTGTGCCTTGGGCGCGGCGAGCGAATCCGCGCGGCAGCGGCCGCCTACGGCCTGAACGCGGTGACGCGGAGCATCGCCGGGCCGGTCGCGCCGTTCCGCCTGGCGCTGGCGCTACTCGGCGCGCGCGGCGCGATCGTCCACACGCATTGCGAGCCGATCTGGGCAGCGAGCGTGATCGCGCTCAGCGGCACGCGGCGCTGGATCGCGCATGCGCATGTCTATCCCGACGACGAACTCACGTGGAAGAAGCGCGTCTCGCGGCGGCTGCAGCGCGAATTTGCCAAGCGCCATATCGCGATTTCGCACTCGATCGGCCGTGCGCTGATCGCGACCGGGCTGGCGCGTGCGGACACGCTCGACGTCGTGCGCAATGGCGTCGTGATAGCGCCGGAAACACCGCCAAGCGATCTGCGCTCGGCCGCTGTATTTACGCTCGGTTTCGTCGGCCGCGTCGTGGCCGAGAAGGGCATTTTCGATTTTCTCGATCTGGTCGCCATGCTCGCAACCGACGAACGACTGGCTTTTGCGGTCTATGGCGAGGGCGCGGATTTGAGCGAAGCGCGCAGCCGCGCCGCCGCGCTCGGCATCGCGCACCGCATCGTGTTTCACGGCTATGTCGAGGATATCGCCGCCGCATGGGATACGCTCGATCTCGTCGCGATCTTCTCGCACCGCGAACCGTTCGGGCTGGTCTTCCTCGAAGCGGTGCAGCGCGGCGTCCCCTCGATCAGCTACGCCAACGATTCGGGCGGTAGCGAAGTCGCCGCCGAACTGCGCAGCGCCTACCGCGTCGCGCCGCGTGACGTGGCAGCCGCCGCCGCGATCGTCCGCGATCTGGCGACCAGCCGCGCCGCGCCGACCGAAGCGCTGGCACACGACCGGGCGACGATTGCCGCGCACTTCGATATCGCGACGATGGCGCGCGGCGTGGAGGCGGCGTATCTTCGTCTGGAGCGCGGCGTCTCCGCCACGCCCGCCGAACCGGACGCGCGCCGATGACGCGCGTCGCGATTCTGTTCGACAATTTCGGGCCGTATCATATCGCGCGGATGCGCGGGGCAAGTGCGCAGCTCGACGTCGTGGCGATCGAAGCGACCCCGCGCGGCACCGAATATGGCTGGGACAAGCCGGCGGTCCCTGCCCCGCTGCACTATCTGCCGCTCGCCGGCACGGGAACGCTGCGCGAGATCATCGCCGAACTCGATGCCAAGCTCACCCCGCTCGCGCCCGCTGCGATCGCGCTGCCCGGCTGGTCGTCGCGCGCGGCGTTCGCGACGCTGATCTGGGCGCGGCAGCACAAGGTCCCGGCGATCCTGATGTCGGAAACCAATGGCTGGGATTTCGCGCGCAAGCCGCTCGCCGAATGGGTCAAACGCCGGATCGTGGCGCATTACAGTGCCGGGCTGGTGACGAGTGATTCGCAAGCCGGCTATCTCGCCGAGCTCGGGCTGCGCGCGGCGGCGATCTTCCGTGGCTATAACGCCGTCGACAACGCCTATTTCGCGCGCACTGCCGCCGCCGCCGCGATGCCGGACGGATTGCCCGAGGCATTTCGCGGGCGGTATTTCCTCACCTCGAACCGCTTCATTGAAAAGAAGAATTTGGCGCGCTTGCTCGATGCCTATGCCGTGTTCCGCCGTGGGCGCAGCGACGATCCGGCGGACTGGCCGCTGGTGCTGCTTGGCGATGGCGAGCTCCGCGCCGCTCTGGAGGCGCAGCGTACGGCGCTTGGGCTGGAGCGCCACGTGCTGATGCCGGGGTTCCGCCAGATCGACGAGCTCCCGCGTTTTTACGGGACCGCCGGCGCGTTCGTCCATGCCTCCACCACCGAACAATGGGGGCTGGTCGTCAACGAAGCGATGGCGAGTGGCCTGCCCCTCGCGATCTCCAATCGCTGCGGATGCGCCGAAGTGCTGGTCGAGGATGGCGTCACCGGCCTGCTGTTCGACCCGCACGATACGGCGGCGATCACGCGGGCGCTGACGCGGCTGACCGCGACGGACGAGAGTGCCGCCTTCGCCGCGCAGGGGCGCGCGCGCGTCGATGCGTGGGGTCCGGACCGCTTCGGCAGCGGCATGGCGGAGGCGGTGCGTGCCGCGATCGGCGCGCCGGCCCGCCCGAGCCTGATCGACCGGACACTGCTCGACTGCTCGATCTCGTTGCGCGGCGGCGATAGGCGGTGACGCCGCGCACCCCCAAGGTCGGCGTGCTGACCGCGAGCCTGTCGACCGCGGCAGGCGGTCTGTTCTTCGCACTGCGCGACGTCGCCAATCGGCTCGAGGCGCGGGGAATTCCGCAATCGGTCTTCGGCCTGCGCGACGCGCCGTTCGAGGCTGACCGCGCGGCGTGGCACATCTCGCACCTTGCCGCCTTTGACGGGGTCGGGCCGCGCGGGTTCAAGGTCAGCCTTCCGCTGATCCAGGCGCTTGACCGCGCTGCGCTCGATGTCCTGCATGTCCACGGCATCTGGAATTTCGCGTCGCTTGCCGGCCTGCAATGGCAAAGACGAACGCACCGCCCGCTGGTGATCTCGCCGCACGGGATGCTCGACCCCGGCGCTTTGGTGTTTTCGCCGACCAAGAAGCGGATCGTCGCGGCGCTCTACGAACGCCGCGCGCTGCGCAGCGCAGCGGCAATCCACGCGCTGAACGCGGCGGAGGCCGCGGCGGTGCGCGCGTACGGGATCGACGTACCGATCGCGGTGATTCCAAACGGGGTCGATCTGCCCGACGCGAGCGTCATCGCAGCCCGCGACTGGTCGGCGGACCGGCGGCGTACGATGCTGTTCCTCGCACGCCTGCACCCCAAGAAAGGCGTTCAGGAACTGATTGCGGCGTGGCGGCACATGCTCGACCGCGCCCCCGCGATCGGCGCGCGCTGGCGCTTGACGCTCGCCGGATGGGATGATGGCGGTCTGATCGATGCGGCACGGCAGCAAGTGACGGAGCTCGGCCTGACCGATCACGTCACAATACCCGGTGCGGTATTCGGTGATGCCAAGCACGATGCCTTTGCCCAGGCGCATGCCTTCATCCTTCCCTCGCGCAGCGAAGGTCTGCCGATTTCGGTGCTTGAGGCGTGGGCGTACGGCTTGCCCGTGTTCATGACCGACGCATGCAACGTGCCGAGTGGCTTCGCCGCCAATGCTGCGATCCGGATCGAGACCGACAGCGTCGCGCTCGCCAGCGTCTTGGCGCAACGCCTCGCCGATGATAGCGACTTGCCCGCGATCGGGGCCAAGGGTCGCGCGCTGGTGGCGCAGGATTTCAGTTGGGATCGCGTGGTGGACGATTATAGCGCGCTATACCGGTGGCTGGCCGGAGACGACGTCATGCCGCCCTTCGTCCAACTCTCTTCGAAAGACACCTGATGGCGCTGCAACGCATGACGCCACCCAGTTTCGCCAACAAGCTGCGCCGCGCTGTGTGGCAGCTCGTCTGGCTGCTGCTCTATCGTCCGACGCCGAATCAGCTCCATATCTGGCGCCGCATCGTGTTGCGCGCGTTCGGGGCGAAGGTCGGCGCGGCGGCGCACCCTTATCCGTCCGCGCGGATCTGGGCACCGTGGAACCTGACGATGGAAGCCGAGAGCTGCCTCGGCAACGAATCCGATTGCTACAATGTGGCACCCATCGTGCTGCACCGGCGCGCGATCGTCAGCCAGAAAGCCTATCTGTGCACCGCGAGCCACGATATCAGCGGCGGCGGCTTCGCCTTGACCGGCGCGCCGATCGAGATCGAAGCCTATGCCTGGGTCGCGGCAGCCGCCTTTATCGGCCCCGGCGTGACGGTCGGTGCGGGCGCGGTGGTCGCGGCCTGTGCGGTGGTGACCAAGGACGTGGCTGCGGGCGCGGTGGTGGCGGGCAATCCCGCCAGAGCGATCGGTCAGAGCGGATTGAACGAGGTGCCAGCGTGAGAATCTTGGTGACCGGGGGTGCCGGCTATATCGGTCGCCGCGACGGCCCCGTCCGCTTCGCCGGAACCTATGCCCCATGAGCACCTTGCCCGTTACCGTTGTCGTGCCGACCCGGAACGAAGCGACGAATCTACCGCAGTGCCTGTCGCGGCTCGGCGGCTTTGCACAGATTTGGGTCGTCGATTCGGGCAGCACCGACGGAACGCAGCAGATCGCGCGCGAGCACGGCGCGCGCGTGATCGATTTTGACTGGCCGGGCGGTTATCCCAAGAAACGTAACTGGGTATTGCTCAACGAGGTTTTCGAGACGCCGTGGGTGCTGTTCCTTGACGGCGACGAACAGGTGCCGCCCGACTTTGTGCACGAGCTGGCAGGCGCACTCGAGAACACCGATAAAGTGGGGTTCTGGTTGAACTACACCACGCATTTCATGGGGAAGGTGCTGAAGCACGGCTTGCCGCAGCGCAAGCTCGCCTTGTTTCGTGTCGACGCCGGACTGTACGAGCGGATCGAGGATCCTGGCTGGAGCAAGCTCGACATGGAAGTGCACGAGCATCCGCAGCTCGACGGCCCGGTCGGCGAGATCACCGCGCGGATCGATCATCTCGATTTTCGCGGGATCGAGCATTTCATCGCGCGCCATAACAGCTATTCGACGTGGGAAGTGCATCGCCGCGCGCAGCTGATGGCGGACGGCGACGGTGCCTGGGCGCGGCTGACCAAGCGGCAGAAGACCAAATATCGCGCACTCGACCGCTGGTGGTTCGCGCCCGCCTATTTCCTCGGCACGTACATCGCAAAAGGCGGGTTTCTGGACGGAGCGGCGGGGTTGCACTACGCCCTGCTGAAATTCGCCTATTTCCACGACATCAAGCTGAAGATCGACGAGCGTCGCGGACAATAGGTTAAGAGCGAAGGGGCATTTTTTTGGACGAGGCGACATCGCACCGCGTGAAGCTGTTGCGCTTCCCGCTGATCCTGCTGGTGCTCTATATCCATTGCTATCTGGCACCGGTGCGGCTGGGCAGCAGCACGGTCGCGGTGGCGCCTGCAATGTGGCTGATCACGTTGCAGGCGGCATGGTCGAACGGGTTCGCGCGCACCGCGGTTCCGCTCTTCTTCCTGATGTCCGGCTATCTGTATTTCGTCGGGTTTGATGGCAGTTTCGCCGCCTATCGGACCAAGACAGTGCGCCGGATCGGCACCTTGCTCATCCCGCTGCTGTTCTGGAACCTGCTGATCATCGCGCTGTTCGCCCTTGGCCAGAGTCTTCCGGCGACCGCCGGATATTTCAACGCCGACAATGGCCCAATGCTCGCTTTGACGCCGTTCGGCTTTGTCGACACGCTGATCGGGATCACGCACTTCCCGCTCGCCTACCAATTCTGGTTCATCCGCGATTTGATGGTGATCGCAGTGTTTGCGCTGCCACTGCACTGGCTGCTGAAACGGACGGGGCCGACGATACCCACCCTGTTGCTGGTCTGGTGGCTGTTCCATCCGCTCCACATGCCGTTTCTCACGGTACCCTCGCTCGAAGCGACAACGTACTTCACGATCGGCGCATGGCTGGCGATGACTGCACGCCCGATGTTCCCGCCGGTCGTGTGGCTGCGCTGGCTCGCACCGCTTTATCTCACGCTTCTGGCGAGTGACGTCGCAATCCGGACGTTTACGGGGCGGCAGCCACTGTTCAGCATCACGATCCTGGTCGGGATCGTCTTCGTCCTCGCGCTGACTGGGCTGGTTCGCGCTGGAAGCCGTATGTCGCGTGCACTCGCGACCTTGTCGCTCGCGAGCTTCTTCGTCTTTGCCGCGCACGAACCGCTGATGACGCTGTGCCGCAAGCTCATCTATCGCGCCCTGCCCGCGTCGCAAGCGACCATCTTCACGGCCTATGCTCTGCTGCCCCTGGTGCTCGCGGGTGCGCTGACGCTGGTATATTTCGGGCTGCGCCGGATCGTGCCGCGCTTTACGGCCATCATCAGCGGCGGACGATAACGCTCACGCCGAGAGGTGCCGTCCCGGCTGCGCCGCGACGGGTGCTTCGTCGGTCGAGCGGCCCGCCGGATCGCGCGCGAGCAGCGCGAGGCACAGGCCGAACAGCGTCGCGATCGCGCCGGTGCGCAGCGGATAATCGACCAGACTGTGCAGCAAAATGATCAGCGCGGCGATCGACGCCCCTTGTGCCAGCGGATCGCGCCGCTCGACCAGCCAGACCGACGCAACCCGCGCGACAAACCAGATCAGGAAGGCAAGCAGCAACAGCACCCCCGGAATCCCGCTTTCGAGCACGAATTCGAGCAAATCGTTATGCGCGTGATTGGCGAAAATAGCGTTCACCTGCTCCGGATCCTCGAACAGGTGAAACAGTTGCGGGAAGCTGCCGAACCCAGCCCCGGCCGTCCCGAATGCGCCGATCGCGTGCGCGGTCACGCGCCACATCTCGGTGCGGCTGAGATCGCCGCCACCGACATCGGTCGTCGTCAGGTCGCCAATGCCGCTGTTGAGCGCGGCCGCCGCAACCACGATCAGCACGACGACCACTCCCCCGAGAAACCCCAGCCGCCAGACGCGTGGCAGACCCGGCAGCACGATCACCGCGCTCCCCACCAGCGCGAGCAGCGCCAGCCCCACGCCCGCGACCGACTTGGTCATTGTCACGCCGAGCAACCCCAGCAGCACGATGCCAAGCAGCACCGCCGAGGCGAATAGGCGCGATGCACCTTGCGCGCCGTCGGATCCGCTGCGCCAGCGCGCGACAAGCCCGGCGGCGAGCGGTAGCGTCAAACACATCAACGTCGCAAAATGGTTGGAGTTGGCAAAGAAGCCCACCGCGCTGCTGTCATTGGTGAAGGCGTAGAAATAGAGGTGCGCATTGCCCGCAACTTGCGCGACACCAAGCAGCACCGACAGCACCATCAAGATCAACAGCGCAAGCACCGCCGCCCGCGCGACCGGACGCCGGAACGCCCCGATCATCACGATCATCGCGACCGGGGCAAGCAGCGACAGCCCGGATTGGACGGTCTTTTCAGGCGCGAGCGAAAGCGGCATCCACGGCAAAGGCAGACCAAGCGCGGTCAGCCCTTCGACGACATGCTGCCGCCCGGGCAAGGCGCACCACAGCGCTGGCGGCAAGGGGATCAGCTGGGCGACGAACAGCGCGCCGAACAGCGTGGCCAGAATCAGCAAGTGCCGTTCGCCGGAGCTGCGCGGCGCCGGGTTAGGCTGGGCGAAGGTCGCGGCGATCGCGATGACCGCAGCGACTTGCAGCACGGCGTTCGCCGTCATCCCGGCGACGCTCGAGCCGCCAAGCGCGACGGCGACGGCCATAAACCCGCCGACCGCTAGCGCTTGCCACAAGGCGGATCCCGTCAGATCGAGCGACGGGATAATCGATTCGGGCTGATTGCGCATTATTTGACCGTCTCGATGGCGACCGAGCGGATCGCGCCCGACAAATGCTTGGCGAAATCGGCGGAATTGACCCGTAGCGACAAGGTCTGTGCAGCGCATCCCGCCGCGACCTCGAACGGTGCGCCCGCCACGCGCTTCGCGCTGCCATCGAGCGGCACGGGAAGGTCGTTCAACGGCGTGTTCCCCCCAACGCAGACCAGGGTCCAGGTGAGCGGTGCGGTGCCGTTTTCGTTCGAAACCGGCTGGAATGTGGCCTGTGTCACCAAGCGGTACCGACCCGGCTGGAGCAGAACCATTTGCGACGCCAGAACCGAACCGTCGCTGCCCGAATAATCGATCGACAAGCCGCTTGCGGGGACGATCGCCGTCGTGCCGCCGGTCCCGTTCGCCAATTCCCACGAGAAGGGCGGCAACGCTGCTGCGCCTTTGAAATCGCCGTCGAATACATGGCCGACCGCCGCTTGCGATGCGGCCGGCAACCACTGCACCCAGGCGAGATACGCGCGTTCATAATCCCGTTGCGTAATCATCTGCGCCAGGAACGCGCGGCGATCATCCGGTGTACCGGGCGGCGGCGCGACGTTCGTCACCGGCGCATGTTTGCCCGCCGATTCGAGCATCTCGAACACGATCGCGCGGTCCACCGTGGAGCCGCTCAACGCGGTGAGATACACATCGCGCCAACTGGCACCGCGGGCGATTTCAGCCTTGATCTCCTTGCGGGCCGCAGGGTCGGCACTGATTTGCGCGATCGCCGACCAGATCGGCCCGGCCTCGGCACTCAGCACGGCAAGCCGGATCAGCGCGTGCGTCGTTGGGCCGACGTCATTGGCTTGCGCCCGGTCGGTAACGCGCCACGCCCAGGCCGGGCGCAACCGCGGGTCGCGCTGCAACGCGAGGGCGTTGAGCGCGCGCGCAGTCTGTACCGCGCTCGGGGCTCGTGTCGCCGCAGCGATGTAATAGGGCAAGGCGACCAAAGGCTGCCGCGTCGCAACGTGGCTGGCAAATGCGAGATCGGCGTCAGACGGTCGACGATGCGAAACCGCGATCGTGTCGGCGATCGCCGCGAGCCGCGGTTCGACCGGCTCGATGCCGATCGTGCGACCGAGCCTGGTCGCCGCCGGTCGCGCCTGTTCGGTCGAGACGGTGACGATCCCGATGAACACCACCGCACCGACAAGCGCGCAACTTCGACGCACCCATAGGCTCCGTGCAGCCGTCATTCTTTCTCGATCGAAATCTGGCGCTGCGCCCCCGCCTCGACGCTTTTGATCTGCTTTTGACCGTAGCTGTAGCCATAGCCATAGCCGTAGCCATAGCCGTAGCTCGCGCCCTTCAGATCAAATTTGGTAATTACGCCGCCAACGACGCGCGCGCCCGCCTGCTCAAGCCGGGCCAGCGCGCGAAGGGCGGCTGGGCGACGAATGCGACCGGCCTGCACGACGAAGATCGACGCATCGACCACCGACGCCAGGATCGGCGCATCGGCCAGCCCCATCACCGGCGGCGAATCGAAGATCACGATGTCGAAAATGCCCTCCGCTTCGGCCAGCACTTCGCGCAGCCGCATGCCGCCGAGCAATTCGACCGGGTTTGGGGGAATCGGCCCGCTCGGCAAGAGAAACAGGTTCGGGACGGAAGTTTGCGTGATGTGCTTACGCAAATCATCGGTCGAGGCGAGCAGTGACGACAGGCCCGCACCCTCCGCGCCCGTCGGCACGGAAAAGGATGGCTTACGCATATCCGCATCGATCAGCAGAACCGATTCACCAAGCCGGGCGAAACCTCGCGCAATCGCAAAGCAGCTGCTCGATTTGCCTTCGGCCGCCTGCGAACTGGTCACAAGCAGCGATTTTGGCGCGCCGCCCGCGGTCGTGAACTTGATCGCGGTGCGCGTCGACAAATACGCTTCCGATTGTGCCGAGCTCGGATCGTCTAGCGCCTCGAGCATGGTCATGCCCTTGGCGACCGACGGCACCACACCCAACAAGGTGAGATGGAGCCGGTTGCGCACATCATCCGGATTCTTGATCGTGTCGTCGATGAACTCGATCGCGAAGGCGACACCTGCGCCGATCATGAACCCGATCAGCAGCGAGACGAGTAAATTGTTACGCAAATTGGGTGCGAACGGCCCGCCTGGCACCAGCGCACGATCGACGATCGAAACCTGGCTCGCCCCAACGCCGCCCGCGACGCTGACTTGCTTGAAGCGCTGCAACAGCCCGTCATATAGCGACCGGTTGGTGTCCACTTCGCGCGACAAGATATTATACTGAATCTGGCGGTTGCGCAGATCGAGCACGCCGCTCGTCAATTGCGCGACGCGCGCGCGCAATTGCTGCTCGCGCCCCAGCGCGGCGCGGTATTCTCCGGCATAGCTATTGGTCACCGAGCCAGTAATTTCCCCTTCGGCGCGTGCGATCTGCCGATTGAGTTCGCGCATTCTCGTTTTTATCGCGACCATTTCGGGGTAATCGGGTTTGAATGTCCCGAGTTTTTCCTGAAAATCGACCTGGAGCTTGGCGCGCTCGCTCTTCAGACCGCTTACAGCCGAACTGGTCATCGCGGCGGATTGGCCAGCCGACGTACCTTCGCTTCGATACTTCTGTTCCGCCGCGATGCGTTCGGCCTGCGCCGTCGCCAATGCGCCGTTGAGCGAGGTCAGCGTGCTGCCTTCGAGCGATTCACCGCCGTCTTTGCCGCCGCCTTGATCCGCGCCACCACCGACCATGACAATCTTTTCGCGGCCGGCATATTCAACCACATCGCGCTCCGATTTTTCGAGCGCAGCCTTGGTCTGGGTCAGGCGCTGTTCGAGAAATTTGCGCGCGAAGGCCGAAGATTCATACTTTCGCTCAAGATTTGAGGCGATGTAATTATCTGCCACCGCGTTAGCGACATTCGCCGCCAAGGCTGGGTCGTCGCTTTCGTACGTAATGTTGATGAGGCGGCTGCCGGTCACGACGTCGATTCGCAGGCCACCGGCGATCGCGCCAGTGGCAGCTGCGATCTGAGCAGCGGGGTTGCCCGCATTGGGTGCGAACTTGGCGCGCGATGCGCCGTCCAAACTCCGCGCGACGCGCTCAGAAAGATCGCGGCTGCGCAACAGGCCAATTTGCGTACCCATGAACTGTGGGTCGCGCATCACCTGTGATTCGCCCCCAGTACCATCCTTACCCGGCCCCAAATTGATTTCTTGTAACGCCAACTCGACTTGGGCTGTCGCCCGATAGCGCTTGCTGGTCAGCATGGTCGAGACAATGCCGATGATCAGTGCAGCACCAACGATGCCCGCGATCAGCCAACGCCATTTGCCGAGAACGCGGAGCGCTTCGCGCGTCGTGATCTGATTGGTGCTCTCCGCGCTGGCTTCTGCCGCGCCGAAGAGGTTCCCGGCGATCGCATGCTGCAGACCGCGCGATTGTCCGCCCGCCCCCGCAGCAATAATCTCGTTGGTTTCCTTGTTCATCAGCTATGGTCGCCTAACAAAATCGTGCCGGAGCAGCGCGGTGCGCGTGCGTCAGAAAGGACGGAAAATCGAGACGAGTGGAATTGTCTGCAGCACATTCTTCAACGCCGCCTTGGAAGCCGATCCCTCGACCACGATAATGTCATTGCCGAAGATTTCCGGATCCGCTGCCTTGCCGCGGCGGATGTCGGTCAGATCGAACGCCGCCGCCTGACGTTGTCCCGCGATCGTACGGAACACCGCGACCTTGCGGGAATTGGCGTCGGTGGTGGTACCCTTGGCCAGCGCGATCGCCTGGAGCAGCGTGGTCGACCCGGCAATCGAATAAATGCCCGGCCCATTGACCGACCCATCAACCGTGATCCGTTGGCTCGATGAGGATTTCAGCGCCACACGAACTTCTGGGTTTTGCAAATATTTGGCGCTCAATCGCCCCGAGATCTCGCTCGCAAGCTGATCGGTGGTCTTGCCGATCGCCGGCATCTTCCCGATCAGCGGCATCGTGATGTCCCCACTCGGGTCGATCACCGCATCACCCGACAAGTCCGGTACACGCATCACCGCAATAGTCAGCGTGTCGCCGGGGCCAGTGCGATACGCGTTTTCGGCGGCGATCGCGGCGATCGGGTCGGGTGCGTTGAACTTTGTGACGCCGTACGGAATAGTTCCACCGCGAGAATCGGCGCAGCCACCCAACGTGAGCAATGCCGCCAGGCCCAGCGCCCCGAGCGCAAGCAGCATGCGATACGGCGAGGCCATCGGCACGGACGGCGATCGATTCGCAGCTTTTGCGTGAGCGGTCAAAGTGGTCTCCATAAATCAGGTGGCGGCATGGCCCTTTGCCCAATTTGGGCTTTAGCATCGGAGGCGTCGAAATCAACCCGACAGCACCACTCGCATTGATACAACATTGGCAGAAAGATTTTTAATAAGTGATCTTCAAATAAACTCTATTTCGCTCCCGAACCGGTTATGACAGTTCGAACAGTTCGGAATAGAATTAAGGTATCGAGCCATGCCGACAAATATTTTATGTAATAGAAATCGTAACAAAGTTTGTAATGAACATCATGTATTTCAGCCACATGGCCTTGGTTGACTTGCGCCCATCCGGTAATTCCTGGTTTCACGACGTGGCGATAGCTGTAAAAGGAGATTTCGCTTTGATACCATCCCGATAGCGCCATTGCCTCGGGCCGTGGCCCGATCCAACTCATCTCGCCGCGCAGAATATTGAGAATCTGCGGAATTTCATCGATGCGCGTGCGGCGCAGGATTCGCCCGACCCGCGTAATGCGATCATCGTCGCTTTGCGTTATCGCGGCGCGGCGCGCATCATCCTTGGTGCCGGATGCCGTCACCGGACGCATCGTCCGAAATTTGTAGACCTGAAACGGGTGGCCGCGAAACCCCATTCGCAGCTGGCGAAACAGCACCGGCCCCGGTGAATCAAGCCGAATCGCCAGCGCGATCAACAGCAGCACCGGCGCGAACAGCGGCAACGCGACCAATGCGACCAGCAGATCGATCCCCTGCTTGACCTTGCCATACCCGTCGTTGGGATTGAGCGAACCAAGGCTGTTTTCGGAAATATGCTCGATCTCGACCTGGCCGGTGATCGATTCGAGCAACTGCTTGCAATGGTAGACCGGCACGCCGGCGAGCGCAGCCTGTGCCAGCAAGCGCTCCCATCCATCGCCGATCTCGGCGCGCAGATCGACAACAATGCCCGCGCCGGGCACCTCGGGTAGGACAGGATCGCGCAGATACACCCACTCGACGTGCGGAACGCCATGCAGCCGGGACATGTCGCCGCAGGGCACGACGTGGAACAAATACGCGGTGTACCGCTGACTTAAATAGCAAATTACAAAAAAGGTTGTCACCGCCAGCACAAAGCTCGTTGCGACCACCGACACGATATATTCGAGCCGAAAGATAAGCAGCGCGGCCGTGACGACGCCGTAAGACATGAAAAAAGACGGCAACACGTGTTCATAGGACCGCACGCCGGGAAAGTTGCACAATCGCCGGAACAGCGAGACACCAAGAAATAGCCCCACAAACGAGGCTATGAGCGAATTTCGGCTATTGCCATATTCCAGAATCGTTCGACTGAAATAGTCAAAGTCACGCGAATCGAACAGGCCGCGGACCGCCGATGGCAAAACCACCGCAACCAGCAATCCTATCAGAATCTGATAGCGATAGCGCTGCACTGCGGCACGCCGCTGCCCATCCCTGTTTTGCAATCGCGCTTGCAGCATTGCAAAATCCCTTGGTCCGTCCGCAGATCGCGACTGTTCCTTAGCGTGCAGGACCGGTGCGGTCCAGATGCCCGAATCCGACGCCGCACTGCAGCATTGCGTTTCACACGTTGCGCGCCTTACCACCAGGATTAACCAAAACAAGGTCCTAGCGGTCGGTCCGCCAACCGCGCATCGTCCGTCCTGCGCCATGATGCGCAAGGAAGCGGTTGATCAGATCAATCCCATCGTGCTTTGGCCGAACGAATGCCTCTGACCGAGAACGCGCCCTGCGATGTTTGCCCCGATCATCTTCCTCAACCGTTTCTACGCGCCCGATCATTCGGCGACGGCGCAGATGCTGACCGATCTTGCGGTCGATCTGGCGGCGCAGGGGCGCGACGTCACGGTGATCGCAAGTCGCGCGTTATATGGTCAGGACCGAGGAGTCTTGCCGCCCCGGGAAACGATTGCGGGGGTGAAGATTTATCGCGTGACGACCCCGCGCAATCGGCGCGGCATGACCGGGCGGATTGCGGCATATTTTCTTTATCTGCTGCTTGCGCCGATCACCGCCGCAAGGATCGCGCGGCGCGGCAGCGTTCTGGTGGTGAAGACCGATCCGCCGCTGCTTTCCGTGCCGCTCGCAATCGTCGCACGGCTGCGCGGTGCCGTGCTGATCCCGTGGTTGCAGGACCTCTACCCGGAAGTCGCGGTCGCTTATGGGATCGGCATTGCGCATGGCCCGGTCGGGCGGCTGTTGACGGGGCTGCGCGACCGGTCGCTGCGTCAGGCGGCCCGGATCGTAGCGATCGGCCAATTAATGGCCGACCGCGTCGCGCGAATCGGGATCGCGCGCGATCACATCGCGGTGATCCCCAATTGGTCGAACGATTCCGACATCGTCCCGCTTGTTGGACATTCGCCCGAGCTCCGTACGGCTTGGGCGATTCCGCGCGATGCCTTCGTCCTCGCTTATTCGGGCAACCTTGGCCGCGCGCATGAGTACGACACATTGCTCGGTGCAGCGACCGCGTTGCGCGCGCGCGCCGACATCGTCTTTTTGTTCGTTGGCGGCGGCCATATGTCGGAGCAGCTTGCCGCACGGGTCGCTGCGCTCGGGCTGACCAATTTTCGGTTCGTTCCCTATCAACCGCGCGAGAAATTGTCGGAATCGCTGGCGACCGGGGATGCACACTGGATTTCGTTGCGTCCCGCTTTCGAGGGGCTAATCGTGCCGAGCAAGGTGTTCGGCGTCTGCGCTGCAGGGCGCGCCGTGATCGCGGTATGTGCGCCCGACGGCGAGCTGGCGCGCCTGATCGTTCCCGCTGGCGCCGGCGTCGCGGTTGCGCCGGGCGATTCTGCCGCTCTGGCCGACGCGATCGTCGCCCTGGCTGACGACCGTACGCGGACCGCGGCGATGGGACGCGCCGCACGCACGCTGCTGGACAGCGGCTATACCCGCGCGCACGCGCTGGCACGCTGGCTGCACTTGCTCGATGCCGTCAGCGGGGATACCGCAGCGCGATAAGCGCAAGTGCGCCCGGCCGTTGCCGGACGATTTGGAAACGACCGTGGGACTGTTCAGAAAAACACCGAAACCCGCCCCGCCGCCCAGTGGCCCACCGGGGGCCCGCGTCTATGCGATCGGCGACGTTCATGGGCGACTCGATCTGCTGCGCGATTTGCTCGAACAGATCGATGCCGACAGTCAGGCACGACCGTGTGCGCGCGAATTCGTCGTGTTTCTGGGTGATTTGATCGACCGGGGCCCGGAGTCGCGCGGCGTGCTGCAGCTGCTTCAGTCGATCCGCGCGAATTTGCCCAACCCGGTGTTCGTGATGGGCAATCATGAGGAGATGTTGCTGCGCGTGCTGGGCGACGACCCCGAGCGCGTGTGGGACTGGATGAGTTTTGGCGGGTATGAATTCGCGCAAAGCTACGGTGTCGAGGTAGGACGCCTTGCAACGCTTTCGGCGTCGGCTGCCGCCGCCGAAATCCGCGCGGCGATGCCGCCGTCCGACCTCAGCTTCGTCGAATCGTTCATCGATAGCTTTCGCTTCGGCGATTATCTGTTTGTCCACGCCGGCATCCGCCCCGGCACCCCACTCGAACAGCAGAAAATCGCCGATTTGCGCTGGATTCGCGAAGGCTTTCTGGACAGCACCGCCGTCCATCCGTTCGTCGTGGTTCACGGCCACACGATCACCGATGGCCCCGACGAGCAGCCAAATCGGATCGGAATCGATACCGGTGCTTATGCCACTGGCGTCCTCACCGCGGTGTGCCTCGAGGGGACCGCCCGCAAGTATCTGACGGCTGTGCGCTAGGACCTTTTCCCCAATGCCCCACGCCTTGCGTGCAACCAAAAACAGGGTGTGGCGTTTCGGCATCTCACTCAGGTTTTTTGTGCAAGCGCGAACGATTTGAGGGTAGACAAAAACACCGCTCGTGGGTACACCCATCACCGAGCACCGCCAAACGGGTTCAAGGGAGACTGAAATGAAATTTTCGCGGGTAACCGCCGCCATGGTTATGGTGAGCCTTTCGGCACCGCTGTTTGCGGCTTCCGAGCAATCCGTCGGCACGCTGACCGCAGCCTCGCAGGGTACTGTTGTGGCACGTGACGGCAAGCTTCTTACAGCGCGCGCTGGCCAGTCGCTTTTCGTTGGCGATCGGGTCATCACCCGCGGTTCGTCGGCTAAGGTCGCAATGCAAGGCTGCAACGTCTCGCTCAAGCCAACGTCGATCCTGTCGGTCGGAACGTCGGCTTGCGCAGCACCGCAGTCGTTCACCGCAGCGCAGGACGACACGTCCGGTGCCGGCGAAGGCGGCGGCATTGGTTCGAACGGTTACATCATCGGCGGCCTCGCAGTTCTTGCGGTTGCTGGCGGCGTTGTTGCAGCAACCAGCAACAGCAGCACCAAGGCAGTTAGCCCCTAGTCTTCGGGCTTCTGGCAAACAAAGTTTAAAGAGGGGTCGGACGCAAGTTCGGCCCCTTTTTCTTGTCGCGCGAACTGGGAAAGCTCGTCGGTGATCGGGTTGATAGAAATCGGCTGTTCGTTTCGCGCCAAGTCGCAAAACCGAGCGGGCGAGCCCACCACGGCTTCTCACCTTCGCGCGAAGCGGACGGCATAGGTTATGGGTCCGAGAGCGCTAATACCGTCTCGATCAAGCGTCAGCCCAACGCTCACCCGGCCAGCGGGACGGCGATCGGTTGCGCAGCGCGGTCAGCCAGATACCAGTCAATCGTCGCCGCCAATCCCGCAGCAAAGCCAATCTCCGCGCGCCACCCGAGATCGTGCTCGATTCGCGTCGGATCGATCGCATAGCGGCGATCATGGCCGGGTCGGTCGGTAACAAAGTTGATCAGCGAGCGGCGACGTTTGCCGTTTGCGAGCGGCATTTTCACGTCGAGCAGATCGCAGATCATCGCGACCACGGCGATGTTGCTATGCTCGGCCCGTCCGCCAATAACATAAGTTTCACCAACCGCACCGCGCGTCATGACCGCGTCCAGCGCACGCGCATGATCCTCGACATGCAACCAGTCGCGCACATTCTCGCCCGTGCCGTACACCGGCAAGCTCAGCCCCGCCGCCGCGCGCGTGATTGTCAGCGGGATCAGCTTTTCGGGGAATTGATGCGGGCCGTAATTGTTACTGCAGTTCGACAGCACGACCGGCAGCCCGAACGTGTGATGCCACGCGCGAACGAGATGATCGGACGCCGCTTTCGACGCCGAGTAAGGCGATGACGGGCAATACGGTGATTGCTCGTCAAATTTGGACGAATCGAAGGGTAGGTCGCCGAACACTTCATCGGTCGAGATGTGGTGGAACCGAAATCGCTCTTTGGCCGCACCGTCGAGGCCGCGCCAGTGGTCGAGTGCGACTTCGAGCAAGTGAAAAGTGCCGGTAATATTGGTTTCAATGAACACCGCCGGTCCATCGATCGAGCGATCGACATGGCTCTCCGCCGCCAAGTGCATCACTGCATCGACACGTTCCTCGGCGAGCAACCGCGCAACCAACGCACGGTCGGCAATGTCTCCCTGGACGAAGCGATAATGCGGTGACCCGGCGATCTCGGCGAGCGCCGACAGTGAACCGGCATAGGTCAGCTTGTCGAGGTTGATGACGGCGTCCCGCCGCCAACGAGGGGACGGCACACCGCCGAACCGATGAACCCGGCCCCGCCAGTCACCAAGACGCAGCGTTCGGGCTTCGCCGCATCAAGCGATACGACCGCGCTCATGCCGCCGCCTTGGCGCAAGTGCGCAGATACCGCGCATAGTCGGTCGTGCCCATAATATCGGCGCGCGCCGTCACTTGCCCGGCATTCAGCCAGCCGAGATCAAGCGCGATCTCTTCCGGACATGCAATCTTGATCCCCTGCCGCCGCTCAATCGTGCGTACGAACGACGACGCGTCGTGCAGCGAATCGTGCGTGCCGGTGTCGAGCCACGCATAACCGCGCCCGAGCCGCCCGACCGATAGCGCATCGCGCGCCATATAGGCCTTGAGAACATCGACGATTTCAACCTCGCCGCGCGCCGAGGGGGTAAGGCCGCGCGCGATCTCGACCACGCTCGCGTCACAGAAATACAGGCCGGTCACCGCCCAGTTCGATTGCGGCGCGAGGGGCTTTTCCTCAATTCCGGTCGCCAGCCCGCTCTCCGGATCGAACGACACCACGCCGTACCGTTCGGGATCATCGACCTGATAGGCGAACACGGTCGCCCCGCCCTGCTCTGCCGCCAGCGCCGCCGCGCGGCACTTCGCGCCGAGACCGTCGCCATGATAGATGTTGTCGCCCAAGATCAGCGCGCACGCCTCGCCGTCGAGAAAGTCGGCACCCAAGAGGAAGGCCTGCGGCAAGCCGCCGGGCTCGGGCTGTTCTATGTAGGACAGCGCAATCCCGAACGCCGAGCCATCGCCGAGCAGCAACTGAAACATCGGCAAGTCGCGCGGCGTGGAAATGATCAGGATATCGCGAATGCCCGCGAGCATCAGCACCGACAGCGGGTAATAGATCATCGGCTTGTCGAACACCGGCAGCAATTGCTTCGACAGCGCGAGCGTCGCCGGATACAGCCGCGTCCCCGCGCCACCGGCCAGAATGATACCCTTCATGCGTTTTCGAACCCGTTTTCGTGGACGAGCACGGGTCTAACGCGAATTGGTTAAGGCTCTCTCGCAGGCGCTTTCATGGAACGGCGATGCTATTGCTCGCGCTTGGCGAGGAAGCGGCGAAACAGCGGCCAGGTCAGCGCGATCACCACAGGCCACAGCATCGTCAGCACAAAATCATGGATGCTATCGGGGAGCGCGCTTTCGTGGTTGGGGCGAATGCCAAGCGACCGCATATCGTAGATATCGTTGATCGCCTCGATCACCGCGACGACGAGCAGCGGACGCCAGTTCCACGGCGGGCGTCGCAGCAGCAACGCCACGACGATCAGGATCGCCA